>NZ_QAIH01000146.1 GCF_003060895.1 Acidovorax sp. HMWF029 | reverse complement strand
CACCAACGCACCTGCCCGCCCGCCCGTCGGCCACAAAACCCCGCAAACCAGCCGCCCCCCGCGCCATCTCCTGGCCCGTTCCCATCGGCATCGCCGCCCGGCGCGCGGGCATCTCGGCGCGCATGGTGCGGCACTACGAATCGCTGGGCCTCATCAGTGGCGTGGCCCGCACCGACAGCGGCTACCGCCAGTACACCGAGGCCGACGTGCACGCCCTGCACTTCATCCGCCGCAGCCGCGACCTGGGCTTCTCGATGGAAGAAATCGCCGAGCTGCTGGGCCTGTGGCACGACCGCAGCCGCGCCAGCCGCCAGGTCAAACGCATCGCCCAGCAACACATCGACGACCTGAGCGAACGCATCGCCCAAATGCAGGCCATGCAGCGCAGCCTGCAGACCCTGGTGTCCTGCTGCAAAGGCAACGACCGGCCCGACTGCCCCATCCTGGACGACCTGGCGGCGGGGCCCAACATGCCTCGCAGCACGGCGCCGCACAAAACGCTATCAAATAAATAGCTACAAAGTCTTACCCATCGCGCGGAGAAGGCCAAAAAACCTTGAAACTCCTGCACCTACACGTGCACCTACACATGCACCACACGTGCTCCCACGCTGCCACACACCTTTGTGGCACGCCCCCCATGGCAGACTCTCAGGCTTTCCCACAGCCCCCTACAGACTGCCCCCATGCTCACCGGTGACCTGCGCAACAAAGTCGATCAAGTCTGGAACGCCTTCTGGTCCGGCGGCATCGCCAACCCCATTGAAGTCATCGAGCAAATCACCTACCTGCTCTTTCTGCGCGCCCTCGACAGCGACCAGACCCGCGAAGACAACAAAGCCCTGCGCCTCAAAACCCAGCCCGTGCGCATCATCCCTACGGGCTTGGACCCCAACGGCAGGCCGCTGGAAGACATGCGCTGGTCGCGCTTCAAGAACATGGCGCCCGCCGAGATGTTCGACGTGCTCAGCAACCAAGTCTTCCCCTTCCTGCGCGGCTTGCAGATGTCCGGCGGCCCTGCTGCCGAAACCGCGTTTGCGCACCACATGCGCGATGCCCGCTTCACCATCCCCACGCCCGGCCTGCTCGCCAAGGTGGTGGATTTGCTCGACACCATCCCCCTCGACGACCGCGACACCAAGGGCGACCTGTACGAATACATGCTCGGCAAAATCGCCTCTGCCGGGCAGAACGGGCAATTCAGAACGCCCCGCCACATCATCGACTTGATGGTGGCCCTCACGGCCCCCACACCGCAAGACACCATCTGCGACCCGGCCAGCGGCACCTGCGGCTTCTTGGTCGCCGCAGGCGAATACCTGCGCCGCACCTACCCCGACATGCTGCGCGTGCCCGCACAAAACAAGCACTTCCACAGCGGCATGTTCCACGGCTACGACTTTGACAACACCATGCTGCGCATTGGCAGCATGAACATGGTGCTGCACGGCGTGGAACACCCCGCCATCGAATACCGCGACTCGCTGGCCGAAGGCGCGGCGGGTGACGCCGAGGCCTACAGCCTCATCCTGGCCAACCCGCCCTTTGCAGGCAGCCTGGACTACGAAAACACCGCCAAGGATTTGCAGCAAACCGTCAAAACCAAAAAGACCGAGCTGCTCTTCTTGGCCCTGTTCCTGCGCCTGCTCAAAACCGGCGGGCGGGCGGCGGTCATCGTGCCCGACGGCGTGCTCTTTGGCAGCAGCAAAGCCCACAAAGAACTGCGCCGCAAGCTGGTGGAAGAGCAAAAGCTCGACGCCGTCATCAGCCTGCCCGGCGGCGTGTTCAAGCCCTACGCGGGCGTCAGCACCGCCATCCTGCTGTTCACCAAAACCATGAGCGGCGGCACCGACCACGTGTGGTTCTACGACATGCAAGCCGACGGCTGGAGCCTGGACGACAAACGCCAGCCCCTGCTGGATGCAAGCCTTTTAGGCCTGCAGCGCTTTGTGGACGGGCGCAACCAGCTATCAGAAACAGAGCACACCAAAAACAACCTGCCCGACGTGCTGGAGCGCTGGCGCTCCCTGCACCCCACCGGCCCCCGTGCGCCCCACACC
>NZ_QAIH01000145.1 GCF_003060895.1 Acidovorax sp. HMWF029 | reverse complement strand
GTCAAACACCGATATCTCGCCAAACCAGTGGGGCGGCTCCAGCCGGGTGAGCAGCGCCGAGCGCGCCTCGTGCGCCCGCCCACCCGTGCCCGAGATGCTGATCGCACCGCGCACCACCGCATAGAGCCCGCAGGGTGCATCGCCGCGCAAAAAAAGCACTTCGCCCGCCTGCAACTGGCGCAAGTGGGCCATGGCGATCAGCGGCTGGGCAAAGTCGGGCGGCAGGTGGGCAAACCAGCGGCCGGACTGGAGGATGGGCAGATAGGTGGCGGGGTCGGTCATGCAGTGCAGATTGGGCGCGAGGCGGGGTGGGGCGATGCCTTGGGAGTGTGCCTTTTTGTCGTCTGCACGACAGACGCTGGCAAGGCCCCGGAGCGAGTATTGATGCTGCTCAAAACTACAGCCGGAGACACCCATGAAAACCCTGATCGACCATCTGGCGCAGTACGCCGACTACCACCGCGACCCGCGCAACATCCACACCCATTTTGTGGGCGTGCCGATGATCATGTTTGCGGTGGTCATCCTGCTGTCGCGCCCGACCTGGATGGCGGGCGCTTTGCCGTTGAGCCCGGCGCTGCTGGCAGCGCTGGCCGCCAGCGTCTTCTACTTCCGGCTGGACACGCGTTTTGGCCTTGCCATGGCGGCCCTGCTGGCGGCCATGCTGGTGGGCGGCCAATGGGTGGCGTTGCAGAGCATGGCGGTGTGGCTGGCCACCGGCATCGGTCTGTTTGCCGTGGGCTGGGTGATCCAGTTTGTGGGCCACTACTACGAAGGCCGCAAACCTGCGTTTGTGGACGACCTGGTGGGGCTGATCGTCGGCCCGCTGTTTGTGGTGGCTGAGTGGGCGTTTGCCCTGGGCCTGCGCAGGGAGGTGCAGGCTGCCATCGAAGCGCGCAGCGGCCCCGTGCGACTGCGCACTGGCCAAGCGGCTGCCTGAGCGCTCTCGCTCTCCCCTCTGCTACTCCTTTGCCTCGTCGCTGGGGATGGTTCGTGCTGCCTGGTCTCACGCGGCGCGGCTGCCCTGGAGCCAGGGATATCCTGCATAACTCCCTGCGGTCGGTGATAGCGCGGCCTCGGGCGGTTCGCTGCGTTGCTTTTCTTGCCAATAGCTGGGCTACTGGCTGCCAGAAGACGCCTTGCGCCCCATCCCGATCCGCACCACCACTGCGCCGCGAGGGTCATGCAGGACATCCCCAGCCGTTTCTACCCCCCATTGAATGGAGCGCGGCTGCTGCGGTCGCGTGTGTGTTTCCATGAGTTTTGTGTCCATCCTGCCCACGCTGTTGTTCATTGCCCTCGGCCTTGTCATGTTCGGCCTGGGCCTTTCGCTCACGGTGGGCGACTTCACGCGTCTGCTGCAGCACCCGCGCGCCGTGGTGCTGGCCCTGGCGCTGCAGGTGCTGGTGCTGCCAGCCGCGTGTTATGCGCTCATCGTGCTGCTGGGCGTGGCGCCGCTTTACGCCGTGGGGCTGATGCTGCTGGCCGCCTCGCCCGGTGGAGTGTCGGCCAATTTGTTCAGCCACCTGTTCGGGGGCAACGTGGCGATGAACATCTCGCTCACCGCCATCAACACTGTGCTGTCGATCATCAGTTTGCCGCTCATCACCAATTGGGCCATCAGCACCTTTGCACACACCGGCCAGGTGGTGCCGTTGCAGTTTGGCAAGGTGATGGAGGTGATCGTCATCGTGCTGGTGCCGGTGGTGCTTGGCATGGCGGTGCACCGGCGCGTGCCCTCGTTCAGCGCGCGCATGGAAAAGCCCATGAAGATCTTCAGCGCCGTGGTGCTGGCGGCCTTTGCGTTGATCGCGATTGCCAAGGAATGGTCGGCGCTGGTCGAGTCGTTCACGGGCATTGGCCCGGCGGTGCTGCTGTTCAATGCCATCAGCCTTGCATCGGGCTACTACCTTTCGCGTGCTGCGGTGCTGGACAAATCCATGGCCACGGCCATCAGTTTTGAGATCGGCATTCACAACTCCACGCTCGCCATCTTCATCGCGCTTTCGGTGCTGGACAACTTCCAGCTGGCGCTGCCCGCAGCCATCTACTCGGTCAGCATGTATCTCATGGCCACGCTGTTTGGCACGCTGGTGCTGCGCCGGGGGAGCATTGCGGCTGCCGCATCAGCGTGATTCCTTGGTCCTTCAGACCCGGCTGCTGCGGGGGCTGGTCAGGGGCCGCGCTGTGTACAGCACCGCCGCCGTGCAAACCGCACCCAGAACCACCAGCCCGCACAGATATGGCAGTGCAGCCTGCAGCGGCGCGCCCAGCTGGTTGAGTCTCAGCGAGGCCTGCACGCCCGAGGTGCTGGGCAGCAGCCAGCGCAGCCACTGCAGTGGCTCGGGCAGGGCTTCTACCGGCCACGAGAACCCCGCCACAAATGCGATCGGCAGCGTGGTGAACAGCAGAACTTGCAGCGCACGTTCACGGTTGCCAAACCAGAGCCCTAGCAGCGCGCCCATTGCGGCTACTGCGGGCACGTAGCAGGCCAGCAGCGCCAGCGCCCCCAGCGGGTTGCCGCCGCGCGGGTAGTCGTGCAGCACAAAAATCCAGCCAAAGTAGAAGATGCCACTGGCCCAGCCCAGCGTGCACAGCGCCAGCATGCGACCCAGCCAGGCCGTAGTGCATGCGCGGTGCTGGCCTGCCTCCACCCAGGTACCCGTCAGCAGCGCTGCACCCATGAGCAGCGTTTGCTGCAGGATGAGCAGCGCCACGGCGGGCACCACAAAGCTGCCATAGCCTTCAATGGGGTTGAACAGCGCCACCGTTTGCAGCTGCACCGGGGCGCGGCTGGCTTGGGCCTGCTGGGCGCTGTGGCCGCCGGACTGCAGCTTCCTGATCTCGACCGCGGCGGACACAGTGCCCACGGCTTCTGCAAAACCGAACTGAACGGCCTTGTTGAGCAGTGCATAGGCGCCGTTGGCCTCGATGCTGACCACGGCGTTTTCACCGCGCACCACGCTGCGTTTGAGGTGGGGCGGGATTACCGCGTAGCCTTCGATCTCGCCACGCCACAGGGCCTGTTGCGCCTCATGCTCGCTGCCGGTGACCAGGCGCACTTCGATGCGTGGGTCGGCGTCGGCAAAGCGCGTGATCTGGCGCGAGAGGCTGGTGCGGTCCATGTCCACCACGGCCACCGGCACGCGGGTGAGCACCTCGTCGGCGTAGAACCAGGGGTAGAAAAATCCGTAGAGCACGGGAGCGCCTATCAGCAGCAACAGCACGCCCTTGTCGCGCACCACGATGGCCAGGGTCTGCAGCCAGGCGTACAGAAGGCTGCGCGGTGCAGCGGTGGTGTGGAGTGCGGGTGTATTCATCTCAACGGCCTCCCCAGGTTTCAGGGTGCCCTGCGGCAAGATGCAGCCCCAGGCTGCCCAGCAGCCACAGCACCCCGGTGGCGATCAGCAGCGCCACCATGGTCGAAACGCTGGTGCCCAGCGGCGCGCCCATCTGCAGCTGCTCGATCTGCAGGCGGATGTAATGTGTGAAGGGCATGGCCTCGGCCCAGGCGCGGGCGCTGGCTGGCATGCCTGACAGCGGAAACGCCACGCCGCTGAACGCGAACGCCGGGGCCGCAAAAAAACCCGCACCCGACAGCGCCGTGCGCAATGAGCGCGTGAGGGCTGCCAGCGCGCCACCGGCTGCCAGCGATACGGCCATCAGCAGCGCCAGCGCGCCCGCCACCCAGGCCAGGTTACCCGGCGGGTGCCAGCCCCTTCCCCAGGTGATGCCCACCAGCGCCAGCAGGCCCACCAAGGTGAGCGTGGCCCAGGGCAGCGCGAGCTTGCCCATCAAGGCGCCTGCGGTGTGCAGGAAAGGGCGCGCGCCCAGCCACTCGCCCAGCGTGCGGTCGCGCAGCTCGCGGCCCACCGTCCAGGCACCGGCCGTCATGGCCAGGATATGCAGCAGTGCGGGGATGAGCGCCGCGCCCAGAAACTGCTCGTAGTTGCTGGATACATTGAACAGCGCCACCATCTGCGTGTGGATGGGCTCCATGCTTACGCGCACGGCCCGGGCCGCCTCACCGCGCTTGTTGCGTGCGGCCATTTCGATGCCTGCCGACAGCGTGCCCACGGCGGCGCGCACGTCGCGTTGCAACAGGCCCGAGTGGGTGCCCATCTGCGCGTTGTGCAGCAGGGTGACCTGGGTGGCGCGCCCCTCCTTCACAGTGCGTGCAAATTCGCGCGGGATGGTGACGACGGCATAGACCTCGATGTTGCGCAGGGCGCGCTCTGCCTCGGCCGTGTTGGAGAATTGCTGAGTGATCTGCACGCCAGGTGTGGCGTCGAGCATGCGCACCAGCTGGCGCGACAGGCTGGAGTGGTCTTCATCGACCACGCCCACAGCCAGGTGGCGCGGCAGCCCGGCCGAGAAGATCCACCACAAAAGCGCCACGCCCAGCAACGGCACCCAGGTGACCATGGCCAGGTCCCACGGGTCGGCCGCGAGGCGCCGCGCTTCGCGGCGGAAGCTGTTTACTATTGAATTCATAGCTACTCGCGCTTGATGGTCGCGCGCAGAAGGCATTTTTTATTCAAAATTTCAGCGCACCAGCACCGTCATGCCGGGGCGGGCACCTTCGATGGGGGCCGCCGGGCGGGCGCGCACCTCGAAGGTGCGGGCATCAAAACCCTGGCCTGCGCGCGTGGCACGCCAGGTAGCGAAGTCGGGCAGGGCACCGGTGTGGTAGACCTTGAACTTGACGGCCTGGTTGCCGTCCTTTCCGTGAAGGGCTGGCAGGGTGGCCTCAAACTCCTTGCCGATGGCAAACCGCTGCAGGCGGTCTTCACGCACGTTCAACACCACCCATTGGTCTTTCAGGTCCACCACCGTGACCACGGCAACGCCCTGGGGCGAAAGCTCGCCCGTGCGTGCCAGCACCTTGGCCACTTCACCTGCCACGGGGCTCTTGAGTTCGGTCTCGGCCTGGGCGGCCTGCACCTCTGCCACCACACCGGCCACCTGGCGCGCTTGGGCGCTGGCGGCCGAGCGGTCTTCGGTGCGGGCACCGGCGCGGGCCAGCTCGTACTGGGCCTTGGCGGCCAGCGCCTGGTCGCGCGATGCCTTGTAGTTGGCCTCGGCCTCATCGCGCTTTTGTGCGGCCACCAAGCCCTCGCGTGCGAGGCCGTCCACGCGCTTGAAAGAGCTTTCCGCCAGGTCGGCCGCCGCCACGGCACGCTGCCAGTTCAGGCGGGCCATCTCCACCTCTTGTGGTCGGGCGCCATGCTGGGCCTTGTCTGCCACAGCCTGGGCGGCCTCTTGGGCGGCGGTGGCCTGGGCCAGCTTGGCCTGGACCTCGGGGCTGTCCATGCGGATCAGGGGCGCCCCCACGGCGATCTGGTCGCCTTCCTTCACCAGGATCTGCGCGATGCGGGCCGTGACCTTGGGGGCGATGTCGGCTTCTTGCGCCTCCATCTGGCCTTGGAAGACCTCGGGTGCGGGTTGCGATGCCTTCCACAGGCCAAAGCCCACAAAGCCTGCCACCGCCACGAAGGCCACGGTGCCGATCACGGCCGCCTTTTTGCTGTTGTTCTTGCTCATGTTCATTCCGCCTCTATTCATTCCACGCGCACCGCATCGGCGCGCGCCATGTATTTGCCAAAGTCTTCCGACAGGCCGCAGCTCTCCAGCAGCTCGGCCAGTGCCTTCACGTAGTCGTGCGCGGCCTGGGCGCGTTCGGTCTGGGCCTTGGCCTGGTTCACCTGCGCGTCGATCAGGTCCAGCGTGGTGCTGGTGCCCGCCTTCAGGCCAGCGGTGCGCAGGCGCAGCACTTCGTCGGCCAGCTCCAGGCCGGGCTGCAGTGCCAGGTAGGCGCGACGCGCCTGTTCCAGCGCCAGCCAGCGTTTTTCCACCAGCAGGGCAATGTCGTTCTGCGCCTGGGCGCCGGTGCGCTCGGCCTGCGCGACCAGGCGCTGGGACGACTCGGCGAGGGTGTTGCGGTCAATGGAGTCCAGCAGCGTCCATCGCACGCCCACACCGGCCACCCAGTCGGCTTCCTTGCCTGTCTTGAGCTGCCGTTGGCCGAAGGCGAACACCTGGGGCTTGCGCAGCGCCTCTTGTGCGGCGTGCAGCTGCGTGGCCTGTTCCTTCTTGGCGGCCACCTTGTCCAGCCCGGGGTGGCGCGCCAGCGCGGTGTCGATGAAGTGGGGCAGGGGTTCCACCGGCCCGCCCAGCACAAACAGCGGGCTGGTGGGCGTGACCAACTCGGTGGCCTTGAGTGTGCGGGTGAGCGCGGTGGTGGCCAGCTCGGCATCGTCGCGCGCCTTGCGGGCGTTGCGACGGGCCTCTTCCAGGGCCGAGCGGGCCTGCAGGCGCTCGACGCGGGCGATCACGCCCGCATCCAGCATCTTCTGGGCGGCGGCATCGTGCTGCTCGATGGTGGCCAGTGACGCCTCGCGCAGCACTGCGGCGCGCTCGGCCAGCTGGGCGCCAAAGTAGCGCTGTACCAGCAGGGTGGTGGCTTCGTGGCCGGTCTTCGTGGCGTCGGCCTGTGCCTCTTGTGTTTGCGCGTTCATCAGGCCACGTGCGGCGTCGCTGGCACCGCCCATGTAGATGGGCCAGACGGCTGAGACGGAGGCCGTGGTGTCACTTTTGCTCCGGTTGAGCGTGTAGCTCGATGGCAGGTGCGGCAGCTGTGCCAGCGAGCCCGCCAGCTGCGGCGGCAGCTGCGACAGCACGCCGGGCAGCGCACGGTTGAGAGGGTTCAGGTCCACATCCAGATTGGCGTTGTAGGCATAGGTCGCGCCACTCAGGTTGATCACCGGGCCGCCCAGACGCTGAAAGGCGTCGCGGCGCAGCTGGGCGCTTTCCACCGCGTGGCGCGATGCAGCCAGGTGGTCCGATCGCTGCAACAGCTGCTGCTGTGCGGCTTCAAATGCCAGGGGTTCCGCCTGGGCGGGCAGGGCGATGAAGGCGGTAAGGGCCAGGGGGGCGGAGGCTATCAGGCACAGCAAAGCTCCGCCTGCCCGGCCGGTGCGCCGGGGCGTGGGGTTCGTCGTCATGGTTTCAGGTCGTCGTTGTCAGCGCGCGCCCACAGGGGTGTAGGCGTTGCTGTGTTCTGCCAGCCAGCGCTCCGAGAGGTCGCTGCCATGCTGGCTGGGGTGAAAGTCGCGCTTCAGGTATTGGCGCCAGGGCTTCCAGCTTTCGCGCACCAGGCCGCCTTTGCCGAACAGTGTGCGCGCTGCGCTGGCCCAGGTGCACCATTGCCACAGCGCACCGCTCTGGCGCAGGTTGCTCACCGTCTGGCGCAGCACATCGCCCACAAAAACCAGTGTGATGCGGCGGAACCAGGTGATGCGCCAGTCGTGGTTGCCACCCAGCGCCTGGTACAGGTCGAACGCTGTGTTCTTGTGCTCCGCTTCTTCTGCGCAGTGCCACTGCCACAGGGTGGCCAGGCGTGGCTCGGCACCTTTCAGAACCTCGGGGTGGGCCAGCAGCCATTCGGCCAGCAGGGCGGTGAAGTGCTCGTTGGCGGCTGTGACGGCCAGCGGGTGGCGCGGGTCGGCCCCGGCAAAGAGCTTCATGCGCTCTTCAGCGCGCGGAGCCCAGGTGTTGACGAGGCCCTGCTTTTCGAGGTGGCCGTTGAACAGCGCGTGGATGCGGCGGTGTGTGGCCTCTTGCCCGATGAAGCCGCGCACCTCGTCGGCAAACTGCGCCTGCAGGTCGGGCGGCAGGCGCTTGTGGCCATCGCGCACGGCGTCAATGAAGAACTGCTCGCCCACGGGGAA
Source organism: Acidovorax sp. HMWF029 (assembly GCF_003060895.1). GTDB lineage: Bacteria > Pseudomonadota > Gammaproteobacteria > Burkholderiales > Burkholderiaceae_C > Acidovorax. The sequence continues at coordinate 8,585 of NZ_QAIH01000145.1, read as the reverse complement.
GCTCATCGACAGCGCGTTGAACAGCGCCGAGCGAAACGCGTCACCGCCGCACCAGTGGCGCGCAAACGGCGTTTCCAGATCAATCAGCAGACGGCGGACAACAAGCTCGGTCATGGGCGATCTCCTTCAATGTCGGGAGGAAAAAAAGATTGGTACTGAGCAGTACCGAATGCTTTGTATGATGCAGGTCAACTGTGGTACTGTCAAGTACCTAACCCGATTTCCAGGGACTTTTTTGTTATGACTGCCGCCACCGAATCTCCCGGCCAGGGCAACGAACACCGCGCCCGCCTGCTCGAAGGCATGGCCCGCGCCGTGGCTGCCAAGGGCTATGCCGACACCACGATTGCCGACATCGTGCGCGAAGCCAGCGTTTCGCGCCGCACCTTTTATGAAAACTTTGCCGACAAGGCCGAATGCCTGATTGCGCTGTACGAGGTGGCCAGCGGCAACGCCATAGCCGTGCTGCGCGGCGCCATCGATCCGCACAGCGACTGGCAGGCCCAGGTGGAGCAGGCCATGGGGGCCTACTTTGGCGTGCTGGCGCGCAACCCGGTGCTGCTGCGCACTTTGTTCATCGACATCCTGGGCCTGGGCGCACCGGGCCTGGCGGCGCGGCGCCGCGCCAACCAGCAGCTGGCCGACCTGATGCTGGATGTCGTCAACAACCGCCCCGGAGAGCGCCTGCGCAAGACACCTCTGCAGCCCACCATGGCGATGGCGGTGGTGGGCGGCATCAACGAGATGGTGCTGCAGGCCATTGAGCAGGATAGGGCAGTCCAATTGCAGACTCTGGTGGAGCCCGCCAGTGCCCTGCTGCGGGCCGCCATCACTGCAGAGTTCTGATGCTGCCCGGGGGTATCACGCCCGTGGCCGCGTGACTGGTAGCAGCCACTGCTGGTTGGCGGCGAAGACCACCACCAGGGCCAACCCCGTACCTGTGGCACAGAGCCATTGCACCAGTGACAGCGGTGCGAACTTGAATGCAGCCGCCAACCAGGGCACTGTGGTCACAAGTGTGAGTGCGGCGAGCGTGCCACCCAGCACCCACATGCCTACCGGCGTCAGGCCCGTCCACAGGCCGTGTAGGCCCTCCCGGGTATGGCTACGGCTGGGCAGGATGAGCACTGCGTTGGCGGCCACCAGAACCGCAAACGCCACCGTGCTGGCCAGGCCTTGTTCTATGGTGTGACCGATCAGCCAGGCATACAGGCCCACCACAATCGATGTGACCACGCTGCCCTGCACAAGGCTCAGCAGGATATGTCGGCCAGATAGCAGTGGTTCATCGGCCCCGCGTGGCGGCTGTTGCATGAGGTCGGCCGCACCTTCCTCGGCCTCAAAGACGATGGAGCAGGCCGGGTCGATGACCAGTTCCAGAAACGCAATATGCAGCGGTGCCAGCACCAGCGGCAGCCCAAACAGCACCGGCAGCAGCGCCAGCCCGATGATGGGCACATGCACGGCGAGCGTGTAGATCATGGCCTGGCGCAGGTTGGCAAAGGTCTGCCGCCCCCGGCGGATGGCTTGAACAATGGCTGCGAAATCATCGTGCAGCAGCACCAGCGCTGCGGCCTCGCGCGCCACGTCGGTGCCGCGCTGGCCCATGGCGATGCCGATGTGGGCGGCCTTGAGGGCGGGGGCGTCGTTCACGCCATCGCCCGTCATGGCCACCACCTCGCCCTGGGCCTTGAGGGCTTCGACCAGCGCCAGTTTCTGGTGCGGCTTGATGCGTGCAAATACGCTGACCTGCCGGACTTCGCCGGTGAGCATGTCGGGGGACATCAAGGCCATTTCATCGCCCGTGACGACCTGGTCGTGGGCGATGCCCGCCTGGGCTGCGATCGCGCGAGCGGTGCGGGGGTGATCGCCGGTGATCATCACAACGCGGATACCCGCCTGGCGGCATTGCGCAATGGCCTCTGGCACCTCGGGGCGCAGCGGGTCGGCCAGGGCCACCAGGCCCAGCCATTCAAAGTCAAAGTCGTGCTGAATGCCGGGCCAGTCGTCTTGCACGCGGTGCCGGGCCTTGGCCACGCCCAGCACCCGCAGGCCCCGGTCGGCCAGGCGGGCGGCCTGGGCGCTGACGGCGGCGCGCTCGGCGTCGGGCAGGTGGCACAGGTCGGCCACGGCTTCGGGCGCGCCCTTGGTGGCCACGGTGTCGTGCGCCGAGGTGCCGTCGCGCCACAGGTGGCTCATGGCCAGCAGCTGGGGTGAAAGCTCGTACTCGCGTGCCAGCGACCAGGCCGGGTGCAGGTGCTCGGTGCCTGCCAGATGATCCCCCGCCATGCGGTGGAAGGCCTGCTCCATGGGGTCGTGCGGTTCGATCTCGCTGGCCAGCACGGCGTATTCGAGCAGTTCGTGAAAGGCCTCTGGCAGCGCGCTGCCATCCGCTGCGGCGGGCAGATTCTGCACATCGAGCTCCTCGCCCGCGATGCACAGCGCAGCCACGGCCATGCGGTTCTGGGTGAGGGTGCCGGTCTTGTCCACGCACAGCACGGTGGTCTGCCCCAGCGTTTCGATGGCGTTGAGCCGCCGCGTCAGCACTTGCTGCGCCGCCAGCCGCCGCGCGGCCAGGGCCAGGAAGACGATCATGATCACCGGCAGCTCTTGCGGCAGGATGCCCATGGCCAGGGTGATGCCTGCCAGCACGGCTTGCAGCCAGTCGCCGCGCAGTGCCCAGAACAACGCCACCAGCAGCACACACAGCGCCAGGCCGATGACCACGAGCTTGTGGGTAAGCCGTGCCATCTCTTCGCGCAGCGGCGAGGCCTGCAGCGCAATGGTGTCCAGCGACTGGCCGATGCGCCCCAGCTCGGTATGGCGCCCCACTGTACTGACCTGCAGCAGCCCCTGGCCGCTGACCACCAGCGTTCCCGCAAACACCTTGTCGGCAATCTGCTTGGCCACGGGCTCGGATTCACCCGTCAGCATTGACTCGTTGGTGGCCAGCTCGTGCGCCTGCAGCAGCGTGCCGTCGGCTGGTATACGGTCGCCCTCGGCAATCATCAAGAGGTCTTCGCGGACCACATCGCGGCCCGCAATGCGCACTTGGGTGCCACCGCGCAGCGCGAGCGCGCGGGGGCTGGAGAGGTCGCGCAGCGCGCTCAGCGTGTTGTCGGTGCGGCGCTCCTGCAGCACCGTGATGGCCATGATGATGACCACAAACCCCAGCAGGATCAGGGCCTCTTGCGCGTCCCCCATCGCCAGATAGATGCCGCCTGCGCCCAGCAGCAGCAGGAACATGGGTTCGCGCACCACGTCCCAGGCCATGTCGCGCAGCGTGCGGCGCTGGCTGATGCCCAGTTCGTTGGGGCCTTCTTCACGCAGGCGCTGAGCGGCAACGGCCGGGTCAAGGCCAGTCGGTGGGGGTTGTGCGGGCATCTGGGGGCGTGGGGAGTCTATAGGCGATCTTTCTTATACCTTTGATCGGTGAAAGTGTCGGTGTGCTGGTGCAGCTGTTTCCCAGATCACACCTTGCACCTCACACCTCGCACAGCACAAAGTCTGCCTTGCCCACATTGCACTCGGGGCACCGCCAATCGTCAGGCACATCGGCCCATAGGGTGCCCGGGGCAATGCCGTCCTCGGGCAGGCCAGCGGCTTCGTCATAGATCCAGCCGCAGACCACGCACATATAGATTTTCATGGGTTGATCCTGAAAGTTGTTTTGACGGGTTTCAGTCGTCATCGTGGTGTCTGCTGCGCTCGCTCGTCGTGCCGCTGGCCATCAAACCACGGGGCGATTGCTGCCATTCCCATGCGCCAAAGGCCAGCACTGCCAGCAGCAGCGCTGCCGCCAGCCAGGTGCGGTTTTTCTGCACCAGGTTGGGCCCTGGGCCTTCCACGCGCCCGGTCAGCATGGGCAGCGCCTGGTTCTTGCGCCGCAGCACGCTCAGGCCGGCAATCAAAGCGAGGTGGGCCAGCACGACAAACAGCATGGCTTCTCCGAAGAACTCGTGCACCTCTTCAATCCAGTCGCCTCCCAGCACGTTGCCCCAGTCGTTGTAGGTGGCGTAGCCGCTCAGTGTGAGGGGCACCACCATCGCCAGCAGCAACACAATGGCCAGCGCCATCAACAGGTTCTGGCCCTGGCGCCAGTTGATTGGTGTGATCGAAGTTGCTTTGGGCAGGGCGCGCAGCCAGGCCGGGGCCCCGGCCAGCTTGCGCCACAGCAGGCCCAGGCCCGAAGTGCGCGGGCCAAAGATGCCGTACAGCACGCGAAAGCCCAGCAGGCCCGCCAGGGTGTAGCCCAGCGTGACGTGCAGCAGCCGCCAGTGTTCGCCATCGGCGGTGGCGTAGGCACCCACAAAACACAGTGCAAACAGCCAGTGGAACATGCGTGTGGGCGCGTCGGTGACCAAGCGGCTGGACGATTTTGCGGGCCCTGCTTGCGCTGTTGCGCTGGCTGGGTGGAGGGAAGGGGTGTTGTTCATGGTTTTTTCCTTGGTGGGGCGCATGCCGGATTCGCCGCCCTTAGTCGTTCCAGGCGCGGCGCGAGCGGGCATCCAGCCCCGCTGGCATGCGCAGGTCGTGGTCGTCAAATTGCCCCTGGTCTGCGCCCTTGTGGCAGGCTGCGCAGTTGGCCGCGCTTTTCACGCTGGCAAGCCTCCAGGCGGCGGGCTCGATCTTTCGGTGTTTGTGCTCAAACCATGCCGAGCGGGTGATGCGGTCCTCGGGCGGCTCCTCGTTCACGCGCTTGTAGGTGCCCGCGTGGGCCTGCAGCCATTGGTTGAGCTGGCGCACGGTGGCGGCGTCCAGCGATGCGTCGGTGCCATAGTGTTTGGTAAGGCCCGTCATCACGCGGTTCCACGACGCTGCGGGCAGCAGGCCGGGTGGGTAGGCGGTGTGGCAGGCAGCGCATTCCTGCGTGTAGGCGCTGGGCACGTTGCGAGGCATGGCGCGCCCGCTGTCAGCCTGGGCGCTGGGGAGTGTCTGCAGGGCCAGCATGCACAGGGCTGTAGCCAGGGCGGCGGGGCGAACAAGGGCGCGTTTTTTCATGGTGCTGTGACTCAAGGCTTGAGGGCGCTGAGATAGGCCAGCACATCGGCCTTCTCGACCGCCGTGCATTCGCGGCTCAGCACGTCGTTGCAGTTGCGGCGAAACCATTTGTCCACCTTGGCGGTGTCGGTGAAGGCCTTGGGGTTGAAGGCAGGTGCCAGGGGCGCTATCGACTTGCCGGTGCTGGCGTGTTTGCCCTGCGCGGTGGGCGGCGTGCCGTGGCAGGATGCGCAAGACCATTCGCCACCGTGGCGCGTGGTGAAGAACGCCTTGCCCTTGTCGGCATTGCCGGGGCTGCCAGCCTGTGCGCTCCAGTGGGCGAGCTGCTGGGCAGCGGTGGTGTCGGCGGCGTGGCTGGGGCTGGCTGCGGCCCAGAGGCACAGTGCGGCCAGGGCCAGGGTGCAAGCGGTTGTCATCGTGCTGTCCTTGTGGGTGTTTGTTGTCGTGTGCAGCCATTGTTGAAATCCCTGTCTGAACGGCGCGTGAAAGGGCTGTTCATCGGGCGTTCAGACACTGCGCAGGACAATGCACCCATGTTTTTTCCCTCCCACCGAACTTCTGAGGGCTGCCATGCCATGCGCTGGGGCGCGGCGGCTTGTCTGCTGTGGGCGGCTGTGGTGGCCACGCCAAACGCCTTGGCCAGCGGTAGGGGCGACCACGACCGCGCCCGCCAGGCCGTGCAGGCAGGCCAGGTGCTGCCCTTGCCCGCTGTGCTGGAGCGCCTGCAGCGCGAAGTGCCCGGCCAGGTGCTCGAGGTGGAGCTGGAGCAGGAGCGAGACCGCTGGATTTACGAGATCAAGCTGCTGACCCCTGCAGGGCAGTTGACCAAGGTCAAGCTGGATGCGCGCACGGCCGAGGTGCTGCGCATCCAATCGCGCGATGATCAACGCACCGGCCGAGAACAACGCGAAGACCGGCCCCGCCACTAACCGCCCATGCGCATCCTCCTGGTAGAAGACGACACGCTGCTGCGCACCCAGCTGCGCACCGCGCTGCAGGGCGCGGGCTACTCTGTGGACGAGGCCGACAACGGGCGCGACGCGCAGTTCCTCGGCGAGACTGAGGCGGTGGATGCCGTGGTGCTGGACCTGGGCCTGCCGGTGGTGGACGGGCTCACGGTGCTCAAGCGCTGGCGGGCCGAGGGGCACAACATGCCGGTGCTGATCCTCACCGCGCGCGACAACTGGCACGAAAAGGTGGCAGGCATCGACGCCGGGGCCGACGACTACCTGACCAAGCCCTTTCACCTCGAAGAACTGCAGGCACGCCTGCGTGCGCTGATCCGCCGCGCCAGCGGGCTGGCGTCTGCGGTGCTGCAGTGCGGCGACTGGTCGCTGGACACCCGCAGTGGCCGCGTGACCTGCGCGGGCCAGCCCGTGGCACTCACGGCGCATGAATTCAAGGTGCTCGACTACCTCATGCACCGGCCCGGCGTGCTGGTGTCACGCGCCGAGCTGACCGAACACATCTACGCGCAGGACTTTGACCGGGACTCCAACACCATCGAAGTGTTTGTGGGGCGCCTGCGCAAAAAACTGCAGTCGCCGTCGGCTCACGCGGCCCGTATCGAGACGGTGCGCGGCATGGGCTACCGCCTGGTGCCGCCATGAACCGGGGCGCGAGTCGGGACGCGAATCGCGGCGGTTTGCACTGGTCGCGCTCCCTGCGGTTTCGGCTGCTGGCCGTGACGGTGGCGGGGGTGGCGGTGGCGGTCGTGCTGGCGGGCCTGGTGCTCAGTGGGCTGTTTCGCGAGCACGTGCAGCGCCAGTTCGAATCGGCCCTTTTGCAGCAGTTGGACCAGGTCACGGCACGGCTGGAGTTTGATGCCCAGGGCCAGCCGGTGGTCGCAGCCCAGGCGCTGTCGGACCCGCGCTGGCTCAAGCCCTACTCGGGCCTGTATTGGCAGGTGGACGCCATGGCGCCCGACGGACGCGGTCGGGCCGGGGTGCTGCGCTCGCGCTCGTTGTGGGACACCAGCCTGGCCTTGCAGGTGGATGCGCTGGCCGATGGTGCCGTGCATGTGCACGAGGTGGCAGGCCCGCAGGGCGCTCCCTTGTTGGTGCTGGAGCGCACCGTGCGTGCAGAGGGCGCGGATGCGGCGCGCTGGCGCCTGATCGTGGCGGCCGATCTGCAGGCCACTCAGGCGGCCACCGCGCAGTTCACGCGCCTGCTGGCGTTGTCGCTGGCGGCGCTGCTGGTGCTGCTGGCCGCGGCTGCGTGGGCCCAGGTGGCCGTGGGGCTCAAGCCCTTGCGTGTGCTGCAGCGGGGCTTGCAGGATGTGCAGCAGGCGCGCACTACCCAGTTGCAGGGCACTTTCCCTGCCGAGGTGCAGCCGCTCGTCGATGACTTCAATGGGGTGCTGGCCCGCAATGCCGAGGTGCTGGAGCGCGCGCGCACCCAGGCTGGCAATCTGGCGCATGCCTTGAAAACACCGCTTTCGGTGCTGGAGAACGCAGCCCGCGCTCCTGATCCTGCGGATGGCCCTGCGCTGGCTGCGCTGGTGCGCGAGCAGGTGCAGGTGGCGCGGCGCCACATCGACTGGCATCTGGCGCGATCCCGCGTGGCTGCATCGGCACACCTGCCCGGCCAGCGCACGGCGCTGGAGCCTGTGGTGGGCGGGCTGGTGCGCGTGATGAACAAGGTGCATGTCGGGCAGGACGTGGACATCACGGTAGCGCTGCCCGATACCCCGCTGTTCTTTGCGGGCGAGGCGCAGGACCTGCAGGAAATGCTGGGCAATCTGCTGGACAACGCCTGCAAATGGGCGCGGTCCTCCGTGCGATTGAACGCGCAGGCCCTTGGTGGGCAGCCGCCGCGGCTGGTGGTTTATGTGGAGGACGACGGCCCTGGCATCAGTGCGGCGCAGCGTGCGCAAGCGCTGGAGCGGGGCGTGCGGCTGGATGAAACGGTGCCTGGCTCCGGGCTGGGTCTTGCCATCGTCCAGGATCTGGCAACCATGTATGGGGGGCGGCTGGATCTGGAGCCCTCTGGCCTTGGGGGGGTGCGCGCGGCGCTCGCACTGCCTGCAGCTGGGGATGCTCAGCAGGAGTGACAACCCCGCTCCGTCGGACCAAGCCGCTGGCCCTGCGGCTTGGTGCACTGCTGAAAAGTGATGGAATTTGCCGTCTCCGCCTGACGGTATTATGTTTTTTGCTATTAATAATGTAGCAAATTACATCCGGCTGTCCACGCTGTTGCGCATGGCTGCCGCGGCCACGGCGTCCAGGGCGCCGTCCACCACGGTCTGCTGGGCGATCACGTGCATGGCGCCTTGCTGGATGAGCCGGTCCACCAGGCGCTGCGTCATCGACTGCGTGTGGCCCGATGCGCTGGTGAAGAGGAAGAAGTTGCCGTGCGAGCCGATCCACGACAGCTGAGTGCGCTCCCATCGGCCTGCCACCAGCAGGTTGACCCAGGTGCCAATGGCCAGTGGCGGAACGATCGGTGAGGCAACGCTGGCGGGCGTGGGTGCGGGCTCGGGTCTTTCGGATTCGGGGGCCTGGGAGGACTCCATGAACCCGGACTCCTTGGCCTCGGAGGGGGCAACCCAGGGGTCGTCGTCGCCCAGCGGCGCGGGTTGGGGC
>NZ_QAIH01000144.1 GCF_003060895.1 Acidovorax sp. HMWF029 | reverse complement strand
GGCCCCAGGTGTGCGCGCAGGCCCTGGACGATCCGCCCGAGTGGGCGGGCGAGCCTCCCGTGTTGTCGCGCTGGCTGGAAGAGGGCTATGACGCCGAAGTGCGGCGCCAGCCGCACCGGGCCGCGCAGCGGTACTGCGATGCCGCGCGCTATGGCAGCGTGGAGGCCCAGTACCGCCTGGGCCGCCTGCTGATGCGGGGGCGCGATGTGGTGCCCGACCCGGCAGCCGCCACCACCTTGCTGGCCCTGGCCGCCCAGCGGGGCCACGAGAAGGCGCGCAGCCTGGCCGAAGGCCTGGCGCCGGGCGACCAACTGCCGGACTGCCTCACCACGGGCGAGGCGCCCCGGCTGGGGGGCGCGATTCTGCCCAGGAGGTCGTGCCCCACGATGTGGTGGACCGCTATGTCAGCAACCTGCCCGACGACAAGCGCCGCCACGCCGAACTGGTGCAGCGGCTCGCACCCCGCTTCGAGGTGGACCCGCGCCTGGCGCTGGCCATCGTGCGGTCGGAGTCCAACTTCCAGGCCCGGGCGCTGTCGCCCAAGAATGCGCAGGGGCTGATGCAACTGATCCCCGAGACCGCAGAGCGCTTTGGCGTGCGCGACGTGTGGAACCCCGAGCAGAACGTGCGTGGCGGGCTGGCCTACCTGCGCTGGCTGCTGGACCGTTTTGGCGGCGATGTGGCACTGGCGTCGGCCGCCTACAACGCGGGCGAGAAAGCGGTGGAGCGCCATGGTGGTGTGCCGCCCTACAGCGAGACGCGCGAGTACGTGCGCCGCATTCTGGGCTTCTACCGTGCACCGCAGCACGAGCGGCCTGGCAAGGCCGCAGGGCTCGCCGTGCAGCCCGCAGCGCGCATGAAAAAACCGCCCGGGCCGTGAGGCCGAGGGCGGTTTTCAGTCGGACGCAGCGGCGACCTGATCAGCTGAAGAAATTTTTCAACCGGTCCGTCCAGCTCTCGCCGCTGGGCGAGTGGCGGGCGCCGCCCTTCTTGAGCGAATCCTCCAGCTCGCGCAGCAGCTTGCGCTGGTGTTCGGTCAGCTTCACAGGCGTCTCGACGGCGATGTGGCAATACAGGTCGCCGGGGTAGCTGGCGCGCACGCCCTTGATGCCCTTGCCGCGAAGGCGGAACTGCTTACCAGCCTGCGTGCCTTCGGGGATGTCGATGGCGGCCTTGCCCGCCAGCGTGGGCACTTCGATCTCGCCGCCCAGTGCGGCCGTGATGAAGCTCACGGGCACCTGGCAGTGCAGGTCGTCGCCGTCGCGCTCGAAGATGTCGTGCTTCTTCAGACGGATCTCGATGTACAGATCGCCGGGTGGGCCGCCATTGGTACCGGGCTCGCCGTTGCCGGTGCTGCGGATGCGCATGCCGTCGTCGATGCCCGCAGGAATCTTCACTTCCAGTGTTTTCTGCTTCTTGAGCTTGCCCTGGCCATGGCAGGTCGTGCAGGGCTCAGGAATGATCTTGCCCGTGCCTCGGCAGTGCGGGCAGGTCTGCTGCACGCTGAAGAAGCCCTGGCGCATTTGCACCGTGCCCGCGCCCTGGCAGGTGCCACAGGTCTTGGCACTGGTGCCGGGCTTGGCACCGCTGCCGTGGCAGGTGTCGCAGCTCTCCCACGACGGGATGCGGATCTGCGCGTCCTTGCCGCGTGCGGCTTCTTCCAGCGTGATCTCCATGGCGTAGCTGAGGTCGCTGCCCCGGTACACCTGGCGGCCACCGGCACCGCGCCCGCGCCCGCCCTGCTGGCCAAACATGTCGCCGAAGATGTCGCCGAAGGCCTCGGCAAAACCGCCAAAGCCCTCTGCCCCTGCACCGCCGGGGCCGCGCATGTTGGGGTCCACCCCGGCGTGGCCGTACTGGTCGTAGGCCGCGCGCTTTTGCGGGTCGGAGAGCATCTCGTAGGCCTCCTTGGCCTCCTTGAACTTCTCTTCGGCGGGCTTGGCTGCATCCCCCTGGTTGCGGTCAGGGTGGTGCTTCATCGCCAGCTTGCGATAGGCCTTCTTGATTTCTTCGTCCGAGGCGTTCTTGGGAACACCCAGGATTTCGTAAAAGTCTCGTTTGGACATAGTGATTCAGAACCCGGTTGGAACAGGAACGCCGCGCAGCCCCTGTAGGCATTGCGCGGCGGATCGGGTCAACGGGGGCTCGCTCAGCCCTTCTTGACTTCCTTCACTTCGGCATCGACGACGTTGTCGTCGTCAGCGGGCTTGGCCGAAGAGGCGGAGGCCGAGGCACCTGCTGCTTCGGCGCCACCGGAGGCCTGGGCGGCTTGAGCAGCCTGGGATTCGGCATACATCTTCTCGCCCAGCTTCTGGCTGGCAGCCATCAGGGCCGTGGTCTTCTCGTCGATGGAGGCCTTGTCCTCGCCCTTGAGGGCGTCTTCCAGGGCCTTCACGGCGGCCGTGATCGCGTCCTTTTCGCCAGCGTCGAGCTTGTCGCCATGCTCGGCCAAGCTCTTGTTCACACTGTGCACGGCAGCTTCACCCTGGTTCCTGGCCTGCACCAGTTCCAGCTTTTTCTTGTCGTCGGCGGCATTCAGCTCAGCGTCTTTCACCATCTTCTGAATTTCTTCTTCCGACAGGCCAGAACTGGCCTTGATGGTGATCTTGTTTTCCTTGCCGGTGCCCTTGTCCTTGGCGCCCACGTGCAGGATGCCGTTGGCGTCGATGTCGAACGACACTTCGATCTGTGGCACGCCGCGCGCTGCGGGCGGGATGCCTTCAAGGTTGAACTCGCCCAGCAGCTTGTTGCCAGATGCCATCTCGCGCTCGCCCTGGAACACCTTGATCGTCACGGCGGGCTGGTTGTCGTCGGCCGTCGAGAAGGTCTGTGCGAACTTCGTGGGGATGGTCGTGTTCTTGGTGATCATCTTGGTCATGACGCCACCAAGGGTTTCAATGCCCAGCGACAGGGGCGTCACGTCCAGCAGCAGCACGTCCTTGCGGTCGCCCGACAACACCTGGCCCTGGATGGCGGCGCCCACGGCCACTGCTTCGTCAGGGTTCACGTCCTTGCGGGGATCCTTGCCGAAGAATTCCTTTACCTTCTCCTGCACCTTGGGCATGCGGGTCATGCCGCCGACCAGGATCACGTCATGAATGTCGGACACCGATACGCCAGCGTCCTTGATGGCCGTGCGGCAAGGCGCGATGGTGCGCTCGATCAGCTCTTCCACCAGGGCTTCCAGCTTGGCGCGGGTCAGCTTGATGTTCAGGTGCTTGGGGCCCGAGGCATCGGCCGTGATGTAGGGCAGGTTGATGTCGGTGGAGGCGGAATTCGACAGCTCGATCTTCGCCTTCTCAGCGGCTTCCTTCAGGCGCTGCAGAGCCAGCACGTCCTTGGACAGGTCCACGCCCTGTTCCTTCTTGAATTCGCTGATGATGAAGTCGATGATGCGCTGGTCGAAGTCTTCACCGCCCAGGAATGTGTCGCCGTTGGTGGACAGCACTTCGAACTGTTTTTCGCCGTCCACGTCGGCGATTTCGATGATGGATACGTCGAACGTGCCGCCACCCAGGTCATACACGGCGATCTTGCGGTCGCCCTTTTCCTGCTTGTCCAGGCCGAAGGCCAGTGCAGCGGCGGTGGGCTCGTTGATGATGCGCTTGACTTCCAGGCCCGCGATGCGGCCAGCGTCCTTGGTGGCCTGGCGCTGTGCGTCGTTGAAGTACGCAGGCACGGTGATCACGGCCTCGGTCACGGGCTCGCCCAGGTAGTCTTCGGCGGTCTTCTTCATCTTGCGCAGGATGTCGGCCGACACCTGCTGGGCCGACAGCTTGGCGCCGCGCACTTCCACCCAGGCGTCGCCGTTGTCGGCAGCCACGATGGAATAGGGCATCAGGTCGATGTCCTTTTGCACTTCCTTTTCGGTGAACTTGCGGCCAATCAGGCGCTTGATCGCGTACAGCGTGTTCTTGGGGTTGGTCACGGCCTGGCGCTTGGCCGAGGCGCCGACGAGGATCTCGCCATCTTCCTGGTAGGCCACGATGGACGGCGTGGTGCGCGCACCTTCGCTGTTCTCGATCACGCGCGTGGTGTTGCCTTCCATGATGGACACGCAGCTGTTGGTGGTGCCCAGGTCAATACCGATGATTTTTCCCATGATTTTTCTCCGAATGCGTGAATGGTTTGGATGGCTAGTAACTTGTGGATAACTCGTGGGGGTTCAAGTCATCCGTGCTGATTTATTTAAGGATTTACTTCGGGGCCGTGACGGTGACCAGGGCCGGGCGCAGCACGCGTTCGGCAATCACATAGCCCTTTTGCAGCACGGCCACGACGGTGTTGGCCTCTTGCTCGGCGGGCACCACGCTGATGGCCTGGTGCTGGTGCGGGTCGAACTTGGCGCCGGCGGCGGGGTTGATGGCGATCACCTTGTTGCGCTCCAGGGCCGAGGTCAGCTGGCGCAGGGTGGCGTCAGCAC
>NZ_QAIH01000143.1:1483-3446 GCF_003060895.1 Acidovorax sp. HMWF029 | reverse complement strand
CCCTGACACAGCCGCCGCCCCCCACCCCACGGCCGCATCCATCGAAAGGCGACCATGACATCCCCCGCTGAATCTCCGCCGCTGGTGCACACCCCGACGCCAGCCACCTATTCCACGCCCGCCGTGGAGGTGCTCTCTGCCGAAAAAACCTACCCCAATGGCACCCAGGCCCTGCTGCCGGTGGACCTGTCCATTGAGGAGGGCGAATTCGTCACCCTGCTCGGCCCCTCGGGCTGCGGCAAGAGCACGCTGCTGAAAATGGTGGCGGGCCTGCTGGAGCCCACCGACGGCCGCCTGCACCTGTGGCGCAAGCCCGTGGCGCAGCTGGACGAAAGCGGCAAGAAGATGGCCTTCGTATTCCAGTCGCCCACGCTCATGCCTTGGGCCAGTGTGCAAACCAATGTGCGCCTGCCGCTGGACCTGGCGGGCGTGCCGCGTGCCGAGGCCGATGCGCGTGTGACCGAAGCACTGGCGCTGGTGGGGTTGTCAAAGTTTGCCCACGCGCTGCCCCGTGCGCTGTCGGGCGGCATGCAGATGCGCGTATCGATTGCGCGCGGCCTGGTCACCCAGCCCGACCTGCTGTTGATGGACGAGCCCTTTGGCGCGCTGGATGAAATCACGCGCCACAAGCTCGACGCCGACCTGCTGGACCTGTGGCGCAAGAAGAAGCTCACCGTGATCTTTGTGACGCACTCGATCCACGAGGCGGTGTTCCTCTCCAGCCGCGTGGTCATGATGGCCGCGCGCCCTGGCCGCGTGGTCGAAGAGTTCCGCATCGACGCGCCCTACCCCCGCACGGCCGACTTCATGGTGTCGCCCGAATTCAGCCGCTACGCCAAGCTGCTGCAGGACAGCCTGCTGCGCGCCAGCGTGGACACCGAGGAGACCGTGGCATGAGCACCCCCTTCCCTTCCGCATCCATCGCGTCGCCGGTGCCATCCCCTGGAGTGACCTCCAGCCCCGCAGCCCCTCGCTCGGCACCCGCGCAAGCCGCCGCTGCCAAGCCGGCCCCCAAAGCCGCCCCCAAGCGCACGCCGCTCATGGCCCAGCCCCGCGTGCAGCGTGTGGTGTACCCCGTGCTGGTCGGCCTGGTGCTGATCGCGCTGTGGCAGGGCCTGGTCACGGCCATGGAGCTGCCGCCCTACCTGGTGCCCTCGCCCATCCTGATGATGAAGACGCTGTTCACCGACTGGGCCGCCCTGGGCGGCTCGCTGTGGGTCACCGTCAAGATCACGGTGCTGGCCTTTGTGGTGGCCACGGTGGCGGGCGTGCTGATCTCGTTCCTGTTCGTGCAGAGCAAACGCATCGAGACCGCACTCTTCCCCTACGCCGTGCTGCTGCAGGTCACGCCCATCGTGGCCGTGGCACCGCTCATCATCATCTGGGTGAAGGACCCGACGGCGTCGATGGTGATCTGCGCCGCACTGGTCGCCCTGTTCCCCATCATCAGCAACACCACACTGGGTTTGCGCAGTGTGGAGCCGGATCTACAAAGCTACTTCCAGCTCAACCGCGCCACGCGGGTGCAGACGCTGCTGCGTCTGCGCATCCCCAGTGCGCTGCCCTACTTCTTTGGCGGGCTGCGCATCTCCAGTGGTTTGGCGCTCATCGGCGCGGTGGTGGCCGAGTTTGTGGCGGGCACCGGGGGTCAGGGTGCAGGGCTGGCGTACCAGATCCTGCAGGCAGGCTTTCAACTCAACATCCCGCGCATGTTTGCTGCTCTGCTGCTGATCTCGCTCACCGGTGTCGCCTTGTTCGTGCTGATGGCCTGGCTCACGCGCGTCGCCCTGGGCGGCTGGCACGCCAGCGAAAACAGCATGGACTAACCCCCTGAGCCGCTGCGCGTCTTCCCCCAAGGGGGACGCCGCCCCTGCGGCGGGGCGGCCCTTGCACGGCGGCACTGGCAGGGGACCGCGCATTCGACGCCTTGGGGTGGCGCGTGACGCTTTGGAACCACCAAGCC
>NZ_QAIH01000143.1:0-1473 GCF_003060895.1 Acidovorax sp. HMWF029 | reverse complement strand
GACCACCACCGCCCACCAACTGCCCGACCTGCTGCCCGCCCTCGACTGGATTGCCGACCCGCTGCGCGTGGGCCGCCTCTCGCAGGACTTTGCCTGGTTCAGCCCCGTGCTCAAACGCGACCTGGCGGGCAAGCGTGGCGACATCGCCGTGCGCCCACGCACCGAAGACGAAATCCGCCAGGTGGTGGCCGCCTGCGCCAGTGCGGGAATTCCGCTCACCGTGCGCGGCAGCGGCACCGGCAACTATGGCCAGAGCACACCGCTGCACGGCGGCGTGATCCTGGATCTGTCGGGCTACAACGCCTTTGGCTGGGTGCGCGGCGGCGTGGGCCGCGCGCAGTCGGGCATCCGGCTGGCAGACTTTGATGCGCAGGCCAAGCCCCAGGGGCAAGAGCTGCGCTGGCTGCCCAGCACCTACCGCAGCGCCACGCTGGGCGGGCTGTTTGGCGGCGGCTTTGGCGGCGCTGGCTCCATCAACCACGGCCCGCTGGCCGCGCCCGGCAACGTGCTGGCCGTGCGCGCGATGACGGTGGAGCCCGAGCCGCAAATCATCGAACTGCGCGGCCCCGAGGCCATGCTGCTGCACCACACCTACGGCACCAACGGCATCGTGCTGGAGCTGGAAGTGGCCCTGACCCCCGCCGTGGCATGGACCGAATGCATCGCCACCTTCGGGCAGTTCGATGCGGCACTGGAGTTTGCCGACCGCTTTGGCAGCGCCCCCGGGTTGGAGAAAAAAGAGGTGTGTTTTGTGGCCGCCCCCATCCCGCAATACTTCACCAGCCTGGCCGAGCACCTGCCCGCCGACCAGCACGCCGTGCTGCTGCTGGTGGCCCCGCACTCCGAGGCAGGCATGCGCGACATGGTGGCCCAGCACGGCGGCCAGGTCACCTACCGCAAGACCGCTGACGAAGTGGCCAGCAGCCACAAGACGCTGCTTGAATACACCTGGAACCACACCACCCTGCATGCCCTCAAGGTGGACAAGGGTCTGACCTATATCCAGAGCGGCTTCAATCCCATGCACCGCCTCAAGCAGGTGAAGGCGCTGGAGGCCGCACTGAAGGGCGAGGTGATGATGCACCTGGAGTTTTTGCGCACCAAGGAGGGCGCCTTCAACTGCAGCGGCCTGCAGATCATCCGCTACACCACCGAAGAACGCCTGAACCAGATCATGCAGATCTACCGCGACCACGGCGTGCAGATCAACAACCCACACGTGTACATCGTGGAAGACGGCAAGCAGAACCAGCTGGACCCTGCCGTGGTGGGCATGAAGCGCCGCTTCGATCCGCAAGGCCTGCTCAACCCCGGCAAGCTGCGCAGCTGGTATGCGGCCGACCCCCAGACTGCAACTCCTGCACCAGCGCGCCAGACCGCCTGAGCCGCCACCGCCACATATCCACGCGCTCCCGGTATTCCCCCCTCTCCCCTCGCGGGAGAGGGCCGGGGAGAGGGGCAGCGTCCCCAAGT
>NZ_QAIH01000142.1:17413-27859 GCF_003060895.1 Acidovorax sp. HMWF029 | reverse complement strand
CCCCGCAGCAGCGGGTTCGGCGTAGAGCGCAGCCACCGCTGCTGCGCGGCGTGACAACACAGCCCCCTGATTGATGTAGCCCTTGTCGGTAATCTCACCCGCATCGGCATCGGGTGGCTCCCGCATCACCAGCGCCCGCGTGGGGCATTGTGAAGACCCTGCCCCTGCCTTGCGCCGCGCACGCATGAGCACGTGCAAGGCCTCCTCCAGCCTGGGCCCATCAGCCACACCCGCTGCCGACGGAAACACCAGCATCCCGACCTCGTCCCGGTTGTGGCCCGTGAGCACGATGTCCTGCACCAGCGGCGCAAGCTGCGAAACCAGCTCCACCCGCAGCGTGCCCACCGACACCCAGCTGCCGCTGGACAGCTTGAAATCCTCGGCCACACGTCCGTTGAACACCACACCCCGCTCGGGTCGCTCGGCGTCAGCCAGATAGCCTGCATCGCCGATGCGGTAGAAGCCTTCGCTGTCGAAGGCGGCGGCTGTCTCGCTGGGCGCATTGCGGTAGCCCGCAAACACCGAAACGCCTTTGACCCGCATCTCCAGCTTGCTGCCATTGGGCACCAGTTTGAGTTCCAACCCCGGCAGCGGCGCCCCGATGCAGCCCGCGCCCTCCAGGCGCCAGTGGGCGGTGGTCACGGCGGGGGCGGTCTCGGTCGCGCCCCACGAGGTCGTCAGCCACAGCGGCTGTGCGGGGCGCACCCGGTGGGCCAGCGCCTCCAGCCGCTGCCAGGTGGAGGGGGCCAGTGCGGCTGCTGCGTAAAAGGCCAGACGCACACGTGCCAGCACCTGGGCCGCCAGGGCCTCGTCGGACTCTAGGAACGGCAGCAGCATGTCGAAGCCCCGGGGCACGTTGAACAGCATGGTGGGCCGTACGTCGCGCAGGTTGCGCACGGTTTTGTCGATGAGCCCGGGTACCGGCCGCCCTTCGTCGATGTAGAGCGTGCCGCCATGACACAGCACCATGTGCAGGTTGTGGTTGCCACCAAAGGTGTGGCTCCAGGGCAGCCAATCGACCAGCACCGGCTTTTCGTGGGCCAGAAAGCGCCAGGTCTGGGCCATCATCTGTTGGTTGGCACACAGCATGCGGTGCGTGTTGATGACCACCTTGGGCCGTCCGGTGGAGCCGGAGGTGAGCAGGTACTTGGCATGGTCATCGGCGTCGAGCGCTTCAAACGCCTCGCGCACGGCGGCTGTCTCCTGCCCGCGCTGCAGCTGCTCAAACGCCAGCGCGCCCGCGCAGCGGTCAGCATGGCGGCTGAAGACCTTGATCACCGCCCCGCCGTAGCCGGCCAGCGCTGGCGCATAGACCTGCGCATCGGAGGCATAGACCAGGCTGGGCTCCAACACTGCCAGCATGCTGTGCAGGCGGCTAGGGTCCTGGGAGCGCGCATAGGCACTGGACACTGAGCAGGGTGTGATGCCCACATGCATGGCCGCCAACATGAGAACGGCATGGTCCACCGCATTGTCGGACAGGATGGCAATCGGGCGTCCGGCTGTCAACTTCATGTCCAGCAACGACTGGGCCACCGCGCCCACCTCGCGGCGCAGCTGCCCGTAGCTCAGGCCACGCCAGTGTCCGCCGCTCGCGTCGCGCTCGGCCAGGGCCAGCGTATCGGGCGTCTCCAGCGCCCAGCGTTCCAGCCATTCACCTACGCAGCGGGCGTAGGGGCGCAGCGCCTCGGGGGAGCGCAGAGTGAACGAGCCATCGCCAAGGGTCTGGCGCAGCGTGCGTGGTGGCGCTATCTGGTCTTCGTCGTCAAGAAATACGGGGTGCATGGTGTTGTCTCGCAGGATTTTTTCTGTGTGCAGGGTGCATCAGTCCTGCGCACCTGACGATTGCTTGGCGCGCAGCAGGTCGATCAACAGTGCATCGCGCGCGCGGATCAGCTCAGCGGCTTGCCGCGTGCCCAACGCTTGCGCTACGCCATCGACCACTTGGCGCTGCAGGGCCGCATCCATGGATGGGGCGCCCAGGTCGCGCCACCAGTCCTCGATGGGCCCGCCCAGGTGTGCCAACAGGTGCGCAATACCGCCTTCGCCACCCGACAGATGCAGGTTCATGAACGGTCCCATCAACGCCCACCGCAGGCCAGGGCCCTGCGTGATGGCGGTGTCTATATCGCTTACGGTTGCCACGCCTTCGTTCAAGAGGTGAAAGGCTTCGCGCCAAAGCGCGGCCTGCAGGCGGTTGGCAATGTGCCCCTTGATCTCGCGTCGCACATGGATGGGGCGTTTGCCAATGTGGGCATAGAACGCCATAGCCTGCGCAACCGACTCGGGCGCCGTGCGCTGGCCGCCGCCCACCTCCACCAGAGGAATCATGTGCGGCGGATTGAACGGGTGGCCCAGCACCACCCGCTCGGGCCACGCACAGGCCTGCTGGATGTCGCTGACGGCCAGGCCCGATGTGCTGGATGCCAGGATGGCATGCGCCGGAGCAGCAACATCCATGCGGCGAAACAACTCCACCTTGGCGTCCAGCCGCTCAGGCCCGTTCTCCTGCACGAAGTCGGCCTGCACCAGCGCGTCCTCCAGCCGGTCATGCCAGCGCAGGCGATCCAGGTGGGCCCCGTCCGCCAACCCCTGGCGCGACAAGGCCTCCCAGTGCGCGACCACGGCCGCACGCAGGCGCTCATCCGCGCCTGGCGAAGGGTCCCAGGCGTCCACGTCCAGGCCCTTCGCCAAAAAGTACGCAGCCCAACTCGTGCCAATGACGCCGGTGGCCACAACGGCCACGCGGTTCACAGTCTGATCCATGCGTTGGATTCCTGGTGCGATCAAGACTCAGCCGTGAAACCGACCTTCTTGACGAGCGGCCCCCAGCGCTCGAACTCGGCCTGCTGAGATATCTGCATCTCGCCAGGAGTTGACCCCTTGGCGATCAGCCCCACCACAGCCAAGCTGTCGATAACGGCCTTCTCCTTGATGGCAACATTGATGGCTGCATTGGCAGCAGCTACCACGGCAGGGGGAGTGCGGGCCGGGGCATAAAAGCCAAACCACTCCTCGGTCGTTAGCTCTGGAAAGCCCTGCTCGGCAAACGTAGCCACCTCGGGAGAGAAAGGGGACCGCGCCATACCCGAGGTGGCAATCAGCCGCAACTTGCCCGCCTTGTGGTTGGCGATAAAGTCGCCGCTCGGCGTGACCATGGAAGCGATCTGCCCGCCCACCACGTCCGTCACACCCGGGATCGATCCCCGGTAAGGCACATGCTTGAGTTCCACCCCATTGTTCAGCCCCAGCAGAGCGCCAATGAAGTGCGGCGTGGAGCCTGCTGCGGGGGACCCGTAGTTGGCCTGCCCAGGGTTGGCCTTGGCCCAGGCCAGGAAGTCCTTCACCGTCTTGACCGACGCCGGCACCAGCGGCCCCACGGCCAGCCCGTGGTGCATCACCGCAGCGATCGACACCGGCACAAAGTCCTTCACGGGGTCGTAGCTCAGCTTGTTGTAGATGTGGGGGTAGATCGATGTGCAAGAGAACGGCGAGAGCGTGAGCACCGTGCCGTCCGCAGGGGCCCCCTTGAGCGACTCCAGCGCAATGCGCCCGCCCGCGCCGGGCTTGTTCTCTACCACGGCAGCGTTGCGCGTGTAGGGCGAGCCAGCCAGCTTCTCGCCCACCCGGCGTGCCACGCTGTCGCCCGCGCTACCTGCCGGAAAACCGTAAAGGACCTTGATTTGCTCAAGCACCTGGGCCTGCGCGGCCAGAGGCGACAGGGCTGTGAGCGCAGCAGCGCTGCCCAGTTGATTCATGAAGTGGCGGCGTGTGTACATCATCCTGTGTCTCCTGCGGGTGGTTTTTTGTGGCGATGAAAAGGGGGTGGCTCAGTGGTGCGCCAACGCGGGTCTCACGGCCGACAGGTCACCTCCTAAGCCAAGGGCTGTGGTGTCGAAGACTTTGCGCTGGGTCATCACGGTGTGTGGCGGAAAATGCTAGTGCTGCAGATTATTTTTTCCCAGCCCAGCCCATTCAGTCATCCCGACGACATTTCGACTCAGGGTATACGTGGGCCTGCCTTTTGAACGGTGCAGCACACAGGAGAATGCCCACCATGTTGGTCAAAGTGACGCCCCCCACCATGGACGATCTGCTCGCAGCGTCGGCCTGGTTTCCGCTGCTGGACAGCGCCGCGCAGGCGCGTGTGCGCGATGAGCTGCGCGAGGTGGATGTGCCCCAGGGAGGTGCGCTGTGCCGACTTGGCGACACCCCCTTGCACTGGTACGGCGCCATCGAAGGCCTGCTCAAGTGGACGGTGACCTCGAGCGATGGCCGTTCGGTCACGCTGGGCGGGCTGTCGGCGGGCAGCTGGTTTGGCGAAGGCACCCTGCTGCGCGGTAGCCCGCGCACCGCCGACATCATTGCGTTGCGCCCCAGCCGCGTTGCACTGATGCCAGTGGAGACCTTCGAGTGGCTACATGCTACCGAGCGCAGTTTCGATCACTTCCTGCTGCGCCAGATCAACGAGCGCCTGCACTGGTTTCTGGGCAACTTCACTGCCTACCACCTGCTCGATACCGACAGCCAGGTGGCGCGGGCGCTGGCGGGCCTGTTCCACCCCTGGTTGCACCCTGGCACCGACCCGCACCTGCAGGTTTCGCAAGAAGAGATCGCCAACCTTTCGGGGTTGTCGCGCCAGCGCTGCAACGCGGCCTTGAAGCGCTTGCAGGCGGCGGGTCTGCTGGAGATCGAGTACGGCGGCATCACGGTCACCAACCTGGAGGGCTTGCGCCGCAAAGTGGAGTAGCCGTACCGCTACAACGGCCTGCAGCGCGGGATGCGTGTCACGAATCGGAGGCCGCGATGAAGGCCACGGTGGCCGCGATCACAGCCCCGGGCTGATCGCGGTGTGGTGAATGGGCACAGGCGGGCAGCTCCAGCAAACGGGTTCCCGGCACCTGCTGCGCAATGCCACGTATCTGCGCCAGCGTGCCGTATTCGTCGTCCAACCCCTGAATGGCAAGCACCGGCGCGCGGATGGCGGCGATCTCGGACTCGATGTTCCAGGCGCGGAAGGCGGGGTCCAGCCAGATGCGGTTCCAGCCCCAGAAAGCCGAGCCGGGGTCGTCGTGATAGCGGCAAAGCTTGTAAGCCAGGTCGGTGTGCAGGTAGGCATCCTTCGTGCGCTCGATGTTCTCCACCGTCACGTCTTCCACAAAAGTATGCGGGGCCAGCAGCACTAGGCCGCGCGCGCGCTCCGGGAACCGCGCAGCGAACAGCAGCGCAATAGACGCACCGTCGCTGTGGCCGAACAGCCAGGGGGCGCCCCGCACACCGAGCGCATCCAGAAAGGCGGGGACCACCTCGTGCGCCTGCTGGTGCATGAAGTCCACGCCCCACACCTCGTCCGCCGCGCGCGGGGTGGACCGACCATACCCAGGACGCGAGAAGACCAGCCCCCGGAATTCCCCCTCTTCGCACAGCCGCTGCGGGAAATCCTTCCACATGGCGACCGACCCCAGGCCTTCATGGAGGAACACCACCAGCGGCGCTGCCGTGCGCTCGGGCGCTATCCACGCGTACTCCACCTCCACGGTGCGCTGCCGCCATGCGACGGAAACCTTGCGCGGGGTATCGGCCACGGCTGTCATGGCCGTTGCCCCTGTTCGCGCTCGCGCAGCCGAAAGCGCTGGATCTTGCCCGTCGCGGTCTTGGGCAGTTCGGGCACAAACTCGATGAGGCGTGGGTATTTGTAGGGGGCCAGGCGTTCCTTCACAAAGGCCTTGAGGTCCTCTTGGGTGGCCGATTGCCCTTCCTTGAGTACCACAAAGGCCTTGGTCTTTGTCAGGCCATCAGCGTCCTGCGCGCCAATCACGGCGGCCTCCAGCACCGCTTGGTGTTGCATCAGCGTGGCCTCCACTTCAAAAGGCGATACATAGATGCCACTGACCTTGAGCATGTCGTCGCTGCGCCCGGCGTAGGTGTAGTAACCATCCGCATCGCGCACGTATTTGTCGCCGCTCTTGGTCCAAGCGCCCTGGAAGGTCTCGCGGGTCTTCTCGCGGTTGTTCCAGTACAGCAGTGCGGCACTGGGGCCCAGGATGTACAGGTCGCCAATCTCTCCTACAGACACCTCACGCCCGTCTTCACCGCGCAGCGAAACCTCATACCCCGGCACGGGCTTGCCCGTGGTGCCGTAGCGCACATCCCCCGGGCGGTTGGACAAAAAGATGTGCAGCATCTCGGTAGAGCCGATGCCGTCGATGATGTCGCAGCCAAAGTGGGCCTTGAAGCGCTGCGCAAGCTCGGCGGGCAGGGCCTCGCCCGCCGACGAGCACATGCGCAGCGACACGGCACTGCGCGGCGGCAGGCTAAGTGAGGCCAGCATGCCTGCAAAGCCCGTGGGCGCCCCAAAGAACACCGTGGGCTGGTGCTGCGTCCAGCGCGCGAAGGTGGCCTCGGGCGTAGGGCGTTCGGCCATCAGCACCACCGTTGCCCCCACCGACAGGGGAAAGGTGAGGCTGTTGCCCAGGCCATAGGCGAAGTAAAGCTTGGCGGCCGAAAAGCACCGGTCCTGGTCCGTGAGCCCCAGTACCGGCTTGCCATACAGCTCGGCCGTCCACCACAGGTTGCCGTGCGTGTGGACCGTGCCTTTGGGTTTGCCTGTGGAGCCCGACGAGTACAGCCAGAAACCGGGCGCATCCGGCCCCAAGGCAGCGGGCGCCGCCAGGGGTGCCGCAGCGGCGATGGCGGCCCGCATGTCCAGCGCCCCATCAGGCAGCGGCCCCTGCGGCTGCGACACTACGCACACGCCCACCTCGTGAGGCTGCCGCTCCATGGCATCGTTCAGCACTGGCAGCAAAGCCCCCGACACCAGCACTGCCCGCGCGCGGCAGTGGGACAACATGTAAGCGTAGTCCTCGGGCTTGAGCAAGGTGTTGACGGCCACTGGCAGCACCCCGGCGTACAGGCAGCCCAGAAAGGCTGCAGGCCAGTCGCAGGTGTCGAGCATCAGCAGCAGCACCCGCTCCTCGCGCCGCACACCGGCCCCCACCAGCACCGCCGCCAGGCGGCGCGCGCGCTCCTCCAGGGCGCTGTAGTTCAGGGTTTCGTGGTCGTCGATGTAGGCAATCCGGTCACCGCGCGCGCGGTTCAGCGCGAACAGGTGCTCCGCAAAGTTGAAATGCTCCGGCAGGCTGGTCATGGGGATGTCTCCGTGGTTCTTGTAAGGAAAGGGCCTGCGCAAAAAAGCGGGCTACGCCAGATCGGGCAAACCCAGCGCCGCCAGCACAGTGGGGCTGGCCTGCACGGCGCTGCGCTGGTGGTAGAAGTCCAGCGCGCGCAGCCCGCCCAGTTCGGCGCCACCGCCCGCACGGCCCGGGCCGCCGTGCTGCGACATGGGCATCACATTGCCATGGCCGCTGTGGGCCCGCCCTACATCCGGCGTAACGACGTGGACACGACCGTGGCTGCCGGCTACCGCCAGGGTGATCCGAGTCAGCGCGGCTTCATCACGTCCGTAGAGCGATGTGACCAACGAACCCCGACCGCGCTGCGTCAGCACCACGGCGTGGGCGCTGTCGCGGTAAGGTAGCAGCGTGGCCACGGGGCCGAAAACCTCCACGTCGTGCACCAGCTGCGCAGTATCGGCATCGCGTGCGCCCAGCAGCACGGGGCCGATGCAGGCAGCTAGAGCTGGGTCGGCATCCACCAGCGGACGGTCGCGTCCGTCGTGCAGTACCCGGGTATGAGCCGACAACATGGCCAAGCCTTCACGCACCGAGGCCAACTGGGCGCGGCTCACCAGCGACCCCATGCGCACGCTATCGTTGCGCGGGTTGCCCACGGTGACACCGGCGAGCTTGGCACCGATGGCCTCGGCCGCTGCGTCGTAGACCTCGGCAGGGACCAGGATGCGGCGGATCGCTGTGCACTTCTGGCCGGACTTTACGGTCATCTCGCGCACCACTTCGCGCACAAGGAGGTTGAAGGCCTCGCTGCCCGGCGCCTCGCCTGGCAGCAATACAGCACTGTTAAGACTGTCGGCCTCGATACCGCAGCGCACCGATCGGTGGGTGACAGCAGGGTGCGCGCGGATGGCACCAGCCGTCTCGGCCGAGCCCGTGAAGGACACCACGTCAAACGGCTGGAGCTGGTCCATCAACCCCGCCGAACTTCCGGCGATAACCGACAGCGCGCCCACGGGTAGCACCCCGGCATCGACCACATCACGGACCATGCGCTGCGTAAGCCATGCGGTGGCCGTGGCCGGTTTGACGATGACGGGCATGCCCGACAGCAGGGCTGGCGCGGCCTTCTCCCACAGCCCCCATGCCGGGAAATTGAAGGCATTGATGAACAGCGCTACACCCTCCCGGGGCACCTGCAGGTGCTGCGACTGGAACACAGGCTCCTTGCCCAGTTTCACCGCCTCGCCATCGCGCAGCGCACGCGTATCGCCAAGGGCATCACCCCATTTGGCGTACTGGCCCAGCGTGAAGATGGCGCCATCGATGTCCACGGCCGAGTCGTTCTTGACCGTGCCAGCATTGGCGGTGGCAATCTCGTAGTAGGCGTCGCGGTTTGCCTGCAGCACGTTCACGATGGCCGCGAGTAGCGCGGCGCGCTCGCGGTAGGTTAGCGCGCGCAAGGCAGCGCCGCCCTGCTGGCGCGCAAAGGCAAAAGTCTCGTCCAGGTCGAGGCCTGTGGAATCCACGCGCACCAGTTCGTTGCCAAGCACGGGGTCAAACAGCGGCGTGCCGTTGCCAGTACCGGCTTGCCAGCGACCAGCGGCATAGTTGGAGAGAAGTTCAGTCATACAGATCCATGGAGAGAAATGGCGGGTTGTCAGCAATCCATCGCGCTGCGCGCTCACCGCGATGCATGCAAATGGCGTGGCCGAGCCCCGCACGCCCTCCCGACACGCGCAGCAAGGCGAGAGAAGGGGAAGGCAGGAAACGACTCAGGGGATGCTTCATTTGCTGAACTGGATCTGCCCTTCGGGCAAGAGGTAGAGCACCAGGGCACGACCTTGGGCCACGGTTGGACAGTGGGAGGTGCCAGGTCCATAGACACACCAGCCTGCGGGCCAACCGTCAAAGCAGGCGCTGCTGCCATCGATGGGCATGATCAGGTCGATCTCGCCGTTCGGATGTGTGTGGTGCGGGCCCGCCAGGTCTTGCATGTCCACCACATCCACCGAGAACCGGTGCAAGACATCCTCGGGCTTGAACACCCGGCCATAGCGGATGCCACCAGCCGCACGCTCACACAACCAGCCTTCGCGCACCCCCACCGTGCACGCATCCTTAAGCTGCTCGTACACATCACTTCCCGGACCGTGGACCTGGTTAAGCCAGCGCGCCAACGCTGCATCCAGCGGCCGTCCGGCGATCTGGCCCGTCAGCGCGGCAAGGGTCTGGTGAAATAGGGCTTTAGTGGACATGGGTGTTTCAGATGAAGACGTCAGGGACGAAAGCGCGGAGGCATCGGGATTGACCCATGTCCTTGCGCCACCCTGAAACATGCAGTATGTTGCAAAACATGAACGATAGTTTGCCACTTAAGCAGCATCAAGCAATATAGTGCACATGTGGTATTTTCCCTGAGAAAAAATGAGGACGAAACTCGGCGCACGAGGATGGGTATGAATGAACAAGAAGAGGCAGGAATGGGACTGCCAACAACCGCAACGGCCACTGCCGTGGCCGAACAACCCAAGAACCCCGTGCTGGTGGCATTGGGAGAACGGGTGCGCAACCTGCGCGCGCAGCGGGGACTGACCCGCAAGGCCGTGGCCCTGGCGGCCGATGTGTCGGAACGGCACCTGGCCAACCTGGAATACGGCACGGGAAATGCTTCGATCCTGGTGCTCCAGCAGGTGGCAGGTGCCTTGCACTGCTCGCTGGCCGAGCTTGCGGGGGACTTCACGACACGCTCGCCTGAATGGCTGCTGATCCGCGAGCTGCTGGAACACCGCAGCGAGCCTGAGTTGCGCCGCGTACGCCTGGCTCTGCATGAGATGTTGAGCGGCGGCAGCAATGACACTGCCCGCCAAGGGCGCATTGCACTGGTGGGCCTGCGGGGTGCTGGCAAGTCCACCCTGGGGCCCTTGCTGGCCCACACACTCGATGTACCCTTTATCGAGCTGAGCCGCGAGATCGAGAGCTTGGCAGGCTGCAGCGTGCGCGAGATCCACGACCTCTATGGCACCACGGCCTACCGACGCTATGAGCGCAGGGCACTGGAAGAGACGATCCAGATCCACAGCGAGGTCGTGATCGCCACCCCGGGCGGCATTGTGTCGGATCCCGCCACCTTCAATGAGCTGCTGGCGCATTGCACTACCGTCTGGCTGCGCGCCGCCCCCGAAGAGCACATGGGCCGCGTGGTCGCCCAGGGCGATATGCGCCCCATGGCGGCCAGCAAGGAAGCCATGGACGACCTCAAACGCATCCTGGACGGGCGCGCCGCCTTCTATTCCAAGGCCGACATCACGATCGA
>NZ_QAIH01000142.1:16558-17363 GCF_003060895.1 Acidovorax sp. HMWF029 | reverse complement strand
CGGCACAGACGGCCTGAGCCCACTCCCACTCTGCACCACCCCGCCGCACCTGCCACACCCCTCACGGGGCGTGGTCCCGCCTGATCTGCGCACCCGTTTTGCTGTGCGCCACCTCCCGACGGAACACGCACAAACATGCATTGACTTGCCAATAGATATGCATCATGATGCACAATAATCAAAAAACATGCATTATTTTGCACAATTCAATTCCAAGGAGACGCCATGACCCATCCCGTGCAGCCCCCATCCCGCGTGGACTACCGTACCGACCCCACGCAGTACCGCCACTGGAAGCTGGCGGTGGACGGCGCGGTCGCCCGCCTGTCGCTCGACATTGCTGAAGACGGCGGCATCCGCCCCGGCTACAAGCTCAAGCTCAACAGCTACGACCTGGGCGTGGACATTGAGCTGCACGACGCGCTCAACCGCATTCGCTTTGAACACCCTACGGTGCGCACCGTCATCGTCACCAGCGCCAAAGACCGCATCTTCTGCTCGGGCGCCAACATCTTCATGCTGGGCGTCTCCAGCCACGCCTGGAAGGTGAACTTCTGCAAGTTCACGAACGAGACGCGCAACGGCATCGAAGACTCCTCCAAACACTCGGGCCTGAAATTCGTGGCCGCTGTGAACGGCGCCTGCGCAGGCGGCGGCTACGAGCTGGCCCTGGCCTGCGACGAGATCGTGCTGGTGGACGACCGCTCCTCGGCCGTGTCGCTGCCCGAAGTGCCGCTGCTGGGCGTGTTGCCCGGCACTGGGGGCCTGACGCGCGTGACCGACAAGCGCCATGTGCGCCATGACT
>NZ_QAIH01000142.1:0-16547 GCF_003060895.1 Acidovorax sp. HMWF029 | reverse complement strand
GACCCGGGTGGAGCGCGAAGAAAGCGCCGACAGCCTGCGCTACGCACATGTCAGCGTGGACATTGACCGCACCCGCCGCACGGCCACGCTGACGCTCAAGGCACCCACTGACCCGCAGCCCACGGACATCGCCGGGATTGAGGCTGCAGGCGCTGCCTGGTGGCCGCTGGCCCTGGCGCGCCAGCTGGATGACGCCATCCTGAACCTGCGCACCAACGAACTCGACATCGGCACCTGGCTGCTCAAGACCGAAGGTGATGCCCAGGCCGTGCTGGCCAGCGATGCCATGCTGATCGCGCACCAACGCCACTGGCTGGTGCGCGAGACCATCGGCGCACTGCGCCGCACCTTCGCACGGCTCGACGTGTCGTCGCGCAGCCTTTTCGCGCTGGTGGAACCCGGCTCGGCTTTCGCGGGCTCGTTGGCAGAACTGGCGTTTGCGGCCGACCGCACCTACATGCTGGCCCTGCCGGACGACTCTGAACGCGCCCCCAAGATCACGCTCAACGAGTTCAACTTCGGCCTGCTGCCGATGGTCAACGACCAGAGCCGCCTGCAGCGCCGCTTTTACGAAGAGGCCGCCCCCCTGGAGGCCGCACGCACCGCGGCTGGCAAGCTGCTGGATGCCGATGCCGCACTGTCCCTGGGCTTGGTTACCGCCGCCCCGGATGACATCGATTGGGACGACGAGATCCGTATCGCCATCGAAGAGCGCGCAGCCATGTCGCCCGACTCACTCACCGGGCTGGAAGCCAATCTGCGCTTTGCGAGCAAAGAGACCATGAACACCCGCATCTTTGGCCGCCTGACCGCCTGGCAGAACTGGATCTTCAACCGGCCGAACGCCGTGGGCGACAAGGGCGCGCTCAAGGTCTACGGCACGGGCCAGAAAGCTGGCTTTGATCTGAACCGCGTCTAGCCCCACCCCCGACCGTTTGGTTTTCCATCCAACGAGGAGACATCCATGAGCAGCATCAACTACAGCGAGAAGATCCCCAACAACGTCAACCTGAGCGAGGACCGCACCCTGCAGCGCGCGCTCGAAGGCTGGCAGCCCAACTTCATCAACTGGTGGGATGACGTGGGCCCCGAGGGCTCCACCAACCACGAGGTCTATCTGCGCACCGCCGTCAGCGTGGACCCCAACGGCTGGGCGCAGTTCGGCCACGTGAAGATGCGCGACTACCGCTGGGGCATCTTTCTGAACCCAGGCGATGCCAATCGCGAAATCCACTTTGGCGACCACAAGGGCGAGAAAGCCTGGCAGGACGTGCCCGGAGAGCACCGCGCCAACCTGCGCCGCATCATCGTGACGCAGGGTGACACCGAGCCCGCCTCGGTGGAGCAGCAGCGCCACCTGGGCCTCACAGCGCCCAGCATGTACGACCTGCGCAACCTGTTCCAGATCAATGTGGAAGAAGGCCGCCACCTGTGGGCCATGGTCTACCTGCTGCACAAGCACTTTGGCCGCGATGGCCGCGAAGAGGCGGAGGCACTGCTGCAGCGCACCTCGGGCGACGAGAACAACCCCCGCATCCTGGGCGCCTTCAACGAAAAGACGCCGGACTGGCTGGCGTTCTTCATGTTCACCTACTTCACCGACCGCGATGGGAAGTTCCAGCTCTCGGCGCTGGCCGAAAGCGCGTTCGACCCATTGGCACGCACCACCAAGTTCATGCTGACCGAGGAAGCCCACCACATGTTCGTGGGCGAAAGCGGCGTCTCGCGTGTGCTCTCGCGCACCGCGCAGGTGATGAACGAGCTCAAGACCGACGACCCGGCCAAGGTGCGCGCGGCTGGCGCCATTGATCTGCCCACCATCCAGCGCTACCTCAACTTCCACTACAGCGTCACCATCGACCTGTTCGGCGCCGACCAGTCGAGCAACGCAGCCACCTTCTACAGCTCGGGCCTGAAGGGCCGCTACGAAGAAGGCAAGCGCACCGATGACCACATCCTCAAGGGCCAGACCTACAAGGTGCTGGAGGTCAAGGACGGGCAGTTGCTGGAAAAGGATGTGCCCATGCTCAACGCCTTGAACGAGGTGCTGCGCGACGACTTCATCAAAGACTCGATGGCCGGCGTAAGCCGCTGGAACAAGGTGCTGGAAAAGGCCGGCATCCCCACGCGCCTGTCGGTGCCCCACAAGGCCTTCAACCGCCAGATCGGCGCGCTGGCGGGCATCAAGATGTCGCCCGAAGGCCGCGTGGTGAGCGAAGCCGAATGGACAGCCCGCAAGGCTGAGTGGTTGCCTACCCCCGAGGACTTTGCTTTTGTCGCCTCGCTCATGGGGCGCGTGGTGGAGCCCGGCAAGTTTGCGGGCTGGATCGCGCCGCCAGTCATGGGCATCAACCGCCAGCCCGTCGACTTCGAATACGTGCGGTTTGGTTGATCCCTCGGAGCCGCTGCGCGGCTTCCCCCTGAGGGGGGCGCCTCCAGCGGCCCGGCAAAGCCGGTTCCGCGGTGGCACTGGCATCAGCTCGGGCCACTGCCTAGCGCTGCGCGCAATGGCGCAGGGACATGGCACCGGAACAACTGTTGGAAGAAGAATATGGGCATGACCACCACCACCACGCTGATCGACAACGGCATCCTGAAGCAGCATCTGATCGACCCTGAGATCTGCATCCGCTGCAACACCTGCGAGGCCACCTGCCCGGTGGGTGCCATCACACACGACGACAACAACTACGTGGTGCGCGCCGATGTGTGCAACGGCTGCATGGCCTGCATCTCGCCCTGCCCCACCGGCTCCATCGACAACTGGCGCTCCATGCCGCTGGCGCGCGCCTACACCATCGAAGAACAGCTCACCTGGGAAGAACTGCCGCCCGAACTCACGCCCGATGAACTGGCCGCAGAGGGCGTGGCGACTTCAGCCGGGGATACAACGCAGCCGTCCGCAGTGGCCGCACCGACCGCGCCCATGGAGCCGGGCGTGCAGGCGTTCCGCTCGGCCCAGTACGGCGCCACGGTGCCGCCCTGGTCGGCCGCACACCCCTACACCAACCTGTTTCCCCCGAGGAAACCCACCACCGCCACCGTGGTCGGCAACTTCAACTGCACCGAGGCGGGCTTCGAAAGCGAGACGCACCACGTGGTGCTCGACTTCGGCAGCATGCCGTTCCCGGTGCTGGAGGGGCAGTCCATCGGCATCATCCCGCCAGGAACCGATGCGCTGGGCAAGGCGCACCATGCACGCCAGTACTCCATCGCCAGCCCGCGCAATGGCGAGCGGCCCGGTTACAACAACCTCGCGCTCACGGTCAAGCGCGTGACCACCGACCACGACGGCAACGCCGTGCGCGGCATCGCTTCCAACTTCGTGTGCGACCTGAAAGTGGGCGACAAGGTCCAGGTGGTGGGGCCGTTTGGGAGCTCCTTCCTGATGCCCAACCACCCGCGCTCGCACATCGTGATGATCTGCACCGGCACCGGCAGCGCCCCCATGCGCGCCATGACCGAATGGCGCCGGCGCCTGCGCAACAGCGGCAAGTTCGAGGGCGGCAAGCTCATGCTTTTCTTTGGAGCCCGCACACAGCAGGAGCTGCCCTACTTTGGCCCGCTGCAAAACCTGCCCAAGGATTTCATCGACATCAACCTGGCGTTCTCGCGCACGGCCGGGCAGCCCAAACGCTATGTGCAAGACCTGATGCGCGAGCGCGCCGCCGACCTGGCCGCGCTACTGCGTGACGGCAGCAGCCACTTTTATGTGTGTGGCCTGAAAAGCATGGAGGAAGGCGTGGTGATGACCCTGCGCGACATCGCCAACGAAGCCGGGCTAGACTGGGACACCGTGGGCACGGCCCTGCAGCGCGAGGGCCGCCTGCACCTGGAAACCTACTGAGCCCCAGCCCTGACTGGGTCCTAGCGCTCCCATTTCAGGGCTCCTGCGGCAGCGCTGCGCCGCTTTTCCCCTTTCTCCAAGGGGTTCCAGACATGTAACACCTGCAACGCCCTCCCGGCCCGGGCAGGCCGGTGCGGCGTTCCTGCGAAAATAGCGGGCTTTGCCCACTGGGGACCCGTTCCCTGATGCCCCCGCGCCCGGAGCGATCCGGTGCGGGCGCCAGCACAGTGAATGGCCTCCACGGGATGTACCTGCACCACCGACTCAACAGCTCACGCCTTGTTGTCCTGCTCCAGCAATGGGCGCGGGACGATGGCGCGCGGGCAACGCAGCTGCCGCAGCCCGATGTGGCGCTCACGCTGAGCCAGTGGCTGAGCACAGTGGACGCCGTACAGCTCAGCCGGGCGCTGCATACCATCGAGTCCTTGCCAGTGGCAGAACGCGCGAGGGCAGAGCCTGGCATAGCCATCGATCTGGCCGCACTGGACCGTTTTGTCCAGAAGGCCCAGGCGGACCTGTCCACGCTGCTCACGGCCCGAGCCGCAGCACCCAAACCCCTGCGTGCACGGGCTGACAACACCCCCGTGGCGCTGCCCAACCCCGAGGCCGATGCAGACTTTGGCGCCCATGGCCCCCGCTATCTGGAGCTACAGCGGCAGATGGACACGCGGCTACTGGCTTTGCGTGCCCAGGTTCGCCATGCCATCGCCAAGGGCCGCCCCGCACTGCGGCAGCTCGCCGCCCTGGATGCAGTCATGGAGCAGATGCTGGGCGCGCGCGAACAGCGGCTGTGGGCATCGCTGCCCAGCCACCTGGAGCGCCGCCTGGCCTACCGCTACCAGTCACACCAACTGGCGCTGCAAGCCCCTGGCCTGGCCGACGAACCGCACCGCTGGCGCCAGCCGGGCGGCTGGCTGTGGGCTTTTGAACAAGACATGCAGGCGCTGCTGCTGGCCGAAATGCAAGTGCGCCTGCTACCCATCACGGGGCTGCTGGAAGCCGCCCACAACGAGAAAACAGGACAACAGGAATGAACAAGAGTGTGATGCCCGCCGTCTTCGCCGTGGGTCTGGCGGCCATTGGCTGGGTGGGCTGGGGCTTTGTAGGAACCAGCCCCCTGGCGCTGGCCATGACGGCGGTGATTGGCCTGGTCTATGTGCTGGGCGCCTACGAGCTGTGGCAATTCCGCGCCGCCACCCAGTCCCTGGGCCGCGCGCTGGCCGACGGCACCGCAGGGCCGGAGCCGCTGGCAGACCTGAATGACTGGCTCAGTCGCCTTGCGCCCGCACTGCGCAACCCGGTACGCCAGCGCATAGAAGGCGAACGCGTGGCACTGCCGGGGCCAGCCCTTACGCCCTACCTGGTGGGCCTGCTGGTCATGCTGGGCATGCTGGGCACCTTTATCGGCATGGTGATCACCTTCGGTGGCACCATGTCTGCGCTGGAGACCTCGTCCAGCCTGGAGTCGATCCGCGCTGCGCTGTCGGCGCCCATCAAAGGCCTGGGTTTGTCGTTCGGCACCTCGGTAGCCGGCGTGGCCGCCTCGGCCATGCTGGGCCTGTTGTCGGCGCTAAGCCGCCGCGAGCGGATAGCGACCGTGCGCCTGCTGGACACGCACATCCCCACCCTGTTCCGCCCCTTCTCGCCCGCCCACCGACGTGACGAAATGCTGCAAGCCCTGCAGACACAGGCCCAGGCCCTGCCCCTGATTGCCGAGCGCCTGCAGGGCCTGGTGGAAGGGCTGGAGCGGCGCAACGAACAGTTGGGCACCCAGCTGACCACACAGCAGCAAGAATTTCACCGCGAAGCGGCTGCCGCCTACACCCAACTGGCCAGCACGGTGGGCACCTCGCTGCAGGACAGCCTGGGCGCCAGCGCACGCCAGGCTGGGGAGACCATCCGACCCGTGGTGGAGCAAGCCATGGCCACCCTGGCCCAGGAGGCCCAGCGCTCGCACGACCGCCTGCGCGCCACCACCGATGCGCAGATGCAAGTGCTGTCGGGCCAGTGGGAAGGCACGGCCCGCCAGGTGGCAGACACCTGGACCACCGCCTTGCAAAGCCATGCCCAGACGCAGTCCACGCTGGTGGCTCAGCTGGAGCAGGCCCTGCAAACCGTGACCCAGGCGTTTGACCAGCGCTCCAGCGCCCTGCTGGCATCGCTGCACGCATCAGCCGCCCAGTTACAAGCCGCCCAGACCGCCGCCGACGCGCAGCGCCTGGAAGGCTGGCGCGGCTCATTGAACAGCGTGGCCACCACGCTCGCCGCCGAATGGCAGCAGGCCAGCGCCCAGACGGTGGCGCAGCAGCAGAGCGTGGGCCAGGCGCTAGAGGGCGCAGCCGCGCAGATCGACCGCACCCTGCAAAGCGCCACCCAGGCGTTCGACCAGCGCGCGGACGCTCTGCTCGCCGCCTTGCAGGACACCGTGGCCCAATCGCACGCGGCCCAGCTGGCCGCCGACCAGCAGCGCGCGCAGGGCTGGAGCCGCACCATGGAAGACCTGGCCAGCACCCTCAGTGCCGAATGGCAGCAGGTGGGCGCGCACACCGTGGCGCAACAGCAGGCAGCCTGCCAGGCACTCGAAGGCACGGCCACCCAGATCGGCCACACCTTGCAAACCGCCAGCCATGCGCTGGACCAACGCTCCAGCGCATGGCTGGAGGCCCTGAACAACACCGTGGCCCAATCGCACACCACCCAGCTAGCCGCCGACCAGCAGCG
This sequence comes from Acidovorax sp. HMWF029, assembly GCF_003060895.1. GTDB lineage: Bacteria > Pseudomonadota > Gammaproteobacteria > Burkholderiales > Burkholderiaceae_C > Acidovorax. The sequence continues at coordinate 9,979 of NZ_QAIH01000142.1, read as the reverse complement.
GCTGGAGGCATGGAGCCGCTCCATGGACGGCATGGCCGGCGCCCTGACGGCCGAGTGGCAGCGTGTGGGCGAGCTGGCCGTGGCCCAGCAGCAGGGCGTGTGCCAGGCGCTGGAGGCCACCTCCACCCAGGTCACCGAGCGCATGACCGAGCAGGTGGCGCGCACCCTGGGCAGCACGGCGGCGCTGATGGAGCAGTCGGACACCCTGCTGCGCACGCGCCTTGCTACCGAGGCCCAGTGGGTGCAGGCCCAGGGCCAGCGCATGGACGAACTCACCGGCGTGTGGCGCGCCGAGCTGCAGGCCCTGCGCGATGCCGAGGCCCAGCGCGGCCAAGCCGCCGTGGAGCGGCTCGACACGCTGCAGGCAGCCGTGGCCCAGCATCTGGCCACGCTCGGGTCGGCGCTGGAGGCACCGCTCACGCGCCTGCTGCAAACCGCGTCCGACGTGCCGCAGGCTGCGGCCGAGGTCATTACCCAGTTGCGCCAGGAGATGACGCGCCTGAGCGAGCGCGACAACACCGCGCTGGCCGAGCGCACCGCCATGGTGGAGCAGCTGGGCACCCTGCTGCACGCGGTGAACGATGCCGCCGTGCAGCAGCGCGCGGCCATCGACGCTTTGGTCGGCTCTGCCGCCCAGGTGCTGGAACAGGCGGGCGACCAATTTGCCCAGGCGCTGGGCGCACAGGCTGGCAAGGTGGACGAAGTGGCCGCCCATGTAGCCGCCAGCGCGGTGGAGCTGTCCAGCCTGGGAGAGGCCTTTGGCCATGGCGTGGGCCTGTTCAGCGCCAGCAACGAGAAGCTGGTGGAAGGCCTGCAGAGCATCGAGGGCGCGATCAGCCAGTCGATGAACCGCAGCGACGAGCAACTGGCCTACTACGTGGCCCAGGCCCGCGAAGTGATTGACCTGAGCATCAGCGCGCAGCAGGGCATTGTGGAAGACCTGCGCAGGCTGCATGGCAACGCGGGCCGATCTGCCAGTGTGGCCGCAGCCGCTGTCGAGGGAGCCGCCGCGTGACCGGCCTGGACGACACCCTGGATGACAGCGCCGAGCAAACGGCCCCCGTGTGGGCCGTGTTCGGCGACCTCATGGCCGGTTTGCTGGGCGCATTCGTGCTGATCCTGGCCGGCGTGCTGGTGGTGCAGATCGACCTGGTGGCCAGCCTCAAGCAAGAGGTGGAAAAGCGCCAGCAGGAGGAACAGCGCCGCATGGCGCTGGAGAAAGCACTGGCCATTCCGCTGGCCAGTGGCCGGGTCACAGTCAACAACGGCCGCATCGGCATCAGTGGCAGCGTGCTGTTTGCCACAGGCTCCGACGAACTGCGCCCCGAGGGCCGCCAGTTGCTCAAGAGCCTGGTGCAGCCCCTGCAGGTGTACCTGCGTGAGCGCGATGAAATGCTGATGGTGAGCGGCTTCACCGACAACACCACGCTGCTGCGCGGCCCCAACCAGCGTTTTGCCGACAACCTGGAGCTGTCGGCCCAGCGGGCCCTCACGGTGGCCCGTGCGCTCATCGACGAAGGCATGCCGTCGTCCCAGGTGTTTGCTGCCGCTTTTGGCGCCGAGCAGCCCGTGGCCGACAACGCCGATGAAAAAGGCCGCGCACAGAACCGGCGCGTGGAAATGGCCCCGGTGCCCAAGGCCTCGAACACACCAGCCCCGCGCCATGAATGAACAGCCCGGCGAGGCCATGCTAGAGACGCTGCGTGCCGAAGGCTTACAGCGCCACAACCCGGCCCGCTTCCACTACCTGGAGGTGTTGGCACAGCGCCTGCCGGGCCAGCCCGCAGCCGTGCAGCAGGTGCTGGCGCAACGGCTGGAGCAGGCCGTGGCCACCTATGCCTGCGAGGCCCGGTCTGCCGCAACCGCAGCGGCGGCACCCGGCACGGGCGCGACCCCGGCAACTGCTGCGCCATCCCCCCTGGCCCGGCTCAACCGCGAGCTGATGGCCCGCGCATCGGCCGAGCCCCATGCCGCCGCCACCGACCCCTTGCACGCCAGCGCGGGGGCGCACCTGCCCGACATGAAAAGCGTGCGCCAGTTCAGCGAGGTCTGGTCCAAGATCTCGGCCGAGCAGCAGGTGGTGCAGGCCCTGCACCGGGGGCCCGAAAATGCGGGCCCGCTGAACTCGCACAAGCTCGTGCTGCGCACGCTGAGCCTGATGCGCTCGCTGTCGCCCGACTACCTGCGGCGCTTCATGTCCCAGATGGAAGCCCTGCTGTGGCTCGACCAGGCAGGCACCCGGGCGCCCGCGCAGGCCGCGCGCACCCCGCGCAAGGGGCGCGGCAAGGGCTGAGCCCCCTGGCAGCCCCGGCCTGGCTACACCGGCCCCGGGCTCACTGGCCGCGCGGCGCTCTCCAGCAGCCATAGAGCAGTGCGCGCGCGGGTCATGGCCACGTACAGCATGTTGCGCTCCCGATAAGCCTCCGCATGCGAGGCCGGGCCGGGAAACCGCCCGCGCTCCACAAACGGCACGGCCACAAACATGAACTCGCGCCCCTTGCACGCCTCGACGCTCAGCAGGCGCAGGGTGACGGGCTCCTTGGCTTGGTACATGGTGATGCTGGTGTTGGCCATGAGCGTGAGACGGCCCAGGAACTCGCTCGCAGGCATGCCTTGCGCCAACCGCGACAGCTGCACCAGAGTGGCCAGGCAGGCTTGCCGCTCCACGTCGGGAATGGCGGCATCTTCAAAGATGCGGCGCACCAAGGCATGGCTGAAAAACGCCCCCGCATCGGCCAGCACATCTGGCGCCAGCGCCATGGCCTTCGCACAGGCGTCCGTCAGCAGCGGCGCGTTGCGCTCCAGGGTGCCGTGCGCAATGTAGCGCTGCATCAGTGGTGCATTGCCATGCAGGGTCGCGGCCAGCTGCTGGCTCTCGGTGGTTCCCGGCCCCACCTTCCAGCCCGCGTCGTCAAACTGTCCCTGGGCCAGCACATCGGGGTCCACGGCATCGGGCCGGGCGTTGCGGCGACCGTAATGCAGCAACCCCTGAACGGCTGCAGCCACGATCCCGGGGGTCAGGGGCCGCTCTGCGGCGCTGTCGCCGTCCAGCGCCCACATCAGGCACAGCACCAGGGCCACTTCACGGCGCAGGTAGAAGGCGCCCAACCCCTGGCAGCCGTAGTGCACGCCTTCGTGCCCAAACACCCACTCCAGCAGGATGCTGTCCTGCGGGTTCCGCAGCACCACGTTCAGCGCGCTGTGTGCACCCTTGTCGGATTTTTCAGCCCGAAGGCCACCCCAGCCCTGGACGACCTGAGCGTGCAGCTCCACCAGTTGCTGCGCGCAGTGCGCGTCCGTGTCGTAACGCAGATGCACAAAAGAGTCCGAGCTCTGCGGGGCACACGCAAACTCCACCCCAAACAAGGGATTGAGAGCAGCACAAATCTCCGCACCAAAGCGGCGTGTGGTGTTGATGTGCAGGACTTCCGTGCCCGCAGGCAAGCTGTCCCGCATGTGCTGCAGCGCCTCACCAAACACCGAGAACGCGCCCTCATGAATGTGCTGATTGAAGTCCCCCGCCCCCACAAACACGCCGTTGTCGCTTTGCACCAGCTTGCGCAAAATCGTCAGCGCGCCTTCGTCCAGGTCGTGCAGTTCATCAAACAGCACCGCGCCATAGCGCCCCAGCAGCGGCTCGCACGGCTGGTCCCAGTCCAACAGGTCAAGCTGACGGCACAGCTCGAAGCTGCAGTCGCCCTCGGCATAGAAGCGGGGTTCATGGTTCATGCCCACGCGCATGCGCTCGTAGTGCCTGAGCAGGCGGTACAGGCCGTAGTCCAAATCCTGCGCCTCGCAAAAATCCCGCAGGTTGCCGCCCACGCTCTCACACTGCTTGTCCAGCTGCCGCTTCTTGGCCAGGGCCTCGAAGGCCAGAAACGCGTCGATATCCACATCGTTCGCCAGCACGTCGGCGGCGTCGGGGTCCGCGCTGCGGGCCAGCTCCTGGCGCAGCGCCTGCTGGGCCTGCAGGATCAGATAACGCCGCTGCACCGGATCACCCTGTTTGACCACCGGATCGCCCTGGGCCTTGAGCACCTGTTCACTGAGCTGCTCGATCGTGAGGATCTCCAGGCTGGCGGGCACGGCGCCATGGAGCTTGAGAAACCGGTCACGCAGCGCCGTCACCCCGGCGCGGGAATAGGCCAGCACCAAGATGCGCCCCTGTGGCCCCAGGCCCGCCAGCAACTGGCAGGCCTTCATGCACAGCGTGGTGGTTTTACCCGTGCCGGCCAGCGCACTGATGATGATGGCCGGTGCGCTCGATTGCAGCACCTGCTGTTGTTCGCCGGTGGGCACGAACCACTGGCTGTTCCAGCTCCTGGCGGGGGGATGTGTCATTTCTTGGGGGCCATGTCGCAGACGGGGCGCTATTGTCACCGCCGTGGCCAGCGGCGCCGTTGCCTGCATGGGCAGCACCCGCGCTGCCTACAGCGCTGGAAATTCAGACAAAAAACAGCCTCTGCGCTCGACCCATATATATTTAAAGCTACATATTTAATAGCAAAAACAATCCAGAGCCCCGCAAACCCTGCGCCGCGCACGTGTGATGGACCAGGAGCTTGTCGGACTTGGAAATCGTCGGCCGCAAATGGACCGCAGCCGTCCATTTCTCACCGTCTTTTTGCCCCATCGCCGGACTATGGGGCTGCAAATCCGGCAAAAAAAACTGTCCTCGCTGGGGCCCATTTTGATGAAATCTACGGTTTTCGCTTTTGACGCTCCAAGTCCGACAGGCTCCTAGGAGCCTGCGCGGCAGAAGGAGCATCGGCTGCAACGTGCGATAAACCGGTCTCGCGCGGTACTACCTCCTGCGCCCAGGGGGCCACCCTGGGCTTGTCGGTAGCACCCCGCGATCCTCGGTTTTCGCGCGTTTCGCTTCGATGCCTTCTGCCGCGCAGACTCCTAGGGATGTCCTGCATAACCCTCGGGAGTCGGTGGTAGTGCGGATCGGGACAGGCCACAAGGCGTCTTTTTTCAGCCAACAGCCCGGCTATTGGCAAGAAAAGCAACGCAGCGGACTGCCCGAGGCCGCGCTATCACAGACCGCAGGGAGTTATGCAGGACATCCCTAGCGCCCGGCTGACAGCCACCGCTCCACCAGCGGGTGCAGGACCTTTTTGCGCGCTCCTATCGCAAAGAAGTGTTCCGCCACACCTTCGCAGGCGCCCACCCGCTTCACGCCATACCGGGCCGTCAAATCATCGTGCACCAGGTCCGCCATCGGAAACACCCCCATGCCCGCAGCGCCAAAGATCTTGAGCAGTGCGCTGTCCTCAAACTCACCGACCACCTGCGGCCTGATGGCCATGCGCTCGAACCACTGGTCGATTCGGGCGCGCACTTCGGCGTGGTGGGTGGGCAACAACACGGGCACCCGGGACAGGGACTGCGGAAACCCCCGCCGTGCAACCGCGTGCAAGGACGCCGGTGCATACCAGGCCAAGGGCGATGTGTCCAACAGCTGGCTATAGACCTTCAGGTTGGGGTTGGGCGGCGCGGCGCGGTCGGCCAGCACCACGTCGAGCCGATGCAGCGCCAGGTCTCCCAGCAGATCCTCGAACTCGTCCACCAGGCACTGCAGCCGCAGGTTCGGCTCCTGCATCACGGGCTCCATCAGGCGGCGAACGGCAAGCTTGGGCAGATCGTCAGAGATCCCCACCACCAAGCGCACCACGGGGGAGCCCACGGCATCCCGCACGGCGGCCGGCAGTTGTTCCCCCAGTTGAAAGATTTGCTCGGCCTGCCGCATTGCGGCAAACCCCGCATCCGTAAGCGCCACCCCGCGCCCTGCGGGCTTGAGCAACGCGTAGCCCAGAGAACGCTCCAGTTCGCGCACCTGCGTGCTCACGGTTTGCACAGCCATGCCCAGGCGCTCTGCAGCGCGCGCAATCCCTCCTTCCTTGGCAACCACCCAGAAGTAGTAGAGATGCCGATAGCTGAAGTCGGGACCCATGGTTCGGTGCTCTCCGGTGTCTCTCCGGTTTTTCAGAACTGTTGCTTCTCAATTATCTGCTTTTACAAACCGGCTGCGCGACTATCGTGGGACTTCGATGAGGCGCCCGGCGCGAGCCGTATGGCACCACCACAGCGCTGAATGCGAAGGAGACCACCATGTTGAGAGTTCTTGTTCCCACCGATGGCTCACCCAGATCGCTGCACGGCATACGGCACGTGATCAGCGAGTTCCAGAAGAACCCACGCCTTGAGGTCCACGTCCTCAACGTCCAGCCGCCGTTCTCCAAGCACGTGAGCGACTTCACCAGCAAAAGCGACAGGGTGGATTTCCATCGGGAGCAGGCCGATCTGGCGCTTGCGCCCGTGCGGCAGGCGCTGGATGTGGCCGGTGTTCCCTACACCGTCCACTACGAGGTTGGCGACAAGGCCGACCGCATCGTGACCGTGGCGCGCCGACAGGAGTGCGACTGCATCCTGATGAGCACCGCGCGCAAGAGCTCGCTGGTGCGCCTGGTGGAGCATTCCGTCACCAACCAGGTGATCGAACGCACCACCGTGCCGGTGGAAGTGATAGCCGCTGAACCCGCATCGAAGCTGGAGCGCTTTGGCATACCCGCAGGGGTGGGAGCGGGCATCCTGGTGCTCTGGATGGCTGCCAGCTAAGGCACCACGGCAGGGGGAGCCAAAGCGCCATCCACCACCGCCACAGAACGGGAAGAAACGCCACCCCAGGGGCCCCGGAGGCCCCGGAGGCCACTCTATCTCCCTCCCTTGGAAACGGGTCCCTGTGTGGGCCAGGCTCATCGCCTTCGTGCCAGCCAAGCTGGCAGTGGTCAGCGCCGTGGGCAAACAATGGCCAACTATTCTGGCGAATTAAAGTCGTAAACCACTGCCCAGCATCCACGCGGCTCAGCGCACTGCTCTGCAAACTGTACGTCAATCTAAAGTCGTAAACTCCCCTTGGTGGGCTGCAGTAACCCCCCAAGTACGGCTCGCAGCGTGACTCCAACAAATAAAGTCAGTCGGGCACAAACAAAGTTCGCCGGAAAAATTTCACGTTAAGAAATGCAAACGCGCCTCAATTGAGGCGCGTTTTTTATTGTCAGATCACAAAGTTATGGGGGAGTTGGATGGACTGCTTCAGGCTGAGAGCAGCCGCTCGTCCCACCGTTGGCAACTGTCCGCTCGGAGCGAGAGCCGACATTCATCGTCAAGCCAGCACTGCTCTTCTAGATGATGATCTGACACCGTCGGCGCGGGTTAACCATGGACAACGTCGCTCGAAAGGCGCATCGTCCTTGACCCCTCAACTCAGTGGGAGACCATCATGGAATCCGGTACTGACGCTGTACGCCGTGAGCCCTGGAATAAGGGCAAGATCGTTGGCCAGAAAGCTCCGTTTAAGCCCAAAGATATCTGGGCACTACGAGTGAGGCTGCAGATGGAGAATCGCGTGCGGGAACTGGCGCTGTTCAATCTCGGCATCGACAGCAAGCTGCGGGGATGTGACTTGGTGGCCCTTAGGGTCCGCGATGTCTGTCATGGCGATAAGGTCGCTTCGCGAGCATTGGTCATGCAACTAAAGACCCAGCGACCAGTCCAGTTCGAAATCACAGCAGTCACCCGTGAAGCGCTTCAAAAGTGGATTGAGATCGCTGGACTGAAGTCGGAGGACTTTCTGTTCCCCAGCCGACTCCACAAGTCTCCTCATCTGGGAACTCGCCAGTACGCACGAATTCTTGAGCACTGGGTGGAACAGCTTGGCCTCGATCCCGGCGAGTATGGAACGCACTCAATACGGCGCACGAAAGCGACACTGATCTACCGACGAACAAAGAACCTTCGGGCGGTGCAGCTATTGCTCGGGCACTCAAAACTCGAGTCGACTGTCCGCTATCTAGGAATTGAAGTGGATGACGCTCTGGAGCTGTCCGAGCAGACAGAGATATGAGGCATCGGGGATCACTTAAGTCGGAAATTGCGGGAGGGAGCGCCGCCCCGAGCTTTGGAGTGTGGGTGGGCGTACTTGGGCAAAATACCCGCGTCAACGACCCACTCTCAGAAATCCAAAGTGATCAGCACGGCATCCGTCTCAAAGAAATCGCGTCTTCGCGGGGCTATGTATGGTCTGCTCATCGGCGACGCGTTGGGAGTGCCTTACGAATTCTCCGCTGCGATTGATTTGCCTGAGACCTGTTTGATCGAAATGGCACCGCCACCCTGGTTTCACCGTGCTCATGCTGGCGTACCAGCAGGAACGTGGAGCGATGATGGGGCGCAAGCTCTTCATCTCCTGAAGGTTCTTCTCGATGGGGAGACTGGCCTTGAAGAACGATTTGCTGCTGGGCTGCAGGCTTGGTATTCGGCAGGTGAACTGACTCCCGATGGTCAGGTGTTCGATATTGGCATCCAGACTCAGGAGGCTTTGGCCCGGCTCGCGCGAGGCGTTCCTCCAAGCCATAGCGGCCCCTATGAAGAGCGTAACAACGGAAACGGGTCGCTCATGAGGGTGCATCCCGCGGCCCTGGTCCCCGCGGCGGACGACCGTATTCTCGTGGATCGCGCGCGACGCCAAAGTCTTCCCACTCATGGGCACACAAGATCTCTGCTCGCCTGCTCCCTAGCAACGATCACATCTGCGCGGTTACTCGCAGGTCTGCCGTTCGTGGAAGCGCTTGACCAAGCTCAGGAGTATCTTGAAACAACGACGGTAGACGCGGAACGAAACGAGCTTCGGATCGTATTGGATGGTCGGCTAGACGCGCCAAATGGGAGCGGGTACGTAGTGGACTGCCTGTGGTCGTCAGTAGCAGCGGTTCTGCGCACTCGCAACTTTGAGGACTGCGTCCGGTGCGCGATCAGCTTCGGCAATGACACTGACACCACGGCTTGTGTTGCGGGCGGTTGGGCTGGGCTGATCTATGGCGAGCAAGCAATTCCGCTGCGATGGCGCGAGCAGTTGCATGGCAAGCACCTCGTGGAGCCAATGCTCGAGCGTCTAGTTGCGGCCTGGGACTGATTTCGGCCATGGGCAGCCTGTGGAAGCGAATGCAAGCGGACGCTCAACGTTCGAGCTAAGCTGCCCGCGTAGGTAGGTACTGTAAGCCCGGACTGAGACGATAGTGCGAGTGGCTCAGGCCGGGCTTACAGTGCCTGCCGTAGCGGGTCAGCTTGAGCGAGGGGTTAGGCCGCACCGTGCTGCACTCCCTTTGAGTGCTAGGTTCCAGGGGTGAGGGCATAGTCCATGTAGATCCGATCAAAATTCTTTCGGAACACCAGCCTGAGCTCCGGCCGCAAGGGGACTTCTAAGGTTTCGCTATACGCTACGTGGTTGTTGCGCTGACCTAGCCATTTTTCGGCGTGATCAATCTTGACCTGTACTGCATCGTTTGCCTGATGAGCCAGAAGAGCAGCATGGTCGAGCAGGGCCTCACGGCCTTGAGACGGCGTCATGGAATCGGATGTCATGAGTTTGATGTAACCGACTGTGGTCGCCGAAGTGCGAGACCAGTATATGCTGGTCGGTGCGATTGAGACCTGCTCTCCGGTGGCAAACACAACGGTCACATTGAATGTGAATCGATTGGAGTCGCAGTTCTCGTCGTCACGGTTCTTGGCGCAGTTCGTAATCAGGTCGGCTAGCAGTAGGCTTGAAGTCCTGCGAAGGTCTAAAACAAGGTGCTTTTCGACACGTGAGTCGATAAGTGCCGCGCCCACGAAAGCAGTGGTGGCTACTAGCAGGCTCATCGATAGCAGGGTTGCAATCGACGCTGCAGAGCGCCTCCCGAGTCGCCTGAGCCGGTAGCCAAGAACAAGGCCGCAGCCCCCCATGAACACAAGAAGCAGCAACAAGACAAGCGCGCCTATGCCTCCCAAATACAGAGCAAGCCATGCGTCGAGGAACATAAGTGTGACTTGTGCGGCCTAACGATTAGCGTTTATCTGACGCGAGACAAGCTGCAAGCAAAGCACACCGGCATTCATATCGTCAGATAAACCTCGTTGGAGTAAACCGCGGCCC
>NZ_QAIH01000141.1:5959-12631 GCF_003060895.1 Acidovorax sp. HMWF029 | reverse complement strand
ACCCCCATCGCCGCCGTGATCCGCGTCATGTCGGGCGCGGCAGCTGGACGCGAAGTGTCTTTGCAAAAGGTGGTGACTACCATCGGAAAACCCGGTGTAGCAGTTGCATCCATCACCAAACGCCACCAGGGCTTTGTGCTGGCCCACGTGGAAGGCCCTGAAATGCCGTTGCTCAACGGCGCCTCCATCGGCACATCTCCGGTGCCGCTCAAACATGGAGACCGGCTGGAACTGGCCGGTACAGAGATGCAGTTCGAACAAGGCTGACGGTAGGCGCATGGTGCGGCGCCCTGGCGGCGACTGCTCCAGCGCCGCAATCGCCCAACGTTCGAAAGTATGCGGCCAGGCCCATGCGACAGCAGCTCTCGCACCTGTTTCTGCGCCGCTGGCGGCGCATCGCCGTCACCCTGATACCGCTGGTTTTTGCGCTGCTGCACATCTCGGATGTGCTCCACCTCCAGGTGTTGGAGCGGCTGGACAACATCATCTATGACACGCGCTTGCGGGTCACCATGCCCCGCACGCTGGACGAGCGCATCGTCATCATCGACATCGACGAAAAAAGCCTGGGCCAGATCGGACAGTGGCCCTGGAAGCGCGACAAGCTGGCCGCCCTTGCACGCGAACTGTTCGAGCGGCAGCAGGTATCCGTGCTGGGGTTCGATGTGGTGTTCGCCGAGGCGGACGACAGCTCCGGCCTGTCCACTTTGCGCGAGCTGGCCCAGGGCCCCTTGCGCGGTCAAGCCGGGTTTCAGGAGCAGCTGGAGCGCCTCGCCCCCTCGCTGAACTACGACGCACTGTTTGCGCAATCACTGCAAGGCCGTCCAGTAGTTCTGGGCTACTACCTTTCAGGCGATGACCGCGACGGCATTACCAAGGGTGCACTGCCCCCGCCCGCGCTGCCACTGGACCGCCTGCGCGGCTTGCCACTGATCGCCACATCGTGGAAAGGCTACAGCAGCAACATCGAAAGCCTGGCCACCGCCGCACCCATAGCCGGGTTCTTCAATTCGATCACCGATGAGGACGGCGTGGTGCGCTCCCTCCCGTTGCTTGCCGAGTACCAGGGGCAATACTACGAATCCCTGGCCCTGGCCATGTTCCGCGCCGTCATTGGCTCGCCAGACATCCACCCTGGCTTTGCCAATCCCGTACCCAACGGCACCCACGATGCCCTACAGAGCATTGTGCTGCGGGCCGACGGCCGCGCTTTGACTCTGCCGGTGGACGACCAACTTGCCACCCTCATCCCCTACCGGGGCCCGGGCGACGCCCGGGGTGGCTCGTTCCGGTACGTCTCGGCCTCGGATGTTCTGGAGGGGAAGCTTCCGCCAGGCCAACTCAAAGACCAGCTGGTGCTGGTGGGCTCCACCGCCCCCGGCCTGCTGGACCTGCGGGTGACCCCGGTCGGCAGAACCTATCCGGGCGTCGAGGCGCACGCCAATGTGCTCTCGGCCTTTCTGGACGGCAAGAACATCGTACGGCCCGACTACGCCGTAGGATTTGATGCATTGCAACTGCTGTGCGCCGGGCTTCTGCTGGCCGTGGCATTGCCCCTGCTGTCCGCTTCTGCAGCCGTGCTGCTTAGCGGCAGCGTGGTGGCATCGCTGGTGGGTCTCAACCTCTGGCTCTATCTGGCCCATGGGCTGGCTCTACCACTCGCCACCGCTGTGGTGATGGCGCTGCTGGCGTTTGCGCTCAACATGGCCTATGGCTACTTTGTGGAAAGCCGCTCCAAGCGCGAGCTGGCCACCCTGTTCAGCGCCTATGTGCCACCCGAACTGGTGGCCGAGATGGTGAAGCAGCCCGAGCACTACAGCATGCAGGCGACCAACCGCGAGCTCACGGTGATGTTTTGCGACATGCGCGGCTTCACCGCCATGTCGGAACGCATGGAGCCGCTGCAGCTTCAGGCGCTGCTCAATGAGGTGTTCAGCAAGCTCACCCACATCATCCGCAGCCACCGGGGCACCATCGACAAATACATGGGCGATTGCGTCATGGCATTCTGGGGTGCACCGGTTGCCACCCCGGACCACGCCCACCTGGCCGTGTCGGCCGCCATGGAAATGGCCCGGGCCATCGGGCAGATCAACGCCGACCACCGGCAGCGCGGCCTGCCCGAGATCGGGGTGGGCATCGGGCTCAATACCGGCGTCATGTGCGTTGGCGATATGGGCTCAGACATCCGCCGCGCCTACACCGTCATCGGTGATGCCGTGAACCTGGGCTCACGGCTGGAAGGCCTGTCCAAGCACTATGGGACCGCCATTGTGGTGAGTGAAAGCGCCAAATCACTCGCCCCCCAATTCGCCTGGCAGCAGATGGACCGTGTCCGCGTCAAAGGCAAGGCCCAGGCCGTCCCCATCTACCGACCGCTGGCCAAACTGGACCAGCTACCACGCCACCAGGCGGAAGAGCTGGAGGTGTGGACGCAATTTCTCGCAGCCTATGCCGCCCAGGAATGGGCACAATGTGATGCACTGTTGACGCGGCTGAGAGAGTTTGATCCCCACGCCGTGTTGCATGCGCTGTACGCCGAGCGCGTGGCCAGCCTTCGGTTGTTGCCTTACAACCCAGACTGGGACAGCGCCACCAACTTCGACACCAAGTAGGCGAGCAAGCAAAAAGCAGGAAGGCTTCACATGCAGATTCGCGTGCTGGGTTGCTCCGGCGCCATCGCCAAGGACTGTCGCACGACATCGTTCTTGATTGGGGACCGCATCCTGATCGATGCGGGCACTGGCGTGGGCGATCTGACCCTGGAAGAAATGGGCCGCATCGACCATGTGCTTCTCACCCACTCCCACCTCGACCACATCGCCGCACTGCCGCTGATGCTGGATTCGGTCTCATCCTTGCGCCGCAGCCCCGTGCAGGTTCATGCCCTGCCAGCCACCATCGAGGCGCTCCAGACGCATGTGTTCAATAACGTCATCTGGCCGGACTTCAGCACCATACCATCGCAAGAATCGCCATTCCTCAGGTACCAGCCTTTCGAGACTGGCGATTTGATGACGATCGATGGCACAGAGATCGAGGCACTCCCCGCACGCCACACCGTGCCCGCCGCAGGATTTGCCGTGCGAGGGCACACGGGCTGGTGGGTTTTCAGCGGCGACACCGAACGCAACCAGCCGTTCTGGGACCGGGTCAACGCCCTGCACGTGAGCCAACTCGTCATAGAAACCGCCTTCAGCAACCGCGAACGCGAACTCGCCCGTCGCAGCCTGCACCTGTCGCCCGACACGCTTGCCCAGGAGCTAACGAATATCAATACAGCAAACCGCTATCCCATCTACATCACGCACACCAAGCCCTCAGAGACCGAGCTCATCATGGAAGAGATCCGGCAGTTGGATGGCATGACCCACTCCCTGGGTCCACATGACATCCGGTGGCTGAGCGCAGGTCAAACACTGGAGGTGTGAAGCACCAGCTTGACAATACTGGCTGACAAAAATGTAATCCCCCAGGGTGGAGGGGTTGGCGCGAAGCGGATCTCTCAAACCCAAACCTGCAGGGAGATTTGTGAACAATCTTGAAGAACAAGCTTTTTTACTGAGTTTGTTCGTCAAACGCTTGACTTTGCTGATTCGAGACCTCCTGCAGCGGGCCTGGGTGCTTGTAGCTAGGGTTTGCACTGCAGTTCAACAGTCACCGGATGCAGCCCTGACAGGCAGGCACGCGGCTTGCATAGCAACTGCGCATTTGCAACTTTTCCTAGGAGTTTTTTATGAAGCGCTCTATCCAAAAGGGTTTTACCCTGATCGAACTGATGATCGTTGTCGCGATCATCGGTATTCTGGCTGCTGTGGCACTGCCTGCTTACCAAGACTACACCGTGCGCGCACGTGTTACTGAGGGTTTGGCACTTGCAGGTGCAGCAAAACTCGCTGTTGGCGAAAACAACGCAAACGGTAACGCCTTTGGCGCGGGTTATGGCGGCACCGTAGCGACCCGCTCTGTTGGCGCAACAACCTGCGCCATTGCTGGCGCTTGCACGGTTGCAGAGTTGCAAACTGCATTTGCAACTGCAAATTCGACAGGCATTGGCATTGCCCAAGCTACAGGTCACATTTCTATTGGATACCTGCCAGTGGTTCAGCCTGCTGCTACGAACCGTTTGGTGTTGAACGTAACAGCTAACGGTGCTGCGCTGACTGGTGGTACTGCAACCGCTAGCACGCCTGCTACAGTGAATCTGCGCTGGGATTGCTATGCTGCCGGCATCACCACACGCGCCACTTTGGCCGTGGCTGGCACCCCCACGCTGCCGGTTCGCTTCGCACCTGCTGAGTGCCGCTAATTAGATAAATTAAAAAAAGAGCGCTTCGGCGCTCTTTTTGTTTGGATTTTATCTTTTAATGAAATGTTAATGACTGAATCCCTGCGGCTGCAGTCAGCTTTGCGTGCATCAGGTCTTCATTTGATATGCAGCCTCATAATTGGATTAATGGCTGCCGCGTTGGTGTTTGGATTATGGTACCCCCATCCATATGGGGATTTCGCCGGGGGTCGGGATTTATTTTTGCTGATAGTTTCCATCGATATCGTCTGCGGCCCAATGCTCACGGCAGTTGTTTTTGACCCCAAGAAACCACGATCAGAATTGTGGCGTGATTTAGGATTTATTTTTGTCATTCAACTGGGAGCACTCTCGTATGGACTAAATATCCTATGGCATGCACGTCCAGTATATTTAGTACAAGAGGTAGATCGATTTAAAGTCATTACACTGCCAGAACTGGAAATGACTAAAGTGGCTAAGTTGGAAGAAGCACTACGCCCGCGTTGGAATGCAGGGCCAATGGTCATTGCAATCCGAGATCCTAAAGATGCACGAGAGCGCCAAGAAGTGATGTTCGAATCCGTGCAAGGGGGTAGAGACTATGCCGAACGCGCAGATTTTTATATTCGCTATGAAGGGGATGCTGCAGCAAAATCACTCAAGAGAGCTAAAAATTTACGTGATTTCCTGAAAAAATTTCCACAACAAGAAGGCGCCGCGAAAAAAATAATCAATCTAAAGGATTCTAATTTTGATGATTTTTTTTACTTACCCGTTGTTGCGCGACGCGATTGGATTGCCGTTTTGGACAACAAAGGAATGGTTCAAGGTTTTTTGAGAGGCGATGGTTTTTGAATTTGAGACCAAGAGCCGCTTTAATCGCATTCGGCAACACCTGAGTTTCTGATACCTACGGGGCACTCCAGGAAGACTTTCCGCCGTGTTTGGCGAGCAGCCTGACGCCTCGAATTACCATGCCTTTATCCACCGCCTTGCACATGTCATAAACGGTCAGCAAGGCCACCTGCACCGCCGTCAGCGCCTCCATTTCCACACCGGTCGGGCCCACCGTCTCCACAGTGGCAGTGCATTGAACCGCATTGTCGGCGGGTATTAACTCAAACTCCACCGCCACCCGCGTCAATGCCAGCGGATGGCACAGCGGAATCAAATCGCTGGTTTTTTTCGCGGCCATGATGCCTGCGAGACGGGCAATGCCCAGCACGTCTCCCTTCTTGGCCGTGCCGCTCTCGATGATGGCCAGGGTTGCCGGTTGCATCTCGATGCGGCCAGTCGCTACGGCGATTCGGTGGGTGGCGGGTTTGGCGCCTACATCCACCATGTGGGCTTGGCCTTGGGCATCAAAGTGGGTGAGGGAAGACATGGCAGTAGATCGGCAAATGGTTGTTGTTACGAAACAATCGGTGGCTCAGGGCATCATACGGGCATGCGGAATCGCTTTTGGCCCCGCGGGCTTGCTGCCCCACCATGGCCCCACCCCCTCGCTTTTTTTGGTATTTTTTCGCCCTTCTGGCGCGGCAGTCGCCTCTCCGTTGCTATTTTTTTTATAGCAATTTGCTTGGCATTGCCAGTCCATGCCCAGTCCCAGCTTCCCACCCTCGGCGAAAGCGGCGACCTCACCACCAGCGCCGAGCGCCGCCTGGGTGATCGCATCATCCGCGAGTTGTACCGGGACCCCGACTACATCGATGATCCGGTCATCGCCGACTATGTACAGGGCATCTGGCAGCCGCTGATGGAAGCGGCACGGGCGCGCGGAGAGCTGTCCCCCGAGCTGGATGAGCGCTTCGCCTGGGAGATTCTGCTGGGACGGGATCGCACGGTGAACGCGTTCGCACTACCCGGCGGCTACCTGGGAGTGCACCTGGGCCTGGTGGGGGTGGTGGCAACGCGTGATGAACTCGCGTCGGTGCTGGCGCACGAACTCAGCCACGTGACCCAACGCCACATCTCGCGCCTGATCTCACAACAGAGCAAGCAGACCCCGCTGCTGCTGGGGGCGCTGGTGCTGGGCGCCCTCGCGGCCAGCAAGAATCCCGGTGCCACGCAGGCACTGGTGGTGGGCGGCCAGGCCCTGGCCATGCAGAACCAACTGAACTTCTCGCGCGATATGGAGCGGGAGGCAGACCGCATCGGCTACGGACTGATGGCACCCGCCGGGTTCTCGCCTTTGGGTTTTGTTAGCATGTTTGACAAGCTGCAACAGGCCAATCGACTCAATGACAATGGCTCGTGGCCCTACCTGCGCAGCCATCCGCTGACTACCGAGCGCATGGCAGACATGCAGTCACGCCACCCACCCGGCGCCAACCTAGGTCAGGCGGTGGCGACCTCGCTGGAGCATGCCATGGTGGCCGCAC
>NZ_QAIH01000141.1:0-5949 GCF_003060895.1 Acidovorax sp. HMWF029 | reverse complement strand
CCGCCGCAACGGCGTGCGGCGGCGCTGTATGCCGCCGCACTGGGAGCCCTGCAACTGCGGGACATGGCGGGTGCGCGGTCCGCTGTGCAGAAACTCCAAACGCTGGTGCAGGCCGACTCCGCTGCGCTGCGGCTCGCGCGCTTGCTGCGTGCCGAGATCGAACTGGCTGCGGGGGATGTCTCGGCAGCCCAGGCGGCAATGCCAGAAGCCAAAACTGCGGGCGTTGGCACTAGCACACGCAGGGCGGAGCTGCTGCTGCGCACCCAGATCCTGCTCCAGGCAGGCCAAGCCAGCGCAGGGACGGACGCGCTGCAGACCTGGGTCGCCAACCACCCCAAGGATGCCAGCGCATGGCACCTGCTCGCGGCCGTGTGGCAGGCCCAAGGCCATGGACTGCGCTCCATCCGCGCGCAGGCCGAGGCACATGCCGCACGTTATGACTATGCGGCGGCGGTGGATCGGTTCAAGGCAGGCCAGGATCTGGCCCGCCGTGGCGGCGCTGCAGCGGACCACATCGAGGCGTCGATCATCGACACCCGGCTGCGCGCCACGGAGTCACTTCTTCGCGAACAGGCCGCCGAGCGCTGACTCGATCAGCACGCCCAGCACTGAGTAGATGAGCGAGCCCAGCAGGGCTGCGCCAAAACCCGCCACATGGAAGCCGTCGAGCACACTGGCGGCGGCCCAGAACATGAGCGCGTTGATCACAAACAAGAACAGCCCCACCGTGACGATGGTGACCGGCAACGTCAGCACCACCAGCACCGGCCGCAGCACCGCGTTGAACAGCCCGATCACAAAGGCTGCGATCAGTGCCGAGGGAAAGCTTTTCACCTCGACACCGCTGTAGATGTACGCCACGAACAACAGCGCGGCTGCGCTAAGCAGCCATTTGAGAAGAAGTTTCATGGTCAAAGAATAGCTCCGGCCAGCGACCAATCAAAAAGGGCCCGCAGGCCCTTTCAGTCACCACACCCACCGCAGTCAGCGGGCGTGCATTGGCGCATTAGCGCCTGTCGGAGCGGCCCGTCACTCCAGCACCAGCGCCCACAGGGTGCCAAAACCCGTGAGCAGGCTGCCCATAAGGGTACCGGGCCTGGGTGTTGGCCACCGACGGCCCGCAGTCTGGCTTTTCGCTGTCGCCTCCGGGGCTTCGGATTTGGGGCGACGAGCGTCCACCACCTGCGCAGCTTGGGGCTGGGCTGCCTGCAGTTGCTCCGTCAGTTCCACCAACGGCCCCTTGGCGACCACGGTGGTCACACTGTTCGCAGGGCCCCGCAGGCCGGGAAGGATCTGGGCAAACAGTTTGTCCGCCCACTTGGTGCGCCAGTTCTCGCGGGCGCTGTGGCTCACCCATTTGCTGATGCGGTGGGTCATGCGTGGGGCACAGGCCACCAGCACCCACTGGGTAGGCGCCGCTGCCTCACGGGCAAACAAGGGCGCAAGCACCTGATGGGCATACGCTGCGTCGTCCACGTACACGATGACTCTGTCCATACCGCCTCCTGTGAAAGCCCCAATGCCCCGGGGGCGAAGCACTCCCGGGGGCCGTCGATCTGATCAATGCTTTTGTTCAGCAGGCGCTGCAGCGGTGCGGCGCGAAAGAATGAACTTCCCAGCCGCCAGCACCAGCAGTGCACCCGCCACGCTGGCACCGTACTTGACCGTGTCGAGCACATCGCCCGAAGCGTCCAGTGGCATCTTCAGCATCCATTGCCACTTGTCGGGGTTGGCCAGCGCGGGGTCGGTGACCAGCATGCCCCCGGCGATCCAGCCCAGCAGCATGCCGCCCAGCGTGATGATCATCGGGAAACGCTCCATGAGCTTGATGACCAGTTGGCTACCCCAGACGATGATCGGGATGGAAATCAGCAGACCCAGCACGACCAGCAGGAACTGGTGTTCGCCAGCGTTCTGTGCCGCGCCGGCAATGGCGATCACGTTGTCCACGCTCATCACCAGATCGGCCACGATGATCGTCTTGATGGCCGCCAGCAGTTTGTCGCTGCCCTGCACGTCGCCATGGCCCTCTTCGTCCGGGGCCAGCAGCTTGACGCCAATCCACACCAACAGGATGGCGCCCACGAACTTGAGGAACGGCAGTGCCAGCAGGGTCATCGCAAAAGCGATCAGGATCACGCGCAAGACGATGGCACCCGCCGTTCCCCAGATGATGCCCTTGGTACGCTGTGCAGGGGGCAACTTGCGGCAGGCCAGCGCAATGACCACTGCGTTGTCGCCACCCAGCAAGATGTCGATGATGATGATCTGGCCCAGTGCGAGCCAGAATTCGGGCGATGCCAAAAAGTCCATAAATTCCTCAGTATCAGTAGCGCGAAGGGAGGATCTCGCTGCCACTGTAGCGCCGAGTCCATCCCTGGGATAGGGGGCCTGCGGTTGGAGGATCAGGGGCTTGCCACCGCGCAGCGGGGGCGGCACGCGAAGAGGCAGCCTTGACCAGCCCACAGTGGGCCCATCAAAGGTCTTGCTCGGCCCTGCACATGGAATATGTGCGTGGGCCCGGAACGCCGGAAGCGATGCTTCGTATTGACGACGAATCCGATGCCTTGCGCTGCGAAGTCAAGGCCTGGCCCCGCTGCAATACAAGTCGGGAGCTACTCCCCTTCGAGCCCTCGATTGGAACATCGCCAGCGCAGCCGCGCAAGGCTCGCGATGTTGTGGTTACTGCGTATGAACGCCCCTGCGCAGGGGGCCTTCGCGGAAAACACCACCGCCTGCATGCCTCGGGCGGGCGGCTATGATCCAGCCCCCTTGTGTCCTGTCCCTTCATGGCCGCCATCCACATCACTGACATCGAAGCCGCCATCAACCACTGGCGCCACCGCGCGCCTTCGCCTGACGGCGTGGCGCTGGCGCCCGAGATCGAGGCTCTGGGAGAAGCGTATGCGCTGATGGTCTACCACCGCCAGACCACCATCGGCGAAGGCGACCTGCCTGCGCGCGCACTGGCCGCGTGGCATGCCTGGTACGACACGACCCCCGACACCCCCTGCATCGCCATCTGCTCGACCAGCCAGGGGGACGATCTTTGCAAGGGGTGCGGGCGCACCTTTGATGAAGTGCAGCACTGGCCCGCCATGAGCCCCGTAGAAAAGCGCGTGGTGTGGCGCCGCATCACCATGGAGCATTCTGCGTGGCGCTTCAACCGCTACGCCGAGCGCGCGGCCGAGGGCGCATCAACACCCCAGCCACCGGCGCCCTGAGGCCGCCGACCAAGGCAGGGGCTGTACGCCAACCCCTGCAGCGGCTATGGTGCAGCCATGCTGCGCCTGACCCAAGCCCCAAACATCGCCATCGCCACGCTGTGGGCCGACCTGCTGTGCGAGGCGGGCATGGCGGCGTCGGTTCAGCGGCAGTATCTGGGCGCCGCCGCAGGGCACCTGCCGCCCGACCAGTGCCTGCCCGAGATCTGGCTGGACCACGAGGAACACGCCGCCCGCGCGCACGCCTTGCTGCAAGAGTTGCAGGCCCTGCCACAGCGCCGCTGGGCCTGCGGCTGCGGCGAGATTGTGGAGGGCGGCTTCGAGCAGTGCTGGCAATGTGGCGCGCTCATGCCACGGGACTGAAACGCCTGCCCGCGCATGCAGGCACACGAACACACGGACAACTAAAAAGCTATAAATTTAATAGCATAAAAAGCACATCCATCGCGCGGGGAAGGCCTTTTTAGGCCAAAAAAACTACTTCCAACGCACGGGCTCCACATGCACGCTGCCCAAAGTGCTGCTCAGGGTGATGGCCCCTTCCTGCACCGTCGCCTGCAGTTGCATGCTGCGCTCAGCCAGCTGTGCCAGCGCCTGGGAGGCCTCGGTAGGAATGCGCCAGACCTGCAGCTTGTCCAGCCGCGAAAGTTTGGACTCAATCCCCTTCCACCAGATCTCGGCCGCGTGATTGAAGCAGTACACGATCACCGAATCAGCCTTGCTACAGGCCTTGGTCAGCGGCTTGTCCTCGGGCTGTCCCACTTCGATCCACACGCGCTTGCGTCCGGTGAAGTCGGTGAGCGATGCATCCGGGTCATCGGGGTCCGACAGGCCGGCGCCGAACGCCAGGGTGGCGTCGCCATTGCACAGGTCATTGAGCTGGTGCGCCTGGATGGCCAAAGCAGCCAGCCGGACCATCATGCGCTCGTCGGTCTCGCTGGGGTGGCGCGCCAGCGTGAGCGCGTGATCGGCGTAGTAGCCGTGGTCGATGTCGGCGATTTGCAGGTTCGCCTTGAAGATGGTGGATTTGATGGCCATGCAGCCTCACTACAAAATGAATAGCTGCCAGCGCTTGCCAGACACGCGCCAGTGGCCAAAAATGCTTCAAAAACCCGGCAGCACATGCAACCGACTGTGGCCACAAGCCAGCAACACCAAAGATCCGGCTTTGTCGTGCCACAGTTTGCGCCCCAGGGGTGAGGCGCGCAGCGCAGCGAAGGGTCAGGCCCGGCGTGCCAGCTCGGCCGCCTTGCCCACATAACTGCCGGGCGTCATGGCCAGCAGGCGGTCTTTTTCGGCCTGGGGGATTTCCAGCGAGTTGATCAGGCCATGCAGCGCCTCGGCCGTCACGGTCTTGCCGCGGGTCACTTCCTTGAGCTTCTCGTAGGCACCTTGCACGCCAAAGCGGCGCATCACCGTCTGGATGGGCTCGGCCAACACTTCCCAGGCGGCGTCCAGATCTTCGGCCAGGGCCTCTTCGTTGATTTCAAGTTTGTTCAAGCCCGTGAGCAACGAGGCGTAGGCCAGCGTGGCGTAGCCCAGGGCCACGCCCATGTTGCGCAGCACGGTGCTGTCGGTCAGGTCACGCTGCCAGCGGCTGATGGGCAGCTTTTCGGACAGGTGCTTGAGCAGCGCGTTGGCCAGGCCCAGGTTGCCTTCGGCGTTTTCAAAGTCAATCGGGTTGACCTTGTGCGGCATGGTGGACGACCCAATCTCGCCCGCCTTCAGGCGCTGCTTGAAGTAGCCCAGGCTCACATAGCCCCAGATGTCGCGCGAGAGGTCGATGAGGATGGTGTTGGCGCGCGCAACGGCGTCGAACAGCTCGGCCATGTAGTCATGCGGCTCGATCTGGATGGAATAGGGCTGGAAGGTCAGGCCCAGGCCCAGGGGTTCGGGCGTTTCGATGACCTTCTTGCTGAAGGCTTCCCAGTCAAACTCAGGCCAGGCGGACAGGTGGGCGTTGTAGTTACCCACGGCGCCGTTCATCTTGCCCATGATCTTGACGGCAGCGATCTTCTCGCAGGCGGTCTGCAGGCGCATCACCACATTGGCCATTTCCTTGCCCACGGTGGTGGGGCTGGCGGTCTGACCATGGGTACGGCTGAGCATGGGCACGTCGGCAAAGGCGTGGGCCATTTCGCGCAGCTTGAGCACGATGCGGTCCAGCCCTGGCAGCACCACCTGGTCGCGGCCCGAGCGCAGCTGCAGCGCGTGGCTGGTGTTGTTGATGTCTTCGCTGGTGCAGGCAAAGTGCACAAATTCGGAGGCTTTTTCCAGCTCTGGGCGGGCTTCAAACTTGCTCTTGATCCAGTATTCGACCGCCTTGACATCGTGGTTGGTGGTCTTCTCGATCTCCTTGATCGCGGCGGCATCGGCCTCGGAGAAGTTTTTGACCAGGCCCAGCAAGTAAGCGCGCGCTCCGGTGGTAAGCGGCTTGAACTCAGCAAACCCCGCATCAGACAGCGCGATGAACCATGCCACCTCCACCTGCACACGGCGGTGCATGTAGCCGTGCTCGCTCATGATCGGGCGCAGGGCGGCAAGTTTGGGGGCGTAACGGCCGTCAAGCGGCGACAGGGCAGTGATGGTGGACAGGCTCATGGCGCGCCATTGTAGGCGGGGTGGGTCGGCGGGGTTTGTGGGGGCGGCGCATCAGTCGGCCTCACGCCGGGTCGCTGTCGATAGAATCAAACCCGAATTGTTCAGCATCCCCGCGCACTGGAAG
>NZ_QAIH01000140.1 GCF_003060895.1 Acidovorax sp. HMWF029 | reverse complement strand
GGTCAAGGCTACGGCCTCCATGGCCTCGGGGCCGTGCAGCTACATGAACGTGTTCGACCAGTCCTGCTCCACCGTGGAGAGCGCGGGCGCGCGCCGGGGCGCACAAATGGGCGTGCTGCGCATCGACCACCCCGATGTACACGAGTTCATCACCGCCAAGCGCACACCGGGCCGCTGGAACAACTTCAATGTGTCGGTGGGCGTGTCGGACGAGTTCATTGCAGCCGTGCAGAACAACGCTCAGTGGGAGCTGGTGCACAAGGCTCGCCCCGGCGCTGCCTTGCTTGCCCAGGGCGCCCGCCAGCGCGCCGACGGCCTGTGGGTGTATGCCACCGTGCCCGCACTTGAGCTGTGGGACACCATCATGAAGTCGGCCTACGACTTTGCCGAGCCAGGTATCCTGTTCCTGGGGCGTATCAACGAAGACAACAACCTGCACTACTGCGAAGACATCGCGGCGACCAATCCCTGTGGTGAGCAACCGCTGCCGTCTTACGGTTGTTGTGACCTGGGGCCCATCATCCTCACCCGCTTTGTGCGCCACCCCTTTGGTTTTGGCGGCGTGGCGGCGTTTGACTTTGACGCGTTCAACCAGGCCGTGGCGCTGCAGGTGCGCGCACTCGACAACGTGCTCGATGTGACCTACTGGCCGCTGCCGCAGCAGCAGGGCGAGGCCATGGCCAAGCGCCGCATTGGCGTGGGCTTTACTGGCATGGGCAACACCTTGGCCATGCTGTGTTTGCGCTACGACCGGCCTGAAGGCCGCACCATGGCGGCGCGCATTGCCGAATGCATGCGCGACGCGGCCTATGCCGCATCGGTGGACCTGGCGCGCGAGAAAGGGGTGTTCCCGAAGTTCGATGCCAACGGTTACCTGGCCGAAGGCACCTTTGCCAGCCGCTTGCCGCAGTCGCTCCAGGCGGCCATCCGCGAGCACGGCATTCGCAACAGCCACCTGCTCTCCATCGCGCCCACCGGCACGGTGAGCCTGGCCTTTGCCGACAACGCCTCCAACGGCATCGAGCCGCCGTTTTCTTGGATGTACAAGCGCAAGAAGCGCGAGTCGGACGGCAGTACCACCGAGTACGCGGTGGAAGACCACGCCTGGCGCCTGTACCGCGAGCTGGGCGGCGATGTCGACGCGCTGCCGGATTATTTTGTCTCGGCCCTGGCCATGCCCGCGCAAGGCCACATTGCCATGATGGAGGCCGTGCAGCCGTTTGTGGACACGGCCATCTCCAAGACCGTCAACATCCCGGCCGATTACCCCTACGAAGACTTCAAGGATTTGTACCTGCAGGCCTGGCGTGCCAGGCTCAAGGGCTTGGCCACCTACCGGCCCAATGCCATCCTGGGGTCGGTGCTGGAGACCCATGCAGCGCCTGCGCCTGCGCCGGCAGCGGCCCCCGCCGCGCCGCCCGCACCGCCAGCGGACCCCATGCGCACGGTCATCGAAAGCCGCCCGCAAGGCGGCCTATCGGCCGTGGCCGAAAAGCTCGAATACTGGACGCAGGAGGGCCACAAAACGCTGTACCTCATCGTCTCGTTTTTGCCCGTTCCCACCGGCGTGGGCAGCCGAACGGTGGACCGCGCCATCGAGTTCTTCATGCCCGTGGGGCAAAGCGGCGAGTCGCAGCAGTGGATCACCTCCAGCATGCGCATGCTGTCGCTGGCCGCGCGCGGCGGTTTTCTGGAGCGAGCCCTCAGCGACATGCGCAAGGTGGCCTGGGACCGGGGCCCCGTGCGCCTGGGCCAGCACCGCAAGGATGATGGCACGCTGGTGCCCATGTGGCACGACTCCGAAGTGGCGGCCATGGCCTATGCCATCCAGAACATCCTGGCGCGCCGCGTGGCCGACCCGGTGCAGCAGCAGCTGCCGCTGGACGAGCCCGCGCCGCCGCCCGTGGCCGTGCCCCAGGCCATGGCGGGCAAAAAGTGCAGCGAATGTGGCGCCCATGCGGTGATCCGCAAGGACGGCTGCGACTACTGCACGCAGTGTGGCCACCTGGGGAGCTGTGGATGAAGGCCATGTCCCCACCACATGCTCCCGGGCGCTTGCGGTAAGCATCTGAAGGATTTCCCATGTCTGTCATCCCCTGGCCGTTGAACCCCTCGTCCCGCGCGCAGCCTGCTGCGGCGCAGGCCCGTGCTTCTGATGACGTGGCCGGGCTGGCGGCGGCGTTGATCCAGTCGCGCCAGACCATCCTGCCCAAGCGCCTGGGCGCGCCGGGCCCCGGTGCGGCGGAGTTGGCGCAGATCCTGAGCGCTGCCGCGCACGCCCCCGACCACGGCCAGCTCGTGCCCTGGCGTTTTGTGCTGGTGCCAGAGGCGTCGCGCACACCTCTGGCCGATGTGTTTGCCCAGGCGTTGCAGGAGCGCGACCCGGCTGCGACCCCCGAGCAGGCCGAGCAGGCGCGCGAGAAGGCCTACCGTGCGCCCGTGCTGCTACTGGCCGTGGTGGATGCCGAACGTGGCGACGCCGACATCGACCTGGCCGAGCGCACCGTGTCGGCCGGTTGTGCGGTGCAGAACATGCTGCTCATGGCCACGGCGCAGGGTTATGGCTCGGCGCTCACCAGCGGCAAGGCGCTCAAGGCCGACATCCTGCGGGCGCTGTTCCAGCTGGCGCCGTCAGAGGTGGCCCTTTGTTTCATCAGCATTGGTACCGTGTTGTCGCGCAAGACCGTGCGCGCGCGGCCCGTGGCCAGTGCCTATGTGAGCACGTTGGACGCAGACCGGGGCGTGGTGCCCGGCTTCTGATCTGATTGTTTTGACCTGGCTGTTTTGACCTGATTGTTCAATTGCGAGACCTTGTGATGGAAATTGCCAGTTTTGACGACCTGCTGCACGCCGCGCGCATGCAGCCCGAGCCCCAGCGCCTGCTGTTTGTGTTTGCCGCTGCTGAGTTGCCGGATGACGCCACCCCCGCGCAGCGCGCGCGTTTTGAGGCCGGGCTGGGCGGCGCCCTGGTGCCGCTGATGTGCGTGGACAAAACGCCGCAGGAGCTGGCCTCGTTCAGCGCTCTGGCGCAAGAGGCGCAGCAGTTCACCGCCCCGGGCCACGACTGGGCCATGGTGTTTGCGGCAGCGCTGCCCGGCACCTTGAACCAGGCGCCCACCAGTGCCGATGCCCAGGCGCCCCTGCAGCGCATGGTGGACGCCATCAAGGGCGGCGCACACGGTGGCTACATCCCGTTCAATCGCCAGGGCCAGCCTGTGCGGCTGGGCTGAGACGGTGTCCGCCATTCCCTCGGGCACAACCGCCCGCCACCTGCCGGGTTTCAGCGCCCCGGCCGTGGGTTTCGAGCAGCCTTTTGCCATGCTGGAGGCCTGCCACGAGCGTGTGTTGCGCACCCTGGCCTTGCTGGCGCGCCTGCGTACCCATGTGCAGCAGCACGGGGCCGACGCAGACGCCCGCCAGGCCGCGCGCGATGTGCTGCGCTATTTCGACATTGCTGCGCCGCTGCATCATCAGGACGAAGAACTGCATGTGTTCCCCCTGCTGTTGACCCATGCCGACCCTGAGGTGCGGGCGCTGGTGCAACGGCTGCAAGAGGACCATGTGGCGATGGCGGCCGAGTGGGCCGCAGCGCGCGTGCCTTTGCAGGCACTGGCCGAGGCGGCTGTGGCGCCGTTCACGCCCGGTGACGAGGCAGCTCTGGACCGGTTTGCCCGGCGCTATGCAGGCCATATCGTGGCGGAAGAGGGCACGGCCTACCCCGCCATGCAGGCGCTGCTGGCCCCCGTCGCACTGATCGCCATGGGGCAGGAGATGGCCGCGCGGCGCGGCGCCTGATGTTTGCTATAAAAAATATAGCTTTCTAGGCATGCTGGTCGCGCGCAGAGGCCTTTTTTTCTTGAGATTTCCGCCTGATAAGAAGACTCGGTAACGGTTTCCTTCTTGCGACGTCTGCCATACCGCCTCGGCAGGGCAGCAGCGGCGCCAGGCCGGTGGCGAGATACTCGGAGGTGCCTTGCTTGTAGGCGCGCATGCGAACGCCATCGGCCCCGTCGTTGGGGCACTTGGTCGTTGTGCGGCGTCGCCGTTCACTTTCTGTTGTCCGCCCCCGGCCTGCCGGCCTGCCGTTCTGCCTGTATGCGTTTCCCTTTTGTTGTCCGTGTTCTTGCCACGCTGGCCCTGGCCTGGGCCGCCGCCGCCGCCTGCGTCGCGCTCCATACCCCGCTGCCCTGGATGATCGGCCCGCTGCTGGCCACCTCGCTGGTGTCGATTTCGGGCGGCCCCACAGAAAGCTGGGGGCCGCTGCGCAACGCCGGGCAGTGGACCATCGGCACGGCGCTGGGCCTGTACTTCACGCCCGATGTGGTGGCGCTGGTCGGCGGCCTGTGGTGGGCTATCGTTCTGGGCATCGCGTGGGCGCTGTTCCTGGGCTGGCTGTTTGGCGCCTGGCTCTACCGCGTGCATGCGCCGCACATGCACGGCGTGCCCGCGCCCATGCTGCGCGCCACCAGCTACTTCGCGGGCGCCATTGGTGCGGCGTCCGAGATGACCTTGCTCTCCGAACGCGAAAACGCGCGCACCGACCTGGTCGCCGCCAGCCACAGCCTGCGCCTGCTCATCGTCACGGTGACGATTCCGTTTGCATTGCAATGGAGCGGCCTGCACGGCCTCGACATCCTGCCGCCCACGTTGCGCGTCGTGAGCTGGCCCGGGCTGGCGTTGATGGCGCTGATGACCGGCGTGGGCGCGGTGGTGATGGACCGGCTGGGCCGAGCCAACCCGTGGTTCATGGGCGCCATGCTGGTGTCCATGGGGCTCACGATGGCGGGCTTGAGCCTGTCGGCCGTGCCACAAGGCTTGGTGAACGCCGCGCAGCTGGTGATTGGTGTGAGTCTGGGTGTGCGCTTTCGGCGGGAGTTTTTGCGGACCGCCCCGCGCTGGCTGGCCACCGTGGCCGTTGGAACGCTGGGATTGATGGGGGTGTGCGCGCTGTTCGCCGGGGTGCTGGCCTGGGCCACGGGCTTGCCCTGGGTCACGCTGCTGCTGGGGACTTCGCCGGGCGGCATCACTGAAATGGCCATCACGGCCAAGGTGCTGCAGCTGGGTGTGCCGGTGGTCACGGCGTTTCAGGTGTGCCGATTGATTGCGGTGCTGATGCTGGTGGACCCGCTGTACCGGCGGATCTATCCCAGGGACGAACACCAGGCACTAAAAGTTTGAAAAGAAGAACTGCACGACAAAACTGGCGCGCCCCAGAGCCAGGGATGCCAAGCAAGGGCCGCCCCGCAGCGAGGGCATCGTCCCCCTGCCCGCGAAGTGCAGCGTAGCGAGAGCGGGGGGAAGCCGCGCAGCGGCTCAGGGGGGTGTCTTAGTGCACCACCACCGGGTTCTGCGCCAGCCCCGCATAGCGGTCCAGCGCGTCTTCCACTTCTTCCTGCGTTGGCGTGTCGCGCTGCCAGGCGAGGATCTGTTCCTGGAACATCTCGGCCCAGGAGCCGTCGAGGTACACCTCTTTGCCCGAGCGTTTGTCCACTATTTCAAAACCATGGCGGGCAAGCTGGGGAATGGCGGGGGCAGTGTCGTTGAGTGCCTGGGCGCTCTTTTTCTCCACGGCGTCGGGCAGCATATGGACCACCACAAAGGATTCTGAGTCGTAGAGCATGTGCATCGTGTTCCCCTTGTCGATATAGATGTCAGATGACAGCAGTCACGCAGAGTTCAAGCCCCGGGGCGGCATGCGGGGTATCCCGGCGGTGTGGTGGTGTCTTGTCTGGCCCTGAGACCAACGAGGACGCCTCCCGCGCCGCATCAACCCTGCGGCAACCAGTATTTCACGAAAACCGCAGGGTGCCGGGCTCGCGGGGCTTTTTTGCCCCGATGGCGTGTGGGCGCAACACTTGGCGCGGGGCCGTATCTGGCGTGTGCTCAGGGGGCGCTGCTTTCGCGCAGCAGCAGGTCGGCAAAGTCGCCGTTGGCCTGGGTGAGCTTGATGCGCACCGGCAGGTAGCCCTGCGCCGGGGCCACCCACAGCTCGGCCTTCTGGTCGTAGTCCTTGCGGGGCAGGCGCTGCAGCTTGAGTGCCGGGGTGGCGCCCGAGGGCAGATCCAGCGTTTCGGGGCCTTCGATGGTGAAGGTCCAGCGGTCGGCGCTGCGGGCGCTCACGGTGGTGAGGGTGATCTGGGTGCCGGGCACAAACCGTCCCGGGTCGGCCGCCAGCAGTGCACCGAGCTGTATGAACACGCTCAGGCGGTCCTGCACGCCGGGGCTGGCCGGGGCCTGCGGGGTGTTGGCGCTGAAGGTGACGCGGCCCTGGGCGTAGTCGAAATGCGCGGCCTGTTCGCTGCGGGACTTGTCGGAAAACTTCTCGGGCAACAGCCCTTGGGCCGTGATGGTGCCCACGCTGCGCTGCGTGCGGGTGCCGACCAGGAAGGCGCTGATCTCCTGCCGCGCCTCGTAGCGGCTGCCATCGTGCTGCCACAGCAGCTCGGCGCGGGCGTTGTAGGCCAATTTTTTGTGCTGCCCGCTCACGTCGAAGGCGAGCCGGGTGGGTGGGGGC
>NZ_QAIH01000139.1 GCF_003060895.1 Acidovorax sp. HMWF029 | reverse complement strand
CTACTGCGGCTTCAGCACCGGCGGGCAGCAGCGTCCCGGGGGCCATGCGCATCTGCATCCACACCTGGCCACTGATTGCAACGAAAGCGCCCAGAAGCGCCAAAGCCAGCACAAAGGCTGGCAAAGGGGCGGGGGCGTCAGGGGGGCGTGGGTGCATGCAGTCCTGGTTCAGCAGGTTCAATTGGGCTGCGCTGAGGTCTTGAGGAATTGTACGAAGCCTGGGTCTGCGTAAGCCGCCGGTGGCAGGTCATCAGTCAGCAGAGCTGCATCCACTTCGGCCACATCGCTGGCGCTGCGTTCGTCCTGGGCGGCATTGATGACCACGAGGCCCACAACCAATGCAAGCAGGGGAACGGCCGAGACCAGGGCGTTCCACCAGCCGCCGCCCTCGCTGCCGCGGCCCAAGGAGGCCGTGTGGCCAGCACCCACCACCACGGTGGCCGACGCTGTGCTTCGCACGGGGGCGGTCACCTTGCGTTTGGCCAGTGCTTGCATGCGCGAGGCGCGCAGACGCTCGGAAATATCGTAAGGCAGTTCAGCCGTGCCGCTGGAGAGGCGAGCCGTCACGCGCAGCGCAAAACGCTCGGCAGCTGCTTCGGCAGAGGTCGTTGGGGGCTGAGTGGTGTTGTTCTTCATGGCTCGATTCCTTTGGCCTTCAGTGCCTTGCTGAGGGTTTGTATGGCGCGAAAGCAGTGTGTTTTTACGCTGCCTTCCGAGCAGCCCATGGCAGCTGCCGTTTCTGCTACATCCATTTCTTCCCAGTAACGCATGAGGAAGGCTTCCCGTTGACGTGGTGGCAGTTCGGCAATTTCAGCTTCGATACCGTGAAAGATCTGGGCCCTGCGGGTGAGGTCTTCCGCGCTTTCGGCTTTATCGCCATCGTCCGGGCCGGAGTAGGCCTCAAGTAGATCAAAATCCATGCCATCTTCACCCGGGCCTTCGAAGTCGCTCATGCTCGAAAACAGTGCGTTGCGTGTTTTCTGGCGTCGGAACCAGTCCAGCGTGCAGTTGGACAGGATGCGCTGGTACAGCATGGGCAGTTCTGCCGCAGGTTTATCCCCGTAGTGTTCGGCCAGCTTGAGCATGCTGTCCTGCACGATGTCTAGTGCCGCTTCCTCATTGCGAACATGGTAGAGCGAGCGCTTGAAGGCGCGCTTTTCTACACTTTTGAGGAATTCGGAGAGTTCTTGTTCGGTGGCCAAGACGGGGCGGTCCGGGGTGGGCGGTGCACAAGACGCTGTGAATTGTGGCTGTCTGGCACCGTAAAACCGATGATTATCGCATCCGCAGGGGTTTTTTTCGGCTGTGTTGGGTTTTGAGTGTGTTGCAGTGCGATAATTGGTGTTGCAATTCAAAAGGCAAACGGGTCACGGTCCGGCGGGCAATCATCCCGCCCATGTCCTTGGCCTCAAGTTCCAAGCTGGCTTCACAAGAGCGCGTGCGAGGAGCACCCAAGGTTTTTCGTCAGAGAAATTCACAAAGGTTGATCGATCATGGAAATCTCCAAGGCTGAAATCTCTTCAGCAGCCGCTGCTTCGCAGGGCAACACTCCCCCCGCTTCCGCTGCTCAAGACCTCATGGGGTCTGAGATTCTCATCAAGGCGCTTCAGGCTGAGAATGTTCAGTACATCTGGGGCTATCCTGGTGGTGCTGTCCTGTACATCTACGACGCGCTTTACAAGCAAGACACCATCCAGCATGTGCTGGTGCGCCATGAGCAGGCTGCTGTTCATGCCGCCGATGGCTATGCCCGTGCGACTGGCGAAGTCGGTGTGGCGCTGGTGACTTCAGGTCCTGGCCTGACCAATGCCGTGACCGGCATTGCCACCGCCTACATGGATTCGATCCCCATGGTGATCATTTCTGGCCAGGTGCCTACGCCCGCCATTGGGCTTGATGCCTTCCAGGAGTGCGACACGGTCGGGATCACCCGCCCCATCGTCAAGCACAATTTCCTCGTCAAGGACCCGCGCGATCTGGCCGCGACGATGAAAAAGGCCTTCCACATTGCCCGCACCGGCCGCCCTGGCCCCGTGGTGGTGGATGTGCCCAAGGACGTCTCCTTCAAGAAGGTGCCCTACACCGGCTACCCGCAAACGGTTGAAATGCGCTCGTACAACCCCGTGCGCAAGGGCCACGGTGGTCAGATCCGCAAGGCGCTGCAACTGCTGCTGGCGGCCAAGCGTCCCTATATCTATACCGGCGGTGGTGTGCTGCTGGGCAATGCCACCAATGAGCTGCGCACGCTGGTGGATATGCTGGGCTACCCGGTCACCAACACGCTGATGGGCCTGGGCGCCTACCCTGCGTCGGACCGCAAGTTTCTGGGCATGCTGGGCATGCACGGCACCATAGAAGCCAACAACGCCATGCAGAACTGCGATGTGCTGCTGGCTGTGGGCGCGCGCTTTGACGATCGTGTGATCGGCAACCCCAAGCACTTCGCCCAGAATGATCGCAAGATCATCCATATCGATATCGATCCGTCGAGCATCTCCAAGCGCGTGAAGGTGGATATTCCTATCGTCGGCGACGTGAAGGATGTGCTCACCGAGCTGATCTCCATGATCCGCGAGAGCAGCACCCGCCCCGATGCGGGCGCCCTGGCCGCCTGGTGGGACACTATCGAAGGCTGGCGCAAGCGCGAATGCCTGAAGTACGACATGGGTGGCCCCGACGTCATCAAGCCTCAGTACGTGGTCGAGACGCTGTGGAACATGACCAAGGATGCGGACACCTACATCACGTCCGATGTGGGCCAGCACCAGATGTGGGCTGCGCAGTATTACCGCTTTGACGAGCCGCGCCGCTGGATCAATTCCGGCGGTCTGGGCACCATGGGCGTGGGCATCCCCTACGCCATGGGCATCAAGCTGGCCAAGCCGCAATCCGAGGTGTTCTGCATCACCGGCGAAGGCTCGGTGCAGATGAATATCCAGGAACTGTCCACCTGCCTGCAGTACAACACGCCGATCAAGATCTGCTCGCTCAACAACCGTTACCTGGGCATGGTGCGCCAGTGGCAGGAGATTGAATATTCCGGCCGCTACAGCCACAGCTACATGGATGCGCTGCCCAACTTCGTGAAGCTGGCCGAGGCCTATGGCCATGTGGGGCTGTTGATTGAGCACCCCAAGGATGTCGAGCCCGCACTGCGCGAAGCGCGCAAGCTCAAGGACCGCACCGTGTTCCTGGACTTCCGGACCGACCCCACCGAGAACGTGTTCCCGATGGTGCAGGCTGGCAAGGGCATTACCGAGATGCTCCTGGGGTCGGAAGACCTTTAAGAAGCAAAATCGGCCTTCTGCGCCTGCCTATCATGCGCGGGTAGCTATTGATTTGATAGCTACTATTTTTTGACGAATCTATTGCCTGCCGAGCCTGCGCATTACCGTGCGCGGGGGAGGGCAGCGAAAAGAGGAATCTGGTCTTATGAAACACATCATTGCTGTCTTGCTGGAAAACGAGCCCGGTGCTCTTTCCCGCGTCGTGGGCCTGTTCTCGGCCCGTGGTTACAACATCGAGTCGCTCACCGTGGCGCCCACCGAGGATGCATCGCTCTCGCGCATGACCATCCAGACTACGGGCTCCGATGACGTGATCGAGCAGATCACCAAGCACCTGAACCGCCTCATCGAAGTGGTCAAGGTGGTTGATCTCACCGAAGGCGCCTACACCGAGCGCGAGCTCATGATGGTGAAGGTGCGCGCCGTGGGCAAGGAGCGCGAGGAGATGAAGCGCATGGCCGATATCTTCCGCGGCCGCATCATCGACGTGACCGAGAAGAGCTACACCATTGAGCTGACGGGCGACCAGTCCAAGAACGACGCCTTCCTGCAAGCCATCGACCGCACGGCCATCCTGGAAACCGTGCGCACGGGCGCCAGCGGCATCGGCCGGGGCGAGCGCATTTTGCGCGTGTAAGAAAATTCACCCCCGTTTTCCCCATTTCAACCCCAACAACGCATTTCAACCGGAGCGACCCATGAAAGTTTTCTACGACAAAGACACCGACCTGAGCCTGATCAAGGGCAAGACCGTCGCCATCATCGGCTACGGCAGCCAAGGCCACGCCCACGCACAAAACCTGAACGACAGCGGCGTGAAGGTGGTGGTCGGTCTGCGCAAGGGCGGTGCATCGTGGGATAAGGTTGGCAAAGCTGGCCTCACCGTGATGGAAGTGAACGACGCCGTGAAGGCCGCTGACGTGGTCATGATCTTGCTGCCCGATGAAGACATCGCAGCCGTGTACAAGAACAACGTCGAACCCAACATCAAACAAGGCGCATCGCTGGCCTTTGCCCACGGTTTCAACGTGCACTACAACCAGGTCGTGCCCCGCGCTGATCTGGACGTGTGGATGGTCGCCCCCAAGGCCCCAGGCCACACTGTTCGCAACACGTACACCCAAGGCGGCGGCGTGCCCCACCTGGTCGCTGTGCACCAGGACAAGTCCGGCAAGGCCCGTGACCTGGCCCTGAGCTACGCTGCTGCCAACGGCGGCGGCAAGGCCGGCATCATCGAGACCAATTTCAAGGAAGAAACCGAGACCGACCTGTTCGGCGAACAAGCCGTGCTGTGTGGCGGTGCCGTCGAGCTGATCAAGATGGGTTACGAGACCCTGGTCGAAGCCGGTTATGCCCCTGAGATGGCCTACTTCGAGTGCCTGCACGAGCTCAAGTTGATCGTGGACCTGATCTACGAAGGCGGCATTGCCAACATGAACTACTCGATCTCGAACAACGCCGAATACGGCGAGTATGTGACCGGTCCTGAGGTGATCAACGAGCAGTCGCGCGCCGCCATGCGCAATGCCCTGAAGCGCATCCAGAACGGTGACTACGCCAAGATGTTCATCCAGGAAGGTCGCCTGAATTACCCATCGATGACGGCCCGCCGCCGCAACACGGCCGACCACAGCATCGAGAAGGTGGGTGGCCAACTGCGCGCAATGATGCCCTGGATCGCCAAAAACAAGCTGGTCGACCAGACCCGCAACTGATGATTCGTTACTGACGCATCACAAGGCCACTTCGGTGGCCTTTTTTGTTGCCAAGTGCGCCGCTGGGCAGGCGCTACACTGCGGCCTTCGCTTTTTGAACGCGTGTGGCTGCCTTTGGGCGCTGCGGGCCTGTGCGAAGAACTACAAATTTAATAGCAGCTTGCGCTTGATGGGCGGGCGCTGGAGGTATTTTTGATGCATGACGGCAATGAGTCCACCGACAATCCTGGTGTGATGGTGCGCAAACGGCGCAAGGGCATTTACATCCTGCCCAACCTGTTCACGCTGGCCGCTTTGTTCGGAGGGTTCTATTCCATCGTCATGGCCATGAATGGCCGTTTCGACATGGCCGCCGTGGGGGTGTTCTGCGCCATGGTGCTCGACAGCCTGGATGGGCGTGTCGCCCGCATGACCAATACGCAAAGCGCGTTCGGCGAGCAGATGGATTCGCTGTCTGACATGGTGTCGTTTGGTGCTGCGCCCGCGCTGATTGCTTACGAGTGGTCTTTGCAAGGCCTGGGGCGCTGGGGCTGGATTGCAGCCTTTGTGTACTGCGCCTGTGCGGCCTTGCGGCTAGCGCGCTTCAATGTGAATACGGGGGTGGTGGACAAGCGTTACTTCCAGGGCCTGCCTTCCCCTGCTGCCGCTGCCTTGGTCGCAGGTTTCATCTGGCTGATGACAGAGTTGGGTGTACGCCCTGGCGAGGATTCTTGGCTCACCTGGTCGCAGATCACCTGGGTGATGTTTGCTTTCACGCTGTACTCGGGGCTCACCATGGTGACCAACGTGCCGTTCTACAGCTTCAAGGACGTCCAGATGAAAAAGAGCGTGCCCTTCGCCGTCATCGTGCTGATTGCGCTGGGCATTGCCATCATCAACATCCATCCGCCCATCGTGTTGTTTGGTGTGTTCGTTTTTTATGGCCTTTCTGGCTACGCCGTGTACGCCTGGCGCAAGGCCAAGGGGCAGCACAGCAGTGTGATCAGCACCTCCACAGACGAACCGGACGAACGCGGACTGCACAAGTGACAGCCGCTTTCAGAGCGCAGTTGTGCTACATTGCGCTGTATGAACATGTTTGCTCTCGCTCTACTGCTACCTCCCCACGGGCGGAGACAGTAGGCGCACGCGCACACTTTTTCCACAAAGGCCCGTATGCACCCGCAACGGGCCTTTTGTTTTGGGCGCCAGAATTTTGACGTTGCGGGCCCCCCACCCACCGATACCAGGAGAACAACATGGCTGACAAACTGATCATTTTCGACACCACCTTGCGCGATGGCGAGCAGTCGCCCGGCGCTTCTATGACCAAGGACGAAAAGCTGCGCATCGCTCGCCAGCTCGAGCGCCTGAAGGTGGATGTGATCGAAGCCGGTTTCGCCGCCAGCTCCAACGGTGATTTCGAAGCGGTGCAGGCCATCGCCAACGCGATCAAGGACTCGACCATCTGCTCGTTGTCGCGTGCCAATGACCGCGATATTTCGCGGGCGGCTGAAGCCCTCCGGGGTGCCAACAGTGCGCGCATCCATACGTTTATCGCTACCAGCGCGCTGCACATGGAAAAGAAGCTGCGCATGACCCCTGAGCAGGTGCTGGAGCAGGCCAAGCAGTCTGTGCGTTTTGCGCGCAACCTCGTGGCCGACATCGAGTTCAGCCCTGAAGACGGTTATCGCAGCGACCCAGACTTTCTCTGCCGCGTGCTCGAAGCGGTGATCGCCGAAGGTGCCACCACCATCAACGTGCCCGACACGGTGGGCTATGCCGTGCCTGAGCTGTATGGCAACTTCATCAAGACCCTGCGCGAGCGCATCCCCAACAGCGATAAGGCCATCTGGTCGGTGCATTGCCACAACGACCTGGGCATGGCCGTGGCCAACTCGCTCGCCGGCGTGAAGATCGGCGGCGCGCGCCAGGTGGAGTGCACGATCAACGGTCTGGGAGAGCGTGCAGGTAACTGCTCGCTCGAAGAAATCGTGATGGCTGTGAAGACCCGCAAGGATTATTTCGGACTGGATCTGGGAATCGACACGCAGCACATCGTGGCTGCCAGCCGCATGGTGAGCCAGACCACTGGTTTTGTGGTGCAGCCCAACAAGGCTGTGGTGGGGGCAAATGCTTTTGCCCACGCCAGTGGCATCCACCAGGACGGTGTGCTCAAGGCCCGCGACACCTACGAGATCATGCGCGCCGAGGACGTGGGCTGGTCGGCCAACAAGATCGTGCTGGGCAAGCTGAGCGGCCGTAACGCCTTTAAGCAGCGCCTGCAGGAGTTGGGCGTGCAACTCGATAGTGAAACCGAGATCAATGTGGCATTTGCCAAGTTCAAGGAGTTGGCAGACCGCAAGAGCGAGATTTTTGACGAGGATATCCTGGCCTTGGTCAGCGACGAGAGCGTGACGGCCGAGAAGGAGCAGTACGGGTTTGTCTCGTTGTTCCAGCAAAGCGAAACCGGCGAGCAGCCCCGTGCGCGCATTGTGTTCACTGTCGATGGGCAGGAGGTGCGTGGCGAGTCCGAAGGCAACGGCCCGGTGGATGCTTCGCTCAAGGCCATCGAGGCACATGTGAAGAGCGGCGCCGAGATGGTGCTCTACTCGGTGAATGCGATCAGCGGTTCGACCGAGAGCCAGGGGGAGGTCACCGTGCGCCTGCAGAACAGCGGCCGGGTGGTGAATGGTGTGGGGGCAGACCCTGATATCGTGGTTGCATCCGCTAAGGCTTATCTGAGTGCTTTGAACAAGTTACAAAGTAAAGCCGACCGGGTGGCCGCGCAGGGCTGAGTGACCGACTTATAATTTCACTCACTTTCTGGGAAAGTCGCGCAAGATATTGATCTTGCGCGACTTTTTTTGATTCTGTACACTGCTCAACACTTCTTACCGTTTGGAGCACTTTGATGCACCATCGCCACCGCTCTGCAGTGACTCGTTTTTTCCAGTTTCTGGGCTTTGCCGTTGTGAGTGTGGCCCTTGCCAGCCCCCTCGTGCATGCGGGCGAACAAAAAAAAGCCGTCTCCAAAAAGCAGCAGGTGAGTTCGGCAAATGCCAAGCGTGCCGTGGCACCGCGCAAGGCGGCAGCCAGCACCAATGCCAATGCCAAGGCCGTGCGGGTGACTGCCAAGACGGCGAAAGCGCCCACCCGCGTGGCTTTTGTGCCGGCGAAGCAGTCGTTTGGTCAGATTGCGGGACTGCATGAAGTCAACGATCCGCTGGATCTCAAATCCAGCGTGGCGCTTGTGATGGACCAGGACACGCACGAGGTCCTGCTCAGTAAAAACGACCATGCGGTGCTTCCGATTGCTTCATTGACCAAGCTCATGACGGGCATGCTCATTTCCCAGGCCAAATTGCCCATGGATGAGCCCCTGACAATTACCCAGGATGATGTGGATACCGAAAAGGGCAGCCGCTCGCGCCTGATGGTCGGGACTACGCTGACCCGGGGCGAAATGCTGCATCTGGCGCTCATGTCCAGCGAGAACCGGGCTGCCCATGCTTTAGGCCGGACCTACCCGGGTGGGCTGGAAGTTTTTGTCGCCCAGATGAATGCCAAAGCCCGCCTGCTGGGGATGACCGACACGCGATATGTCGAGCCCACCGGGCTTTCCAGTCGCAATCAGTCCAGTGCCCGCGACCTGGCAACTCTGGTAAATGTTGCGCATGGCGACCCGCTGTTGCGTGAACTCTCCACCTCGCCAGGCTATGAGGTGGCTGTGGGGCGCAAAACCCTGCAATACAACAACACCAATGGGCTTGTGAAGAACCCGACCTGGGAGATTGGCCTGCAGAAGACCGGCTACATCTCGGAAGCCGGGCGTTGCCTGGTCATGCAGGCCCAGGTGGCCGGGCGCAAACTGATCATGGTGTTCCTGGATTCGGCGGGCAAGTTTAGCCGTCTGGGCGATGCCGAGCGGGTGCGCCAGTGGGTGGAATCCACGCCGACGCTGGCTGCGCCTTTGCACTCCGCTCGGGGTAGCAACGGCTGACAGGCTTGATCGCCTCAGGGCATAAAAAACACCCGACTGGCAAATCGCAGTCGGGTGTTTTGCTTTTTGGATTTGATCGCCCGCACGCAGCGCTGCCGATTGGTGGCGCGGTGTGCTTTGGGTGTCTGCGGATTGCCGCAGTAGAAACCAGCGAAAGGCGCGCGGAGGTTAGCGAAAGTCGCCCTGGCTGTGTGCTGGTATGTCGTGGCTGGAGTCGGTGGTGGACACGTGGCCCAGGGCCAGGGATATTTCGTTGGCGGTGGCCTGCAGCTTGGGCATCCAGCCCTCGTCGAGCCGATCTGCGGGGGCTGAAATTGACAGTCCGGCCACAAGCTTCCCTTGATCGTCATAGACCCCTGCAGCCATGCAGCGCACACCCAGTTCCAGCTCTTCGTTGTCGCGGGCAATTCCATACTGGCGGGCTTTGGCCAGCTCGCGCTCCAGTACTGGCAATTGGGTGATGCTGTTGCGCGTGTGGCCTGCCAGGCCCGTGCGTGTGGCGTACGCGCGAACGCGTTGGGGATCGTCTAGCGCCAGGAACAGTTTGCCGGTGGAGGTGAGGTGCAAGGGCGCCCGGCCCCCGATGGCGCGTACGACCTGCATGCCTGAACGTTCACTATAGGCGCGCTCGACGTACACGATCTCGTCCCCCTGCCGCATGCTCAAGTTGACCGGTTGCTGGATCAGCTTGTGCAGGTTGCGCATTGGGGTCAGGGCGGCATCGCGCACGCTCAGGCGCGCTTTGACGAGGTTGCCCAGCTCCAACAGTCGCATGCCCAGCCGGTAGCTGCCTGATTCCGGCCGGTCCACAAACCGGCCAATGGTCAGGTCGTTCAGGATGCGGTGGGTCGTAGACGGGTGCAGCCCCGTCTTTTCGCTGATTTCCTTCAGTGAGATTGCGTCTTCACGGGAGGCCAGCACGTCGATCAGCGTAAACATGCGCTCCAGCACTTGAACGCTGGGTTTGACGGGAATGCTGGGATCGATTTTTTTCATGGGCGGCAGTGAAGCAAAAGCCGCTGCATCTTACCTTGTGAAATGTTGCCGGGTGTTCAGGCGCCGTGAGGTGGTGCCGCATGCATGCGATGCCACTGGCCCTCCGTGCGGATTTCGTGGGGATGAAAACGGGCCTTGTAGTTCATTTTTGGGCTGGCTTCAATCCAGTAGCCTAGGTACACATGAGGCAGCCCCAGCGAGCGCGCTTGCTCGATCTGCCAAAGGACGTTGTAGGTCCCGTAGCTACAGTGGGGCTCGGGCTCGTAGAAGGTGTATACCGCCGACAGGCCGTCATCGAGCACATCGAGGATGGAGACCATCTTCAGGGCGCCGGGCTCTCCTGACGCGTCGGTCTCTCGAAACTCCACCAGCCGCGAGTTGACGCGGCTTTGCAGAAGGAACTGGGTGTATTGGTCAATGCTGTCCTGATCCATGCCGCCGCCCGCATGGCGACCGTTCTGGTATCGCAGGTAGAGCTGGTAGTGCTCGGGCATAAAACACAGGCGCAACACCCGGGCCTGCAATCCAGCGTGGCGGGTCGCAGCACGCCTTTGGCTGCGATCTGGTTTGAACTCGTGGGCCAGTACCCGGAGAGGTGTGCATGCCTGGCAGCCATCGCAATACGGCCGGTAGGTGAACATGCCGCTGCGGCGAAACCCTTTGGCGACCAGGTCGGAATACAGGTCGCTCTGGATAAGGTGACTGGGCGTGGCGACCTGCGATCGTGCCTGCCTGTCCGGCAGATAGCTGCAGGGGTAGGGGGCGGTCGCATAGAACTGCAGGGTCTGCAGCGGGAGGTCGTTGAGTTGCGTCATGCCATGGGGGTCTTGGTGGGCAGCAGCTCGTTCCAGTATACGGGGTCAAACGCCCAGGGGATGGCGGGTTGATTGCGGGCCCTTTCGACATGTAGCAGGAATTCGGAGCGGGGGATCTCTCGTCCGCCGAGAAAGGCCAGATGCTCGGTGTTTTGCTGGCAATCGATCAGGCCGATGCCCTGGTGGCGACACAGCGCCACCAGGGCCGAAAGGGCAATTTTTGATGCATCGGTGGCATGGGCAAACATGGATTCGCCAAACACTGCTTGGCCGAGCGCTACGCAATACAGGCCGCCGACCAGTTCGCCATGGACCCAGGTCTCGATACTGTGGGCATGGCCTGCGGCATGAAGTCGGGTATAGGCCTCGACCATCTCAGGCACGATCCAGGTTCCTGCCTGGCCCTCGCGCTCCTTGGTGGCGCAAGCGGTGATGACCTGTTTGAATGCATGGTCCACGCGGATTTCGCAATGCGTCTGGGCGCGGAAGGCCTGCAGCGCCTTGCGCAGTGAGCGGTGCAGTCGAAACTCGGAGACCGGCAGCACCATGCGCGGGTCTGGCGCCCACCACAGGATGGGCTGCCCGGGGCCATACCAGGGGAAGGTGCCTTGCGCGTATGCGGCGCACAAGTGCGCTACATCCAGTGCGCCTCCGGCGGCCAGCAGGCCGGGGGCGGGGTCTTCAGGGCCCCAGGCC
>NZ_QAIH01000138.1 GCF_003060895.1 Acidovorax sp. HMWF029 | reverse complement strand
GAACTAACCATTAACAAATTTTGGTGGAGGTAAACGGGATCGAACCGATGACCTCTTGCATGCCATGCAAGCGCTCTCCCAGCTGAGCTATACCCCCACTTAATGACTTCAAACACTTAGTATTTGTTGTCATCATCTGAGCCTTGAATTATAGACAGATTTTCAGCGGTTTCGCAAACGCGCTACAACTTTTTCACGTCCGACCAATTCCAGCACTGCATCAACCGATGGCGTGTGGGCCGTACCCACGGTCAAAACCCGCGCTGGCATGGCCAGTTGCGGCATCTTCAAGCCCTGGCTAGTCAGCACCTGCTTGAAGGCGGCGCTGATAGAGGCCTTGTCCCACTCGCAGGCAGACAGTGCATCGGCCAGCGCATCCAGGGCTGGTGCGATGGCTTCGGTGACATGCTGTGCACGCTCTGCCTCCACAGGCGTCACATCGCCATAGAACACTTGCGCCCACTGGGCAAGGGCCACCGTGGTATCGCAACGGTCCTTGAACAATGCGCAGATGCGCACCAGACGGCCATCGGCCAGTGCCTGCTCCGGCACACCCCGCTGTTGCAGCTGGGGCGCCACCAGCGCGGCAAGCGCGTCGTCGGGCATGGCCTTGAGGTGCTGGGCGTTCACCCAGCGCAGCTTGGCTTCGTCGAACTGGGCGGCGCTGCGGCCCAGGTGGTCGAGGTTGAACCATTGCAAGAACTGCTCACGGCTGAAGATCTCGTCATCGCCATGGCTCCACCCCAGGCGCGCCAGATAGTTCACCATGGCGTCAGGCAGGTAGCCTTCGTCGCGGTACTGCGTGACGGGCTTGGCACCGTTGCGCTTGCTCATCTTCTCGCCCTGCTCGTTCAGCACGGTGGGCAGGTGGGCATACACCGGTGGCTCCTTGCCCAAGGCGCGGAAGATGTTGATCTGGCGCGGCGTGTTGTTCACATGGTCATCGCCACGGATCACATGGGTGATTGCCATGTCGATGTCGTCCACCACCACACAGAAGTTGTAGGTGGGCGTGCCATCGGGGCGAGCGATCACCAGGTCGTCCAGCTCATCGTTGCGGATCTCGATGCGGCCCTTGACCTTGTCGTCCCACGCCACCACACCGCCTTGCGGGTTCTTGAAGCGCAGCACGGGCAACACACCTGCGGGCACCGGAGGCAAGGTCTTGCCGTCCTCGGGGCGCCAGGTACCGTCGTAGCGGGGCTTTTCCTTGGCGGCCATCTGCTTTTCACGCAGGGCATCCAGCTCGGCCACACTCATGTAGCAGGGGTACACATGGCCTGCTGCCTGCAGGTCGGCCAGCACCGCCTTGTAGCGGTCCATGCGCTGCATCTGGTAGAACGGGCCCTCATCATGATCCAGACCAAGCCAGGCCATGCCTTCGATGATCACGTCCACCGCAGCCTGGCTGGAGCGCTCGAGGTCGGTGTCTTCAATGCGCAGGATGAAGTCACCGCCCGTGGCGCGTGCAAACGCCCAAGGGTAGAGTGCCGAGCGGATGTTGCCCAGGTGGATAAAGCCCGTGGGGGATGGGGCGAACCGGGTGCGCACGCGGCCCGCGCTGGAAGCTGTGGTTTCAGTCATATCAATAAGGTCTGGCCCCTTTCGGGGCCAGTGTCAAGATTCGGTCAATCAGTCGGCCTATCGAACGTTAGGTGGCCGGCGGACAACCGCCGCGCCGCCCATCGAAGCCATGCGGCCTTGGCGCTCAGGCCTCTTGTGCATTCGGCAGCGCAAGACGGGAGGTGTCTTCTTCGCCCTCTTCCACGCCCACACGCCCTTCGTTCAGGCTGGCGATGCCCTCTGCAGTGATGTCGCCGGTAACATACACGCCGTCAAAACACGACGCGTCGAAACCTGCGATAGCGCTGTTGAGCGAGCCAACAGCCTTCTTCATGCCATCCACGTCCTGATAGATCAGCGCATCGCAGCCA
This sequence comes from Acidovorax sp. HMWF029, assembly GCF_003060895.1. Classification (GTDB taxonomy): domain Bacteria; phylum Pseudomonadota; class Gammaproteobacteria; order Burkholderiales; family Burkholderiaceae_C; genus Acidovorax. Next base: position 39,762 of record NZ_QAIH01000138.1, on the reverse strand, counting down.
ATCGCCTGGCGAATCTCCTCCACCGACCGCCCATGAGCTACCAGTTCACTGCTGGTGGGCATATCGATGCCGTACACATTGGGGTAACGCACTGGCGGTGCAGCGCTGGCCAAGTACACCTTGCGGGCGCCCGCGTCGCGCGCCATCTGAACGATTTCGCGGCTGGTGGTGCCGCGCACGATGGAATCGTCCACCAGAAGCACGTTGCGGCCCTTGAATTCGCTGCCGATCACATTGAGTTTCTGGCGCACGGACTTCTTGCGCACGCCCTGGCCCGGCATGATGAAGGTGCGGCCCACATAGCGGTTCTTGACGAAGCCTTCTCGGTACGGAATCCCCAGAAGATGCGCCAGCTGCGTGGCGCTTGGGCGACTGGACTCAGGGATCGGGATGATCACATCAATCTCGTTGGGCGGCACAGTGGACACCACGCGCTTGGCCAGAGCCTCCCCCAGGTTCAGGCGCGCCTGATACACCGAAATGCCATCGAGCACCGAATCGGGGCGCGCGAGGTAGACGAACTCGAAAATGCAGGGGTTGAGCTGCGGCTTCTCGGCGCACTGGCTGGCATGGACTTGGCCGTCCAGCGTGATGAACACGGCCTCACCGGGGTCGATGTTGCGCTCGAACACATGGGACGTGCCCTCCAGTGCCACCGACTCACTGCCCACCATCACCGTGCCATCCTGACTGCGACCCAGTGCCAGCGGGCGAATTCCGTGAGGGTCACGAAACGCGAGCAGACCATGACCTGCGATCAGGGCGATCACGGCGTATGAGCCCTTGACCCGCTTGTGCACGGCACGCACGGCAGCGAACACATCCTCGACCTGCAGTGGCACGCCACGGGTGGAGCGCTCCAGCTCGTGCGCCAGAACATTCAGCAGCACCTCCGAGTCGCTCTCGGTGTTGGTGTGGCGGTGATCGGTCTGGAACAGTTCGTTGCGCAGTTCGCGCGCATTGGTCAGGTTGCCGTTGTGCACCAGCACAAGACCAAAAGGCGCATTTACATAAAAAGGCTGCGCCTCTTCCTCGCTGTAGGCATTGCCCGCCGTGGGGTAGCGCACCTGCCCCAGGCCCACGTTGCCCGGCAGGGCGCGCATGTTGCGCGTGCGGAACACGTCGCGCACCATGCCCTTGGCCTTGTGCATGAAGAACTTGCGGCCCTGCTGGGTCACGATGCCCGCTGCGTCCTGGCCGCGATGCTGCAGCAGCAGCAGGGCGTCATAGATCAGCTGATTGACGGGCGCTGTGCTGACAACGCCGACGATTCCACACATAGTTGTATTCCATCCGTTTGCGGGAACAGCCCCGCGGCAACCCCATGGCAGCAGCTTGTGACCGCCACCCCATCGATATCAAGAAGGCAGATGCCTACCAAATTCTTCCGGCAACGCCGGTTTCAAGCCCCTGAGCACTTCGGCGAGCACCGGGGCAGCTTGTGACTCCTGCCACCAGGGCGCTTCGTGCAGCGAGGTCAGCCCCACCACCACAGCCACCGCCAGCAGCAGCACCATGCCCCGCAGCACGCCAAACACAGCCCCCAGGGTGCGGTCAGCGGGCCGCAGGCCAATGGCCTCAATCAGCTTCTTGGCCAGCCAGCTCACAAACCCGCAGGCAAACACCGACGCCACGAACACCACGACAAAACCCGCCGCATACCGCAACGATCCCGCCGACTCGCCCAGAGGCAGCAGCGCCGCCATGTCCGCCGCAAACCACTGGGCTACAAAAAAAGACACCACCCAGCCCAGCAGCGACAACACTTCGAACACTAGGCCACGCCAGGCACCGACCAGCATCGAAGCCAGCAGCACCGCGACAAAAATCCAATCCAGCGCAGCCATGGACACAAAAAACAGAAACCGCCGGGCCGCCCGGCTTACAGCGTCAGCACCGAGGCCGACAGCTCCAGCGCCTTGATGCGCGCAGCCGCCTTGTCAGCCTCCACCCGGTTGGTGAAGGGACCCACACGCACCCGCGTGCGTTTTCCATCTTTGGTGTCCACCACCTGGGTATAGGTCTTGAGGCCGGCACGCTCCACCTTGGTGCGTGCTTCACGTGCCTTTTCGGCATCGGCAAACGCCCCCACCTGCACGATAAAACGGCTTTCTTCGGCATTTGCGCTGGCCGCTGGTTCGGCGCTGCGGCCTTCCAGCAGGGCACGGGCGCGCGCCGAATCATCGGGGCGTTGCGCCGGTTTTGGCTCCGGCGCAGGCACAGGTGCCGCAGGCGGTTTGGTGTCGGGCTTGGGTGCAGCCGCAGGGGCGGCAGCGGCCACGGTGGGCGCTGCGGGCGCAGGCTTGGCAGCAGATGGACGCGCGCTCTGCACCAGCTCTTCCCCTTCCGTCAGCCCGTTGGTGGCCGCGCTGCGCGGCGCCGATGCACGTTGCGCCGCAGGGGCAGCAACCTGGGGCGCAGCAGGCGTTGCAGGCTTGGCAACGGGGGCCTCGGCCACAGGCGCGGGCACGACCAGCGGCGCCACTTTGTTGCGGTCAGGAATCTCGATGGGGATATCGACGGGCACAGGCCGGGGCTGGGTATCGAACAGCAGGGGGAACCCGATCACCCCGACCAGGACCAGCACGGCAGCGCCAATGAGCCGATGGCGGGCCCGGCGGCGCATCACCTCGATACTCTCGGCCTGCGGCGTACGCGCGCCGCGCTTGGACGGTTTTTCGGCCTGTTGCTGCTCACCCTGCCCGGGCCACCGAAACTTGAAAAATGCCATGGAGTAACGACTCGTGCGGACCTCAAAACCTGCCCTATTGGCCCAGATGTTTGGCTTGCAGGCGAGGTGTTCCGTTGATTAGCACACCGCCTACCGTATAAAACGAGCCAAAGACCACGATTCTATCAGCGGGGTCTGCCGCAGCCACCGCAGCCGTCAGGGCCTGCATGGGGTCTGCGTGCACGCTCGATGTCACATCCCGTCGTCCACCCGCCACCATCTGCACGGCATTCCACTTCTGCTGCAGCGTGGCGGCAGTCTCGGCGCGCGGGGTGGGCAGGCTGGTGAAGTACCAGCGGTCCACCAGGGGGCTCACCTTGGCCAGCATGGGACCCAGATCCTTGTCGGCCATGGCACCAAAAACGGCGTGCGTGGTGGGGAAGAAACCCATCGCATCCAGATTGGCCGTGAGGGCTGCCACCGAATGGGGGTTGTGCGCCACGTCCAACACCAGAGTGGGTTGGCCGGGCACGATCTGGAACCGGCCGGGCAACTCCACCAGGGCCAAGCCATTGCGCACCGCCTGGGCGGTCACCGGCAAGCGGTCCCGCAGAGATTCCAGCGCCGCCAGCACGCCCGAGGCGTTGACCAGCTGGTTTGCGCCGCGCAGGGAGGGATAGGCCAGCCCGGCATAACGCCGCCCCCGCCCCGCCCAGCTCCACTGCTGCTTGTCCCCCGAAAAATTGAAATCGCGCCCGAAGCTCCACAGGTCCGCACCGATCTCGCGCGCATGGTCCACAACGCTCTGCGGGGCCATGGGGTCGCTCACGATCACCGGACGGCCGGTGCGCATGATGCCCGCCTTCTCGCGGCCGATGCTTTCGCGGTCAGGCCCTAGAAACTCGATGTGATCAATGTCAATGCTGGTGATCACGGCGCAGTCGGCATCGATGATATTGGTCGCATCCAGCCGCCCACCCAGCCCCACTTCAAGAATCGCGACATCTAGCCGCGCATGGCTCATGAGCCGCAGGATGGCCAGGGTGGTGAATTCGAAGTAGGTTAGCGAAATTTCTTCGCCATTTTGGACCCTTGCGCGCTCCACAGCTTCGAAGTGCGCTACCAAATCAGAAGCAGACACACTTTCGCCATGCACACGGCAGCGTTCCTCGAAATGCACCAGGTGGGGCGATGTGTACACCCCCGTGCGGTAGCCCGCCTGCTGGGCCACGGCCTCCAGCATGGCGCAGGTGGAGCCCTTGCCGTTGGTGCCCGCCACCGTGATCACCGGGCATTCAAAACGCAGCGCCATGCGGCGTGCCACCACGCTGACCCGGTCCAGGCCCATGTCGATGTTGTGGGGGTGCAGCTGCTCGCAATGGCGCAGCCAGCCTTCCAGAGTGTGGGGTTTCGTTTGCATACTGCCCGGGATTGTCGCCGAGCCCCATTCCCCACGGCGTTTTCGAGGATGATGCGCGGCATGACTAACGCCCGCATCACCCTCTACGGCATTCCCAACTGCGATACCGTCAAAAAATCCCGCGCCTGGTTCACCGAACAAGGGCTGGACTACCAGTTCCACGACTTCAAGAAACAAGGCGTGCCAACCGCCCAGTTGCCTGGCTGGCTGAGCGCCGTGGGCTGGCAGAAGCTGGTCAACCGCCAGGGCACCACCTGGCGCAAGCTGGATGCCAACACCCAGGCGGCGGTCACGGACGACGCCAGCGCCAGCGCCCTGATGCAAGACCAGCCCAGTGTGATCAAACGCCCCGTGGTCGAATGGCACCATGCAGGCCATACCCAGGTGTCTGTGGGCTTTGCGCCAGATCAATGGCAAGCCTGGCGCGACGCAGCGCCCCAAAACTGACCAACCCAGCAGACCGGACCGGCTGACCGGCTGACATTTACCCGCCAACGCGGGAAATTCGCACAAATCTTTACGCAGATTTACGGCTCCCAAGGCCTGAATTGACACCATGGGCCTAAACTTTTCATGTGTTCGGTGCGTTATGTACCGACCCGAAAGGAGTTTCTCCATGAAAAAGATCGTGATTTTTTCCGCCATGGCAGCCGCCGCAACCCTGGCGACCGCCCAGGAACAAGGCCGCGTGCTGTCCGCAACGCCCATCGTGCAGCAGGTGGGCATCCCTCAGCAGGTGTGCGGCAATGAAACCGTGTACAGCGGCAACCGCACCAGCGGCGCTGGCGCCGTAATGGGCGCCATTGCGGGCGGTGCCGCTGGCAATGCCATCGGCAAGGGCAGCGGTCGCGCAGCCGCCACGGCCATCGGCGTGATCGGCGGGGCCGTACTGGGCAACCAGATCGAAGGTGGTCAGCCGCAGTACCAGAACGTGCAGCGCTGCACCACCGAGACTTACTACGAAAACCGCACCGTGGGCTACAACGTGGTGTACGAGTACGCAGGCAGGCAATACACCACGCGCACCCAGAACGATCCCGGCCGCTGGATTCCGCTGAGCGTGCAGCCCACGGGCCAGACCTATTCCACCCAGCCTGACCCGTACGCGCATCAAGGCGTGTACAGCCAGCCTGGTGTGGTGACATCCACCTACCCGGTACAGCCGGTCTACCAGCAGCCCACTTACGTGACGCCGCCGGTGACGGTGATTGAGTATGGCTACGACAGGCCGTACTACCCGCACCACCGCAATCCTTACTGGCGCTGAGCCAACGCTTGGGGCCCCAAACACCCCAAGCCCTGAGGATCTGCTATCACGATGGAGCCCTTCGGGGCTCTTTTTTTCGGCGTCCCGGCACTGGGCGCTGGTTTCGTTGGGCCCAGCCACCGGTGCACCGCCACCCCTGCCCTAAAATCGCGGGTTTCCTCTAACCCAATCCTGCGCATCCATGACCACCGAAAAAATCGACGGCGTGTCCGTCACGACCCAGGCCAATGTGTACTTTGACGGCAAATGCGTGAGCCACGGCATCACCTTCCCTGATGGCACGAAGAAGTCGGTGGGCGTGGTGCTGCCCGCAACGCTCACCTTCAACACCGGTGCGCCCGAGATCATGGAATGCGTCGCGGGCTCCTGCGAATACAAGCTGGCAGGCACCGATGCCTGGGTGAAGTCATCCGCAGGCGACAAGTTCAGCGTGCCCGGCAACTCGAAATTCGACATTCGCGTGACCGAGGCCTACCACTACATCTGCCACTTTGGCTGATCGCACCCCACACCGCAACGGAACCCGCAAATGGCCACCATTCTCCAAAGCCTGCCCCTTGGGCAAAAAGTCGGCATCGCCTTCTCCGGCGGCCTCGATACCAGCGCCGCGCTGCACTGGATGAAGCTCAAGGGCGCCGTGCCCTACGCCTACACCGCCAACCTGGGCCAGCCCGACGAGCCTGACTACGACGCCATCCCCCGTAAGGCGATGGAATACGGCGCCGAAAAGGCCCGCCTGGTGGACTGCCGTACGCAGCTGGCCCATGAAGGCATTGCTGCGCTGCAAGCCGGTGCCTTCCACATCTCCACCGGCGGTCTGACCTACTTCAACACAACGCCCCTGGGCCGTGCCGTGACCGGCACCATGCTCGTGGCAGCAATGAAGGAAGACGACGTCAACATCTGGGGCGACGGCTCGACCTTCAAAGGCAACGACATCGAGCGCTTCTACCGCTACGGCCTGCTCACCAACCCCTCGCTCAAGATCTACAAGCCCTGGCTGGACCAGCTGTTCATCGACGAGCTGGGCGGCCGCGCCGAGATGTCGGCCTTCATGACCCAGGCGGGCTTTGGCTACAAGATGAGCGCCGAGAAGGCCTACAGCACCGACAGCAACATGCTGGGCGCCACACACGAAGCCAAGGACCTGGAGTTCCTGAACAGTGGCATCCGCATCGTCAACCCCATCATGGGCGTGGCGTTCTGGAAGCCCGAGGTCGAAGTCAAGGCCGAGGAAGTCTCGGTGCGCTTTGAAGAAGGCCAGCCTGTCGCGCTGAACGGCGTGGAAATCAACGACCCGGTCGAGCTGATCCTCGAAGCCAACCGCATCGGCGGCCGCCATGGCCTGGGCATGAGCGACCAGATCGAAAACCGCATCATCGAGGCCAAGAGCCGTGGCATCTACGAAGCCCCGGGCCTGGCGCTGCTGCACATTGCCTACGAGCGCCTGGTCACCGGCATCCACAACGAGGACACCATCGAGCAGTACCGCCTGAACGGCCTCAAGCTCGGACGCCTGCTCTACCAGGGCCGCTGGTTCGACCCCCAGGCCATCATGCTGCGCGAAACCGCCCAGCGCTGGGTGGCGCGCGCCGTGACCGGCACCGTGACGCTGGAACTGCGCCGTGGCAACGACTACTCGCTGCTGAACACCGAGTCGCCCAACCTGACCTACGCGCCCGAGCGCCTGTCGATGGAAAAGGTGGAAGACGCGCCGTTCAGCCCGCTGGACCGCATCGGCCAACTGACCATGCGCAACCTGGACATCTCGGACACACGCGACAAGCTCGGCGTGTATGCACGTGCGGGCCTGCTGTCGCTGGGGGGCAATGCCGCCCTGGCGCAGCTGGAAAACGACCGCAAGTGATTTTGGCGGGGTTTGTCACTCAAAATAGTGACAAAAAATGGCTTCTGCGCGCGACCATCATGCGCTAGAAGCTATCAAAAAATGAGCAAAGCCACCGGAAACGGTGGCTTTTTTTATGCAGCACTCGCTGGCGCCCGTGTACAGATTCAGTACCGATCATTAAAAATATCATTTAAATCATATTTACACTACAATTATCACTTCCAACACTTCGCTGAAGGAGCATTTCATGCCCATTCCATTTCTGCCCCCGAAGTCCGGCGTACGCCCCATGCTTGTGCTGAGCGCGGCCCTGTTCCTGCTGCCCCCGGCCTGGGCATTGCAGCCCCCCACTGGGGCCGTGATACTGACCATTTCAGGGAAGGTAGGCGAGACGAATCAGGCCGGAGCCGCCGTGTTCGACCTGGCCATGTTGGAAGCACTGCCCCAGCGGAGTTTTGTGACCAGCACGCCGTGGTACAAGGAGCCCACCAAATTCACCGGCCCGCTGCTACGCGACGTGCTGTCGGCGGCCAAGGCACAGGGCGTCACACTGGAGGCCACAGCCCTCAACGACTACAAAACCAGCATCCCAGTGGACGATGCACGGCAGTTTGATGTGATCGTGGCGCACCGCATCAATGACAAGCCCATCTCGGTACGAACAAAGGGGCCACTGTTCATCATCTACCCCTTTGACACAACGCTTGAGCTGAAGGCCTCCAAGTACTATGGCCGATCTGCATGGCAGCTCAAATCACTGAAGGTGGACTGACCTCACAATGCCTGCTTACCGCGATAGCCAGCGCTACCTGCTATGGCTGGCCCTCGGCACCGTCATCATGGCGGCCGCGATGGCTGTGCTGTTGGTAATGCAGGTCGCGCAACAGCGCTCGATACAACAAAGCGCGAATCTGCGCAGTGACTCCATCACAGCACTGTCGTTCCAGCTGGAGCGGGAGTTTTTACGCTTGCGGCAGGCCATTGACGTCAGCGCCCACAGCCACGCCCCTCTGGACCTGGACGCGCTCAGGCTGCGCAGCGATGTGTTTGCCAGCCGTATCCAGCTGATGCAGGACACGCCCAGCACCATAGCGCTGCAAGAGCGCGCAGAGTACCAAAATACCATGCCCCAGCTTGCAACGTTGATGGGCAAGGTCGACGCCCTGCTGCAGCCTCCGGCAGAGCCCACGCATGCCCAACTCGGCCAGTTGCTGCACTACTTCAACGCCATGGGTCCTCAGGTGCAGGAGCTGACCATGGCGGCTACGCGCCACACAGCGGTGCTGCTGGAACAGCAGGAATCGACCATGCTCGACCAGGGCCGACAGATCATGGCACTCATCCTGGCGCAGCTCGTGCTGCTGCTTGCGGCCGCAACCGCGCTGGCAAGGCGACATCGCAGGGTGGAAGACGAGCACCGCGCGATGCAACAACTCACCCAGAACCTCCAGGAAGCCAATCTGGCAGCCGAAGCGGCCAACCGCGGCAAGAGCCAATTCCTGGCCAACATGAGCCACGAACTGCGCACGCCCTTCAACGGAGTGCTGGGCATGCTGAACCTGCTGGAGCGGACTGCTCTTACCGCCCGACAGAGGGAATACGTGGGCACGGCCAGAGGATCCGCAGACCACCTGCTCTCATTGCTGAACGACATCCTGGATGTGTCCGCCATAGAGACGGGCAAGATGGCGATTCACCCGCATGTGACGGATCTTCATGCCCTGATAGCCAACGTCGAACAGCTGATGCAGCCCGTAGCTGCGCAGAAGGGACTAGGCTTTTACTCCCATTGCGCTGCAGACTTGCCGCAGTGGGTGCAGGCCGACAGCACCCGGCTCAAGCAGATCGTTTTGAACCTGATCACTAACGCCATCAAGTTCAGCGAGAGTGGCACAGTGAGATTGCGTCTACTGCGTGACGCGTCGGCACCTCGCCCGGCCGATTCGCTCGCGGCTTACCCACTACGCCTGGAAGTCAGCGACGAGGGGATTGGAATGGACGCCCAGACACTGTCCAAACTATTCAAACGTTTCACACAAGGGGACGACAGCACATCCCGCCGGTTTGGCGGAACCGGCCTGGGACTGGAGATATCACGCAACCTCGCGCAGCGTATGGGCGGTGAGATCTCGGTAACCAGCATCCCTGGCAAAGGCAGCACCTTTACCGTTGAACTGCCGCTACCCATTGCCGCAGCGCCCGAAAAAGCGTTAGCGCAGGCCACAGCCCAAACCCCAACCTTGCGCCCGACCGACGTTCGAGGCCTGACGGTGCTGGTAGCAGACGACCAGCTGGTGAACCGCAAATACATGGGCGCCCTGCTGGAAGACATGGGCCACACCGTTGTGTTTGCCGACAACGGAGAACAGGCTTGCGCCGCCGTGCAAAGCCAACACCCAGACCTCGTATTGATGGACCTGCACATGCCCACTCTGGACGGATTTGGTGCCGCACGAAGGATCCGGGAATGGATGGCCCCGGAGCAGCTTCCCATCATCGCTCTCACGGCAGACGTGTTCGCTCAAGCGCGCGACAAGGCTGCTGCGTGTGGCATGAATGGTTTCGTCAGCAAACCAGTCAATGCCGCCACGCTGCAGGCCACAATGATGGAGTTTTTTGGCCTGCGTGGCGCGCCTGCCTCGCCTGTTTTTGACGCTGATACCGTGGCCGAAAGCGACGCCGAACAGGTGATGCGCCGCGCAGCGCCTGCATCGGCGCAGGCGGGAGTCTCGCCTGTCGGGACCTCTGTACCCAGCGCCTTACCGCGCACACGAAAACGCTTCAGGCCTGGCGACGTGTCAACCCACCTCGACATGGCGATGGTGGGTGACGTATGCATTGGCGTGTCGGCACAAGGCTACCGGTCGCTTTTGCGCAGCTTCTTCAGCGATGAGTCCGGGGCGCTGGATGCGTTACTACAGGCCTTGCAGGAGGTCAAGGAAGAGCGCCCCAATGGCCTGCGTGACCCCGCCCACGCATTCAAGGGCGCCGCAGCCAACCTGGGCTTTCACAAGCTGGCTGCGCTGGCCCTGCAACTTGAAAAGAGCCGCATCACGCCTGCAGAGGTACCCGCAGCCCGGGCTGGGCTGCTAGACGCCTGGGCAATGGCCCACGCACTGTGTTTGCGCATGGGATTGACCGATGTCGAATCGGTACTGGAACGGCACAACGCGGAGGCGGCTGCGCGGTGAATCACTGCCACTGAGCTTTCGCACAAGGGCCACCGGCGCAAAGCTGACGGGCCGTTCAAACCACCACAGGCTCTGGTTCAAGCCGGATACCAAAACGCTCGTACACGCTGGTCTGGATGGCCTTGGCCAGTGTCATCACCTCGCCGCCGGTCACGCTGTCGGCGCCCTGCCCCCGATTCACCAGCACCAGGGCCTGCTTTTCATATACACCCGCCTTGCCGATGGATTTGCCCTTCCAGCCGCAGGCATCAATCAGCCAACCCGCCGCCAGCTTGATGCTGCCGTCCGGCATGGGGTAGTGCACGATCCGCGGCTCGCGCGCAATGATGTCGGCGCACTGCTCGGGCGAGACCGTGGGGTTCTTGAAGAAGCTGCCCGCGTTGCCAACCACGGCCGGATCAGGCAGCTTGGCGCGGCGGATGTCGCAGATCCATTCGAAGATCTGCTGGGCCGTGGGCTGCAATACGCCCTCCTCTGCCATGCGACGCTCAAGGTCCAGATAGCCCAGCACTGGCTTCCAGGGCTTGGGCAGGTGAAAGCGCACATGGGTGATCACAGCACGGCCCTCCAGCCCCAAGCCACGCGGCAGGCCATTCGCATCCAGTGCATCTGACGGCGCGGAGTGTTTGAACACCGAATCCCGGTAGCCAAATCCGCACTGCGCGGCGTCCAGCGTGAAGGTACGGCCCGTGGCCAGGTCGATAGCGTCCAGGGAATCAAACCTGTCCTGCAGCTCCACGCCATAGGCGCCGATGTTCTGCACGGGCGATGCCCCCACGGTGCCGGGGATCAGGGCCAGGTTCTCCAGCCCCGCAAAGCCCTGCCCCAGCGTCCAGGCCACGCAGTCGTGCCAGACCTCGCCCGCACCCGCCTCCACGATCCAGGCCTTGGGGGTTTCCTCCACCAGGCGCAGGCCCTTGATCTCCATCTTGAGCACCACGGGCTTCACATCGCCGGTGAGGATGATGTTGCTTCCTCCACCCAGCACAAACTTGGGCGCCGCCGCCAGCTCCGGGTCGGCCAGCACGGCCAGCACATCGGCTGAGGAGTGCACACGCACCAGAGTCTGCGCGCGTGCAGCAATGCCGAAGGTGTTGCAGGGCTGCAAAGGGACGTTTTTCTCGACTACCATTGGCCCGATTGTCGCATTCGCCCTTTGGAAGGGCTGCGATTTGCCCCCTGTTTCCCCGAGATTGAGAACCACCATGCCATCTTTTGACACCGTCTGCGAAGCCAACCTGGTTGAAGTGAAAAACGCCGTGGAGAACACCGCCAAGGAAATCGCCACCCGCTTCGACTTCAAGGGCACCTCGGCCAGCATCGAGATCAAGGACAAGGACATCACCCTGATCGGCGATGCCGACTTCCAGCTCACCCAGATCGAGGACGTGCTGCGCAACAAGCTCACCAAGCGCAGCGTGGACGTACGCTTCCTGGACATGGGCGATGTGCAGAAAATGGGCGGCGACAAGGTCAAGCAGGTCATCAAGGTGCGCAATGGCATCGAGAGTGAGCTGGCCAAGAAGATCCAGAAGCTGCTCAAGGAAAGCAAGCTCAAGGTGCAAGGCGCCATCCAGGAAGACAAGGTGCGCGTGACCGGCGCCAAGCGCGACGACCTGCAGGCCGCCATGGCACTGATCCGCAAGGACGTGACCGACGTGCCGCTGTCGTTCGACAACTTCCGCGACTGAGCCTGGCGCCCGGCAAGATCCACTCACTTTTTCATCCCCCGCACCATGACCAAGCATCTACACCTGCTGCCAGCCTCCATGGTGGCCCTTGGCGGGCTCCTGCTGGCCACCGCCGGAGCGGTGCATGCGCAGTCGGTGGCGCTGGCCGGCATGCTGGGCAGCAAGGCTCTGCTGGTGGTGGATGCCCACCCGCCGCGCGCCGTGGGCGCCGGGGATGAATTCCAGGGGGTCAAGGTCATCGCAGTGCTCAAGGAAGAAGCCACCGTCGAAGTCAAGGGCGAGCGGCGCATCCTGCGTCTGGGCGAAGCCCCGGTGCGCGTGGGGGGCCGCAGCGGCGCCAGCGGCAGGCGCCTTGTGCTGACCGCCGACAGCCGGGGGCATTTTGTGAACAGCGGCACCATCAATGGCAAGGTGATGCAGTACATGGTCGATACCGGCGCCTCCACCGTCGCCATTGGCCGCTCTGATGCAGACCGGATGGGGCTGAACTACCAAAGCGGCCAGCCTGTGCGCATGGGCACTGCCAATGGCGTTGGGCAAGGCTGGCGCATGAAGCTTGACTCTGTGCGCGTTGGCGATGTGGAGGTGTTTGGCGTGGAGGCCATCGTCACATCCCAGCCCATGCCCTACGTACTGCTGGGCAATAGTTTTCTGAACGAATTCCAGATGACCCGCAGTAACGACCAGATGGTGCTTGAAAAACGCAACTGACCTCCCATGTCCGCCCACCCTGCCATCCATCACCCGCATTCCGAGGGGGAGTACGAGGATCTTCTGAGCCTTTGGTCCGACCTGGAATCGGCGCTGTCGGTGTTGCTGGCGCGGCCACTGCAGGTACAGGATTTCCCCGGCAAGGTGCGGCAATTCGACACCTGGCTGCAGGACTTGGTGGCGCACGACATCGATGCGGCGCTGTACCTGATGTTCCAGCATGCGTCCACGTCCACCGTGGGCTATAGCGCATCCCACGCGCTGGTGTGCGGCACGCTGTGCCACATCATGGCGCTTGAACTGAGGCTGCCCCAGCGTGAGCGCGACAGCCTGGTGCGCGCGGCGCTGACCATGAACATCGGCATGACCGCGCTGCAGGACGAACTGGCCGAGCAGCGCGAGCGCCCCACTGCCGCGCAGCAGGAGGCCATCAAAAGCCACCCCGAAGAAAGCATGCTACTGCTGGAGCGCCTGTTCATCAGCGATGCGCTCTGGCTGGATGTGGTGGGACAACACCATGCCAGCATCACCGAGCGCGTGCCCCTGGCGGGACAGGACCCGGAAGACCGGCTCACGCGCATCCTGGGTACCATCGACCGCTATGCGGCCATGATCAGCCCACGCAAGTCGCGTGCGGGCCGCAGCGCCACGGACTCGGTGCGCGCCATCGTTGGGCAGGAAGTGGACCAGCGTGACGAGGTGAGCTACACCCTGGTCCGCTCCATCGGTCTGTGCCCTCCGGGCACTTTTGTGAAACTGGAAAACGGCGACACGGCCATCGTGTTGCGCCGGAGCGAAAAAGCCAATCACCCCCTGGTGGCAAGCCTGCTCGACCGCAGCGGCAGCCACCACGTCCAACCCACCCTGTACCAAACGGCCTCCGGCAAACCGCGCATCCAGTCGGCCCTGGCGCGCTCAGCGGTAAGCCTGGAGCTCAACCACCGCACCATGGTGCGGCTGGGTTTGTATGCAGCCCAGCACAGCGCCGGGCTGCGGGGGCTGGTCACAGGGCCTGGGGCGCTCTGAGGCCCGCCAATCGCCAGGCCTGTAGGGCGATCAGAGCACCCGTTCGTTCTACTTGTGCGCCTTGCCTGACGACGAACTCGCCTCGGGACCCTGTTTGTCTTTCTTGCTTCCCAGGCGCGACTCCTTGCCAGCCATCAGCCGCTGGATATTCTCCTTGTGCCTCCAGGCCAGCAGCAGCGCCATCACCACCATCGAAGCGGCAATCGTGCCTTCGGCATACCAGACAACGCCGTCCACCAGCAGGTAGTACACCGGCGCAAACACAGCGGCCACCAGCGAAGCCAGCGACGAATAGCGAAAGAAAAAGGCGATGATGATCCAGGTGAGTGCCGTGGCCAGGCCCAGCCAGCCGCTGACGCCCACCAGCACGCCCAACGCCGTGGCCACACCCTTGCCGCCCTCGAAGCGGAAAAACACCGGCCAGAGGTGCCCCAGGAAAGCCGCCAGCCCCACCAGAGCCACGGTGCCGTCTTCCAGCCCATAGGGGTGGCCGAACCACATCACCAGCGCCACGGGCAGCCAGCCCTTCATCGCGTCCAGCAACAGGGTCACGATGGCCGCTGCCTTGCTACCCGAGCGCAGCACATTGGTGGCGCCCGGGTTCTTGCTGCCATAGGTGCGCGGGTCGGAGAGGCCCATGACGCGCGTCACGATGACGGCAAACGACAGCGAGCCCAGCAAATAAGCGGCCACGGCGGCAAGAAGGGGGTAAACGGCGGTCAAAGCATTTCCTCGGTAATCAAATAGGTGGGCCGGCCTATTCTGCCAGCGCACATTGCACGGGTTTGGCGCCCAGCAGTTGCACACACACCTGCGGGTCCAGCTGCACCAGAAAACCCCGGCGCCCGCCGTTGATGGCAATGCGGGGCAGCGCGAGGATGGTTTCCTCGATATAGACCGGCATGGTGCGCCGCGTGCCAAACGGCGACGTACCGCCCACCAGGTAGCCGCTGTGCCGGTTGGCTACCTCGGGCGCGCAGGGCTCGACCGACTTGGCGCCAATCTGCCGCGCGAGGTTCTTGGTGGACACCTTGCGGTCACCATGCATCAGCATCAAAAGCGGCTTGGCGTCCTGGTCCTGCATGACAAGGGTCTTGACCACGTTAAAGGGATCCAGGCCCAGCACCTCGGCGCTGTGCATGGCACCGCCGTGCTCCAGGTACTCATACGGGTGTTCGGTGAAAGCCACCTTGTTCGCCTTGAGCAACTGGGTGGCTTGGGTCTCGGAAACGCGTTCTTTCTTGGCCATGGTGTGGTGCGGATAGGGCACCGATGGTATCCGTATCCAAATGTGAATGTTCGGATAACACCCGATGATTCAGAACACCGCGCCGGGCGCTACTGCCGCCCTGCGGCGCCGCCCCACCTTGCGCTTGCCGTATTCCTCGATGGCCACCACCAGCGCTTTGGTGAACTGCTCCACCAAGGCGGATGGCACCCGGCCCTCGGCGGCCAGCACCTGCAGGCGCCGCTGCTGCAACTGAGCCTCATCAAACGGTCGGGCAGCCAGCAGGCCTGCCTCCACCCAGCGCGCCGCAGTGAGGTAGCTGGCCAGCACCACGTCGTGCCCGCTGAGCAGCGGCAGCAGCGCCGATGAAAAATTGCTTTCCACCGCAGGCACATAGCGCAGCCCCTGCACAGTGCAGCTCAGGTCGAACAACTGCCGCCCCGTGGTGTTGCTGGCGCCCAGCAGCAGCGGGTAACGCACCACGTCGGCCACGCGGACGCTGCGCTGGCGGGCCAGCGGGTGTTGCGCGGGCATGACGGCGTAGATGGGAGCGATGGCCGAATGCAGCACCTGCAGACCCTTCTCAGGCGCCATGCTGTACTTCAGCGCCAGATCGACCTCGCCCCGCAGCACCAGGGCCGAGACATCCTGCGGCACCGCCACCTGCAAATGCAGCTGCACCTGCGGGTGTGCCCGCCGAAAGCCTGCCATGACCTGCGGCATGAAAGCAGCCGCGAACCCTTCGGTGCAGGCCAGCCGCACCCGCAAGGCACCTTGGGCCGACAAATCCTGCAGCTGATCCACCAGCTCCAGCGCCTGCGCATCGTGCGCACTGGCATGGGCCAGCAGCCGGGTTCCCGCCTCGGTCAGTGTCATGCCCCGGGCCTGGCGCTCGAACAGGACCACGCCCAGGCTGTCTTCCAGCTTGCCCAGCTGGCGGCTCACCGCCGACGCCGCCACATGCAGGCGCTGAGCAGCCTGGTTGACAGAACCGGTACGCGCCACTTCCAGAAAATAGCGCAGAGGCAAGCTGAGCAATGAAATAGCCACGGTGTATTAAATCACAAAAAGGCAATGGTCATTTGCCAAATCTCTATTCAAGGCAATGGTAAACCAGCATTCATCTTGCATGTCTTAAGGCTCCAATTCACCCATGCCCGATCACACCTGTTGGTGGCAGGGCGCTTACCACTGGAATCCGCATGAAACACCTTGTTCGAGCCTCGCTGTTGTCCGCTGCCCTGTCCGCCCTCGCCTGCGCCAGCAGCCTGTCTTCTGCCCAGACCACCGCGCCATCGGATGCCTGGCCCCAGCGCCCCGTGCGTGTGGTGGTGCCCTTCCCGCCCGGCGGGGGCACAGATGCCGTGGCCCGCGCCCTGGGCCAGAAGCTGTCTGCGCGCCTGGGCCAGCCGGTGGTCACCGACAACAAGCCCGGTGCTTCCACCATCATCGGCACCGAAACCGTGGTGAAGGCCGAGCCCGATGGCTACACGCTGCTGGTGTCGGGCTCCACCAGCTACACCGTGAATGCCGCGCTGCGCCCCAAGCTGCCGTACGACCCGCTCAAGGACCTCGCCCCCGTGGCCATCGTGGCCCGCGCACCGCTGGTGATCGTGGTCAATGCCAACGCGCCATACAAGGACCTTGCCGCGCTGCTGGCGGCCGCCAAGGCGGCGCCCAAAACCATCAACTACGCAACGTTCGGCTCGGGCTCGGCGCCACACCTGGTGGGTGCGCTGCTGGAGCAGGCGGCCGACGTGCGCCTGCAGGACGTACCTTACCGGGGCAGCGCGCAGGCCATGATGGGACTGATCGGCGGCGAAATCCAGATGGCCATCGACACCGTGGCCAGTGCCGCGCCGCATGTACGCTCGGGCAAGCTGCGGGCGCTGGCGATTGCGGGCAACGAGCGCGCCCGCGCCCTGCCCTCGGTACCCACGGTGATAGAGCAGAAACTGCCCGACGCGGCCTTTGACGGCTGGTATGCCGTGGCTGCCCCCGCACGCACGCCCGCGCCCGTCATGGACAAGCTGATCAAGGAAGTGGAAGCCGCGATGCGCGACCCCCAGTTGCAGGAGCAGATCCGCGCCCAGGGCATGGAGCCCGTGTTTGTGGGCCCCAAAGCCATGCACGCGGCCATGGACAACGAGATTGGCCGCTACCGCGCGCTGGCCCACCGCGCCAAGATCGTGGTGGATTGACGAATACACGACAAGGACCCGCAGATGAACCGACAACAATTGATTCAAGACGTCCAACGCTACTTCGACAACGGCCAATTTGCCACCGACCTGCGCCGCCGCGTGGCTTGGCGCACCGAAAGCGACACCGGCAAGGTGCCGCCCGAACTGCGCGCCTACCTCACCGACGAAATGGTGCCCTGGCTCAAGCCCCTGGGTTTCGAGTGCCAGGTGCTCGACAATCCCTCGCC
Source organism: Acidovorax sp. HMWF029 (assembly GCF_003060895.1). GTDB lineage: Bacteria > Pseudomonadota > Gammaproteobacteria > Burkholderiales > Burkholderiaceae_C > Acidovorax. The sequence goes on along the minus strand of NZ_QAIH01000138.1, from coordinate 22,277 downwards.
ACAAGGCGGCCCCTTTTTGGTGGCACGCCGCGTGGAAGACTCTGCCCTGCCCACCGTGCTCACCTACGGCCATGGCGATGTGGTCAACGGGCAGGACGCGCAATGGCGCGAGGGCCTCTCGCCCTGGGCGCTGACCATCGAAGGCGAGCGCTGGTACGGCCGGGGCACCGCCGACAACAAGGGCCAGCACACCGTAAGCCTGGCCGCACTCGCCCACACCATCGAGGCCCGGGGTGGTCGCCTGGGCTACAACGTGACGCTGCTCATGGAGATGGGTGAAGAGGCGGGTTCGCCGGGCCTGGGCGCATTCTGCGAGCAGCACCGCGGTGCGCTCAAGGCCGACCTGTTCGTCGCCAGCGACGGCCCCCGCGTGAACGCAGGCCACCCCACCCTCTTCCTGGGTTCACGCGGGGCTATCAACTTTGCGCTCACCGTGCACAGCCGCGACAAGGCCTACCACTCCGGCAATTGGGGCGGCGTGCTGGCCAACCCAGCCACGGTACTCACACACGCATTGGCCACGCTGGTGGACGCTAAGGGCCGCATCCTGGTCAAAGGCCTGCTGCCGCCTGCGGTGCCCGACAAGCTGCGCACGGCGCTCAAAGACGTGGTGATCGGCGCCGATTCCGATGCCCCGGCGCTCACGCCCGGCTGGGGCGAGCCTGGCCTGACACCAGCCGAACAGCTGGTGGGCTGGAACACGCTGGAGGTGCTGGCGCTGGGCGCGGGCAACGCGCAACGGCCCATCAACGCAATCCCCTCTCAGGCTGTGGCGCATTGCCAGCTGCGCTTTGTGGTGGGCACCGATTGGCAAAACGTGCAAGCCACGCTGCGCGAGCACCTGGACGCACATGGCTTCGGCCAGGTCGAGATCACCATGGGCATGCACTGCGGTGCCACACGGCTCGATCTGCACAACCCCTGGGTGGACTGGGCGATGGCCTCGCTAGAGGCCAGCGCGGGCCAACCTGCCACGCTGCTGCCCAACCTGGCTGGCTCGCTGCCCAACGACATTTTTGCCGACCAGTTGGGCCTGCCCACGCTGTGGGTGCCGCACTCATACCCCGCCTGTGCCCAGCATGCGCCCAACGAGCATTTGCTGGCGCCCGTGGCGCGCGAAGGGCTGGCGGTGATGGCCGGTCTGTTCTGGGATCTAGGGGAACCGCAAGGCACGCCGTGGCGAGAAGGCCGCGTCGCCGTTGCGGCTTGAAAAACCCTTGGTTGTACCCAGCAAAAAGGGGCTTTTCAGCCCCTTTTGTTTTTGCCGCCGCCGCTCAAAGAGCGGGGTCGCGCAGCTCCCAGCGGATCGCATCAATGTCCTTCAGCACTTCGGGCGACAGCGTGGTGCCCCAGGCATTCAGATCTTCCTCCAGCTGCGCCACCGACGTCACGCCGATGATGGTGCTGGCCACCTGCCACTTGGTGTAGCAGAACGCCAGCGCCATCTGCGTGGGGGTCATGCCGTTGGCGCGGGCCAGCGCGTTGTAACGGCGCGAGGCAGCCAGCGCCTCGGGGCGACCCCAGCGCTGCTTGCGCACCGACTCATAGGTGGCAATGCGCGCGCCTTGGGGGGCGCTCGGGCCGGTGGTGCCGCTCTCGTCGTACTTGCCCGTCAGCAGGCCAAAGCCCAGGGGCGAATAGGCCAGCAGCGACACGTTGAGGCGGTGGCAGGTTTCGTCCATGCCGTTTTCCCAGGTGCGGTTGATCAGGCAATACGGGTTCTGCACCGTGGCCACGCGCGGCAGGCCATGCTGCTCGGCCAGGCGTACAAATTCGTGCACGCCGTAAGGGGTTTCGTTCGACAGGCCGATGGCGCGCACCTTGCCCGCCTTCACCAGCCCGGCCAGCGCTTCCAACTGCTCGCGGATGGGGGTTTGCGACGTTTCCTTGGCAGGGTCGTAATACAGGTTGCCGAAGGCGGGCACATGGCGCTCGGGCCAGTGGATCTGGTAGAGGTCGATCACATCGGTCTGCAGGCGGCGCAGGCTGGCCTCGCACGACGCGACGATGTCGGTCGGGGTCATGCCCTTGCCCTCGCGCACCCAGGGCATGCCGCGCGATGGGCCTGCCACCTTGGTCGCCACCACCAGCTTCTGGCGCGCGCCGGGGTTCTTGGCAAACCAGTTGCCGATGATGGTTTCGGTGGCGCCAAAGGTTTCGGCCTTGGCGGGCACCGAGTACATCTCGGCCGTGTCGATGAAGTTCACGCCGCGCGCGAGCGACTGGCTCAGGATGGCGTGGGACTCGGCTTCATTGACCTGCTCGCCAAAGGTCATGGTGCCCAGGCAAATGGGGGTGACAAGCAGGTCACTCTGACCCAAGCGGACTGTGTTCATGCGGTGAAAGCTCCAGATGATCGGGATAAACAGGGCCTGCGGCGGCCGTGGCTGGCGATGGTACAAGCGAACGCCAAAGCGTGCCGGGCGCCGGACTCCTTGGTGACAGCGCGGCACAGGCGGGGGCATACCATCGCCTTACCATTTGCAGAACATGTACCAAGTTCTCAAACCCTCGCGCAGCAGCACGCTGCCCATGCGCCACCTGAGCTACCACGTCCGCCACTGGGGCCCCGACACCAGCCCGCTGCCCACGCTGGTGCTGCTGCACGGCTGGATGGATGTAGGCGCCTCGTACCAGTTCACGGTGGATGCGCTGCAGCATGAGCGCCGCATCATCGCCCCCGACTGGCGCGGCTTTGGCCTGACCACCGGCGCACCGGTGGACCACTATGTGTTTGCCGACTACCTGGCCGACCTGGACCTGCTGCTGGACCACTACGCCCCCGGCGAAACCATCGACCTGGTAGGCCACAGCATGGGCGGCAACGTCGCCATGATGTATGCGGGTGTGCGGCCCGAGCGCATCCGCCGCCTGGTGAACCTGGAAGGTTTTGGCATGCCCGCCACGCGGCCCGACCAGGCGCCCAAACGCTACAGGCAGTGGATCGACGAAATCAAACAACTGCACACCGGCGACATGGCCCTCAAGAGCTACGACAGCCAGGACGGCGTGGCACACAGGCTGATGAAGACCAACCCGCGCCTGTCCGAGGACAAGGCCCAATGGCTGGCGGGACACTGGGCACGACCCAACGCACAAGGCCAGTGGGAAATTCTGGGCGACCCGGCCCACAAGATCACCAGCGCCCAGCTCTACCGGCTGGACGAAGCGATGGAGCTGTACAAGAGCATCACCGCCCCCGTGCTGTCCGTGGAGGCCAGCGACGACAGCCTGGGCCAGTGGTGGAAGGGCCGCTACACGCTGGACGAATACCACCAGCGCCTGACCCATGTGCGCAACTGCCGCACGGCCGTGGTGCACGACGCCGCGCACATGCTGCACCACGACCAGCCTGCGCAGGTGGCCCGCCTGATCGAGGAGTTTCTGGAGCAGGCCTAGCAAAAATTCAAACAAAAACAGGCCCCACCGCGCGATGGATAAGCTTTTTTAGCTATCATTTTTGATTTATCAACGCATTCAAATCGGCCCGGCGGGCCCGGGCCTTTGCGCAGCAACGCCCATCGCAGGGCTTTGGCGGAGCACTTTGCTTGTCCCATGAGAAAATCGCGGGTTATTCAACAGAACACGCAGGACAAGAACCATGGACGCAGAACGCATCAACCTCATCGGCACCACCCTCAGCGACCTGGCTCTGCGCACGGCAGAGTTACGGAGGTATCTTTGACTTCGATGCCAAATTCGAACGCCTGCGCACCGTAAACGCATCGCTGGAAGACCCTTCGGTCTGGAACGATCCGAAGAAGGCCCAGGAGCTGGGCAAGGAACAAAAATCGCTCTCCAGCGTGGTGGTCACGCTGGACAAACTCACCCGCGATCTGGCCGACAACGCCGAGCTGTATGAGATGAGCAAAGAGGAAGACGACGAAGCCGGCCTTTTGACCATCGAATCGGAAGCCGCCACGATGCGCGCGGCGGTGGAAGAGCTGGAGTTCCGCCGCATGTTCCGCAACGAGGCCGACCCGCTGAACTGCTTTGTGGACATCCAGGCAGGCGCAGGTGGCACCGAGGCCTGCGACTGGGCCAGCATGCTGCTGCGCCAGTACCTCAAATACGCCGAACGCAAGGGCTTCAAGGCCACGGTCGAAGACGAAACTCCGGGCGACGTGGCGGGCATCAAGAGCGCCACGATCAAGATCGAGGGCGAATACGCCTTCGGCCTGCTGCGCACAGAAACCGGCGTGCACCGCCTGGTGCGCAAGAGCCCGTTCGACAGCTCGGGCGGCCGCCACACCTCGTTCGCGTCGCTGTTCGTCTACCCTGAAATCGACGACTCCATCGAGATCAACATCAACCCCGCCGACGTGCGCACCGACACCTTCCGCGCATCGGGCGCGGGCGGCCAGCACATCAACAAGACCGACTCGGCCGTGCGCCTCACGCACATCCCCACGGGCATCGTGGTGCAGTGCCAGGACGGCCGCAGCCAGCACAGCAACCGCGACGTGGCCTGGCAGCGCCTGCGCAGCCGCCTGTACGACTTCGAAATGCGCAAGCGCATGGAAGAGCAGCAGAAGCTGGAAGACACCAAGACCGACGTGGGCTGGGGCCACCAGATCCGCAGCTACGTGCTGGACAACAGCCGCATCAAGGACCTGCGCACCAACGTTGAAATCTCTGCCACACAGAAGGTGCTGGATGGCGACCTCGATGCCTTCATCGAAGCTTCGTTGAAGCAAGGCGTCTGAGCGATGCGGATGCGCACCGACGCCGTCATCTTCGACATGGATGGCACCATGATCGACTCCATGCCCTGGCACGCCCAGGCGTGGGTCGAGTTTGCACGCCGCCGGGGCATGGACATTGACGTGCCCGACCTCATGGCCCGCACCACGGGCAAGAACGGCACCGAATGCATCGTGGAGCTGCTGGGCCGCCCCGTGTCGCAGGACGAGGCCGACGCACTAACCCACGAGAAGGAAACCATCTACCGCGAGCTATTTGCCCCCCGCTTCACTGAGGTGGCGGGCTTTCGCCAGTTTGCAGCCCAGGTGCGCGGGCGCGGGCTGAAGGTGGCGGTGGGCACGGCAGGCGACAGAGGCAACGTGGAGTTCGCCCTGGGCCACTTGGGGCTCACACCTGCTCCGCAAGCCATCGTGCGCGGCGACGAAGGCCTGCCCGGCAAGCCGCAGCCCGCCATCTTTCTGGAGGCCGCACGCCGCATCGCGGCAGCGCCCGAACACTGCATCGTCTTTGAAGACGCGCCTTTTGGCATCGAGGCCGCCCGCCGCGCCGGCATGCGCGCCGTGGCCATCTGCAGCACCCATACGCCCGAGCAACTGGCCGGGCCGCATGTGCTGGCGGCCGTGCGCGACTACACCGAACTCATGAACACCGACTTTCTGGAGAGCATCCATGTTGCAACTGCATAGCGCAGACGGAAGTGGAGACGGAGCAGGCCAGACCATCGCCATCCGCCGCGAGGACTACACCGCCCCCGCCTACTGGATCGATAGCGTCGAACTCACCTTCGACCTGGACCCGAACAAGACCCGCGTGCTCAACCGCATGACCTTGCGCCGCAACCCCGACGTGGCAGCGGAGCCGCTCAAGTTGGACGGCGATGAGCTGAACCTGGCTCGCGTGCTGGTCAACGGCCAGGGCACCTCGTTCAAGATGGAAGGCGCCCGGCTGGTGCTGGAGAACCTGCCCGAGGGCAGCGAGCCCTTCGCGCTGGAGATATTCACCACCTGCTGCCCGGCCAAGAACACGCAGCTCATGGGCCTGTATGTGAGCCAGGGCACATTCTTCACGCAGTGCGAGGCCGAGGGCTTTCGCCGCATCACCTACTTCCTGGACCGCCCTGATGTGATGGCCAGCTACACCGTCACGCTGCGCGCCGACAAGGCCCAGTACCCGGTGCTACTCTCCAACGGCAACCTGATGGACAGCGGCGACCTGGAAGACGGCCCCCATGGCGCCCGGCATTTCGCCAAGTGGGTGGACCCGCACAAGAAGCCCTGCTACCTGTTCGCACTGGTGGCGGGCAAGCTGGTGGCGCGAGAGCAGCACATCAAGAGTCGCTCGGGCACCAATCACCTGCTGCAGGTGTATGTGCGCCCTGGCGACCTGGGCAAGACCGAACACGCGATGAACTCGCTGATGTACAGCGTGGCCTGGGACGAAGCCCGCTTCGGCCTGCCGCTGGACCTGGAGCGCTTCATGATCGTCGCGACCAGCGACTTCAACATGGGCGCGATGGAGAACAAGGGCCTGAACATCTTCAACACGAAGTACGTTCTGGCGAGCGAATCCACAGCCACCGACACCGACTTCGCCAACATCGAGAGCGTGGTGGGCCACGAGTACTTCCACAACTGGACAGGCAACCGTGTGACCTGCCGCGACTGGTTCCAACTGAGCCTGAAGGAAGGCCTCACCGTCTTCCGCGACCAAGAGTTCAGCATGGACCTGGCCAGCAGCCCCTCGGCCCGCGCCGTCAAGCGCATCGAAGACGTGCGTGTGCTGCGCACCGCCCAATTCCCTGAAGATGCGGGGCCCATGGCCCACCCGGTGCGGCCCGACAGCTACGTCGAGATCAACAACTTCTACACCGTCACCATCTACGAAAAGGGTGCAGAGGTCGTGCGCATGCAGCACAACCTGGTGGGCCGGGACGGCTTCGCCAAAGGCATGAAGCTGTACTTCGAACGCCACGACGGCCAGGCCGTGACCTGCGACGATTTCGTGCAGGCCATCGCAGATGCCAATCCTGCAAGCCCGCTCACGCAGCACCTGGCCCAGTTCAAGCGCTGGTACAGCCAAGCGGGCACGCCCCGCGTGCGCGCCACGGGCCGCTACGACGCCGCCACGCGCTGCTACGCCCTCACGCTGTCGCAAAGCTGCGCCCCCACGCCCGGCCAGAGCGAGAAGCTGCCCTTTGTCATCCCGGTGGACCTGGGCCTGATCGACGCCCGCACAGGCGCTGCTCTGCCCCTTCATGTGTCGGGCGAAGAGTCGTCGGGCAACACATCACGCGTGGTCGTGCTCACCGAGGCATCGCAGACACTGACCTTCACCAACGTGGATGCAGAGCCCGTCCCTTCGCTGCTGCGCGGTTTCAGTGCCCCGGTGGTGCTGGACATCGACTACACCGACGCGCAATTGCTGGCCCTGCTCGCACACGACACCGACGCCTTCAATCGCTGGGAAGCGGGCCAGCGCCTGGCGCTGCGAATCGCTACCAATTCGATAGCAAACAGCGCTTTACAGACAGGCGGAAACGGCCGATTTGAGCATCAAATCTTGCCCGCAGAGTTTGTAGAAGCCATGCGTGCCGTGCTGCGCAACCCCTCGCTGGATGCGGCGTTCAAGGAACTGGTGCTCACCCTGCCGTCTGAAACCTACATCGCCGAGCAGCAGGACGTGGTGGACCCCCAGCGCATCCACGCCGTGCGCGAAGCCATGCGCGAGCAACTGGCCGTCTCGCTGCAGGCCGACTGGGAATGGGCCTGGGAACAGAACCAGGACACCGGCGGCTACCGCCCCGACCCCGTCTCCTGTGGCCGCCGTGCACTCAGCGGCCTGGCGCTGCACATGCTGTGCATTGCCGCCCAGCGCACCGGTGATGCCATCTGGCCGGGCAAGGCCTATCAGCGCTTCAAGGTGGCGGGCAACATGACGGACCGGTTCAACGCACTCACCGCCCTGGTTGCCAGCGGCAGCGAACTCGCGGCACCCGCCCTCGCGCGCTTTCACGCCCTGTTCAAGGACGAGCCCCTGGTCATCGACAAGTGGTTTGCGCTGCAGGCTGGTAGCCCAGACCGTGGCGGAAACGTGCTGCCCGCCGTGCGCCAACTCATGCAACACCCGGACTTCAGCTTGAAGAACCCCAACCGCGCACGCAGCGTGATCTTCAGCTATTGCAGCGCCAACCCAGGCGCTTTCCACCGTGCAGATGCAGCGGGCTACGTGTTCTGGAGCGACCGCGTGATCGAGCTGGATGCCATCAACCCGCAGGTCGCAGCCCGCCTGGCACGTGCACTCGACCGCTGGAAGAAGCTGGCAGACCCCTGGCGCAGCGCCGCCCGCGAAGCCATTGCCCGCGTTGCCGCCAAGCCTGAACTGTCCAACGACGTGCGCGAGGTCGTCACCCGCGCACTGGCCGACTAATCCTTCTGAAAGCAGAGACCCATGGCAAAAAGCATCAGCCTGACCCGCTACCTCGTTGAACAGCAACGGGTGGACGGCCTCATCCCCTCGCAACTGCGCCTGCTGCTCGAAGTGGTGGCTCGCGCCTGCAAAAGCATCAGCCACGCCGTGAACAAAGGTGCGCTGGGCGGCGTGCTGGGCACGGCCAGCAGCGAAAACGTGCAGGGAGAAATCCAGAAAAAGCTCGACATCATCGCCAACGAGGTGCTGATCGAAGCCAACGAATGGGGCGGCCACCTGGCCGCCATGGCGTCCGAAGAAATGGACGGCATCTACCTGGTGCCCAACCGCTATCCGCAAGGCGAATACCTGCTGCTGTTCGACCCCCTCGATGGCTCCAGCAACATCGATGTGAACGTGAGCATCGGCACCATCTTCAGCGTGTTGAAAAAGCCCGATGGCGACCGGGGCGTGGAGGAAGGCGACTTCCTGCAGCCTGGCACGCAGCAAGTGGCCGCCGGCTACTGCATCTACGGCCCACAAACCACCCTGGTGCTCACCGTGGGTGACGGCGTGGCCATGTTCACGCTGGACCGCGAACAGGGCTCCTTCGTGCTGACCGAAGAAAACATCCGCATTCCAGAGGACACCAAGGAATTCGCGATCAACATGAGCAACATGCGTCACTGGGACGAACCCGTGAAGCGCTACATCGACGAATGCCTGCAAGGCAAGGAAGGTCCGCGCGGCAAGGACTTCAACATGCGCTGGATTGCCAGCATGGTGGCCGACGTGCACCGCATCCTGACCCGGGGCGGCGTCTTCATGTACCCCTGGGACAAACGCGAGCCCAACAAGCCTGGCAAGCTGCGCCTGATGTACGAAGCCAACCCCATGGGCTGGCTGGTCGAACAGGCCGGAGGCGCAGCCACCAATGGCAAGCAACGCATCCTGGACATCCAGCCCAACCAGCTCCATGAGCGCGTCAGCGTGATACTCGGCTCAAAAAATGAGGTCGAACGGGTGACCAGCTACCATTCCACGCTATAATCTGAGGCTAAGCCGGTGTAGCTCAGTCGGTAGAGCAGCTCATTCGTAATGAGAAGGTCGGGTGTTCGATTCATCTCTCCGGCACCAAATGAAAGCCCCTGATTCGCTAGAGTCAGGGGCTTTTTGTTTTTTAGGGCGTTTTACAGACTGTTTACAGACTCCTTGATCCATTTTTCCGACCCGCCCAAGTCATAAGCGCCAGATGTCCTGACGATTCTTATCGCGAAAGCATGACCTGATCGCAGCCGCCACGACCAAGCAGACAAGCGCCCACCAGCATGGCTCACATTCCCGAGCCCTAGCCGACGCCGTACTTCCGACCACCGCGTCAGCAGAAGGCTGTGGTTCTCCCAAAATGGGGCTTCGGCCATACTCATGTCGGTGCCTCACCCTTGGGCAAAAAAATCCGCACGCCCTTCCAGACCACAAACTGGCGCCACCCACCTGGGCGTTTTCTCATCTTTCGGAGTGGAGATGCATCGATTCAACGCGCCAGGCACCTCAAACATGGGAAACCTGCTGAAGTTCGGTATCCGGTGCAGCGCATTGCAGATGGTCTCTTTCTGATTTGCAAATAGCATCAACTCGGGCAGACTGCGCTCAAACAAAGCACTTCACCCTTCCTCGCAGGCCCGCGTTAGTGCAAAGCACCCTATACCCACCTCCAACAACAGATCACGACCATGAACGCTGAACGCAGAGCTGTCACAGACCGGCGCAACGGCAAGGACCGAAGAGAGACGGAAGCAGGCCCCCCGACCAACTTTGAACAGCGGCGCAATGTCGAAGCACGACAACCCGAACTGACAGAGTTGCACCTAAGCGACGATGAACTTGAAGCACTAGGGTTTGCGCCAAGGAAATCCGCCCCTCAAAAATCGTAATTCAGATGCCACCTCTGCGATGGCGGCTGCGCGAGCGTCACCGCAGCACGATCAACACACGACGCCACGCCACCTGAATCCGGGTGAGCGGCCATCCGCCAGCCAGGGCAAAGTGGGCATCAGAAAGCACCGTGTGGCGCCCTCGTCACGCGGGCGTTGACACCTTTGCCCGCACAGGCCACTCAGCCGCCGATCCCAGGCAGCGTGATCACGCGGTGCGCCACCATATCCAGCGCGGGCCGAGCGTTGCCCTGCTTGTCGGTCCACAAACGCGGAGAAAGGCTGCCCGACAGCGCCACGGAGTCGCCGTCTTGCATTGCGTGCATTGCGGTACAGACCGCTGCATCAAACGCGATCACATTGACAAACAGCAGTTCCCCATCGGCAGTGCTGGCACGCACCTTGGCCAAGATGAAGGTCTTGCCCGCCTTGTCCGTGCGCTGCTCGGTCTCGCCATACAGCCTTCCGGCCACCAGTCCATCGATCATGAGGATCCTTAGCCCTCTGCGGGCGTTTCTTTGTTCCGCTGCCGCTGCTTTAGCCACAGCGCCAATGAAAAGGACTGCGATCCAATAGCCTGCGCAAAGTCGGTGCTGAGGCGCAAAAGCAAAAAAGCCCAGAACCTTTTGGTTCTGGGCTTTTGCTATCAATGGTCGGCGTGGCGGGATTCGAACTCGCGACCCCTTGCACCCCATGCAAGTGCGCTACCAGGCTGCGCTACACGCCGACAAGACTTAGATTATATACACAAAAAACATCAGCTCAGAGAAAGTAGCGCACGAATCTCAAATAACTCTTTGCGCACGGCATTGGAGTCCAATGCAAAGCCTCCCGAAGGGATCGACAGATCGGCAGCGCTGTCAATCAGCATGCTCGGCGACTCGCTATCCAGCGGCTCCATCGCACCGCCCACCGCAGTCTCTTCACGCGCCGGGTGGGTCAGCTCCTGAAGGCGATTGCGGGCCCCGCTGATGGTGAAGCCCTGGTCATACAGCAGATCCCGGATACGGCGGATCATGAGCACCTCGTGGTGCTGGTAGTAGCGCCGATTGCCACGCCGCTTCATGGGGCGCAGCTGTGTGAACTCCTGCTCCCAGTACCGCAGCACATGGGGCTTGACGCCGCACAACTCCGCAACCTCACCAATCGTGAAGTATCGCTTGGCAGGAATGGAAGGAAGGGTGGTGCCCATGGAATGCGGGTTCAAACCGGAAAGCTGATAAGCGTACTGCAGACGCGCCAAGACTGCCAGCTACCAATCTCTTCTTGAGAACAAAAACGGTACAAGCTCACACTGCAGCCGCGGTCTGAATCTGCTCCTTGAGCTTGCTGCTGGCATGGAAAGTCACCACCCGGCGTGCCTTGATGGGAATAGCCTCTCCGGTACGCGGATTGCGCCCCGGGCGAGGTGCCTTGGTGCGGATCTGAAAGTTGCCAAAGCCCGAAAGCTTGACGTCCTTGCCCTCGACCAGGCTCTGCGCAATCAGGTCGAAGAACGCATCGATCATGTCTTTGGACTCACGCTTGTTCAAACCAATCTGATCGAACAGGAGATCGGCCAGCTGTGCCTTGGTCAATGCCGGGGTCTCCAGGCTTTCGACGGCGAACTCGATCATGGTGTCACTCCCTCTCTCGGTCAATGTCATCATTGTCATCAAACACGCAGTCGCGCACCGGTGCGCTGCACCAGTTGATCGACGATGGCCTGCACAGCGCCCTCGATCTCGGCTTCGGTCAGCGTGGCCTCGTCGCGGGCCAGGGTCAGACGGACGGCCAGGCTCTTCTCGCCTTGCGCCAGAGCGCCGGCCGGAGCCTCTTCGCCAGCACGCAGCGACTTGGGACGGTACACGTCGAACAGAACTGCAGAGCGCAGCAAACCACCAGGCGCCGCCTGCTGAATGACCGACACGATCTCGGCGTGCGTCACGCGCTCAGCGACGACCACAGCGATGTCACGCTCAACAGCCTGATGCTTGGCTACCGACTTGAACTGCGGCACCACACGCTGCAGCACCGCGTCGAGCTCTAGCTCGAACATCACAGGCGCCAAGGGCAAGTCCCAGGACTGGCGCCACTGCGGATGCAGCTCGCCCACGAAACCGATGGCGCGACCATCAACCAGCACCCGAGCGCAGCGCCCGGGGTGCATGGCAGGATGGGTCGCAGGCTCGAAGCTCGCCTGCAAGGGGGCCAGCAAAGCCTCCACATCCCCCTTCACATCGAAGAAATCGATGGCCTGCTTTTCACGCCCCCACTGCAGGGCATCGTTCTGGCCATATGCCAATCCCGACACCCGCATGGGCTGGTCGAACCCTTCCACGGTGGTGTCGGTGTTGCGCACAGCGGCATCACGCAGGAACACGCGGCCCAGTTCGAACACGCGCACCCGCTGCGCCTTGCGGTCCAGGTTGAATTTCAACACCTGCAACAGCGAACCCAGCAGGGTCGAGCGCATCACGCTCATTTGGCTGGCGATCGGGTTGAGCAGCTTGATGGGCTGCGCGTTCGCGGCCAGCTCGTGCTCCCAACGCTCTTCCACAAAGCTGAAATTGATGGTCTCCTGGTAGCCCAGTCCAGCCAGCGACCGACGCACCGCAAACGGGCTACGCGTGGCCTCAGCTGGCAACTTGGGCGTGATAGGCGCCAGCGGCGGCGTTGTGGGCAGGTTGTTGTAGCCCACCATGCGCGCCACTTCTTCGATCAGGTCTTCTTCGATGGTGATGTCAAAGCGATACGCAGGCGGCGTGACGGTGAGCGTGCCGTCGCCCTGCACCACCGACAGGCCCAGGCGCACCAAAACGTCAGCGCATTGCGCCTGGGTCAAGGGCATGCCGATGACCTTGGCTGCGCGCGCCACCCGCAACGTGACGGGCTGCGGCACCGGCAGGTTCAGCGACTGGTCGTCCATGGGGCCGCACACTGTTTCGGGCGTGCCACAGATGTCGATGACCAGCTGGGTAATGCGCTCGATGTGCTCCACCGTCAGACTCGGGTCCACACCGCGCTCAAAGCGATGGCCTGCATCGGTCGAGAAGTTGAAACGACGGGAACGGCCTGCCACCGCCTTGGGCCACCAGAAAGCGGCCTCGATGTAGATGTGCTTCGTGTCGTCAGACACCGCCGTGGCATCGCCACCCATGATGCCAGCCAGCGATTCCACCTGGTGGTCATCTGCGATGACACCCACTTTGTCGTCCACCGTGATCGTGTTTCCATTGAGCAGCTTGAGCTGCTCGCCAGCCTTACCCCAACGCACATCCAGACCACCGTGGATCTTGTCCAGGTCAAAAATATGCGAGGGACGACCCAGCTCGAACATCACATAGTTGGAGATATCCACCAGGGGCGACACGCCGCGCTGGCCACAACGCGCCAAGCGGTCGAGCATCCACTGGGGCGTGGCAGCCCGCGTGTTCACGTTGCGCACGATGCGACCGGAGAAGCGGCCGCACAGGTCAGGGGCGCTCACCCTCACGGCCAGCTTGTCGGACAGCTTTGCAGCCACTGCGGGGAACGACGGCTGCTGCAGCGGCACACCGGTGAGTGCCGACACTTCGCGCGCAATACCGTAAACGCTCAAGCAATGCGCCAGATTGGGCGTGAGCTTGAGGGTGAACAGCGTGTCGTCCAGGTTCAGGTGCTCGCGGATGTCCTGGCCCACGGTCGCGGAGGCATCCAGCTCCAGCAGACCGCCATGGTCTTCCGACAGTTTGAGTTCGCGCGCCGAGCACAGCATGCCCTGGCTTTCCACGCCACGCAGCTTGCCGACCTTGATGAGAAAGGGCTTGCCATCATCACCGGTTGGCAACTCGGCACCCACCAGGGCGCAAGGCACCTTGATACCCACGCGCGCATTGGGCGCACCGCAGACGATGTTGAGCAGGGCGCCCTGCCCCACATCCACCTGGCACACGCGCAAGCGGTCGGCGTCAGGGTGCTGGACGGCCTCCTTGATCTCGCCCACCACGATCTTGGTGAAAGGGGGCGCCACCGGGCGCAGCTCTTCCACCTCCAGGCCAGCCATGGTCAGCGTTTCGGCCAACTCAGCCGTCGTCAAAGGGGGGTTGCAGAACTCGCGCAACCAGGATTCAGGAAATTGCATAGTCGGACACTCTTGTTCGGAAGGTGCCGCGTGAGGCCAGCAGGCCCGCCACGCAGCGAACGAAATCGGCTGGTGTTACTGAAACTGCGAGAGGAAACGGATGTCGCCGTCAAAGAACAGACGCAGGTCGTTCACGCCATAGCGCAGCATCGTCAGGCGGTCGGGGCCCATGCCAAAGGCAAAGCCGATGTATTTTTCAGGGTCCAACCCCATGTTGCGCACCACGTTGGGGTGCACCTGACCGGAGCCAGCCACCTCCAGCCAGCGCCCCGCCAGCGGACCGGTCTGGAACTGGATGTCAATCTCGGCGCTGGGCTCCGTGAAGGGGAAAAAGCTCGGGCGGAACCGCAGCACCAGGTCGTCGCTCTCGAAGAAGGTGCGGCAAAACGCCGTGAATATGACCTTCAAGTCCTTGAAGCTCACGTTCTCGCCGATCCACAGGCCTTCGCACTGGTGGAACATGGGCGAGTGCGTGGCGTCGCTGTCCACGCGGTAGGTGCGGCCCGGCGCGATCACGCGGATCTCGGGCATGGGCTGGCCGGCGTCGAGCAGCGCGCGGTGCTTCTTCACATGCTGCACCGCGTGGCGGATCTGCATGGGGCTGGTGTGGGTGCGCAGCAGGTTGGGCGCCTCGGGGGTGCCACCTTCCACGTAGAAGGTGTCGTGCATGGAACGCGCGGGGTGGTCTTCCGGCGTGTTCAGTGCGGTGAAGTTGAACCAGTCGGTTTCGATCTCGGGGCCTTGGGCCACATCAAAACCCATGGAGCCAAAGATACCCTCGATGCGCTCAAGCGTAAGCGACACCGGGTGCAAGCCGCCCTGCCCGCACTGGCGGCCCGGCAGGCTCACATCCAACGCTTCGGCCTTGAGCTGGACCTGCAGCTCTGCGTCGGCCAGCGCCTGGCGGCGTGCCGTCAGCGCGGCTTCAATGGCCTGCTTGGCCACGTTGATGGCGGCACCACGAGATTTTTTTTCCTCGACGGAAAGCTGCGCCATGCCCTTCATGAGCTCCGTCACACGGCCCGACTTGCCAAGAAACTGCGCCTTGGCGTTTTCCAGATCTGCGGGAGTGGCGCTTTGGGCAAACAGTTGCGTCGCGCTTTCAACCAGGGAATCCAACTCGTTCATATCGACTCTTGAAAATGAACAAGGGCTAGTGCCTTTTCAAGCCCTAGCCCTTGCTGTTATTGCGCAAGCAGCTATCAGAACGATAGCCGCTCATCGTGAACTCAAGCAGCCAGCTTGGCCTTGACTTGCTCCACGATGCTGCCAAAGGCAGCCTTGTCGTGCACTGCGAGGTCGGCCAGCATCTTGCGGTCGATCTCGATGGATGCCTTCTTCAGGCCGTTGGCGAACTGGCTGTAGGTCAGACCCAGCTCACGGGCAGCGGCGTTGATACGGGCGATCCACAACTGGCGGAACACGCGCTTCTTGGTGCGGCGGTCACGGTAGGCATATTGCCCAGCCTTCATTACCGCCTGTTTGGCGATACGGAAAACGTTACCGCGGCGACCACGGAAGCCCTTGGCAAGGGCGAGAACTTTCTTGTGACGGGCACGGGCCGTTACACCACGTTTGACGCGAGGCATGTATGTACTCCTTGTTCGTCAGTTATTAAAGGCCAGCGCTTGGCAGCATTTGTGCGATCGAGCCCATGTTGGTCTCATGCACAGCAACTGCACCACGCAGATGGCGCTTGTTCTTGGTGGTCTTCTTGGTCAAGATGTGACGCTTGAAGGCTTGACCGCGCTTGACGGTGCCACCGGGACGAACGCGGAAACGTTTTTTCGCGCTGCTCTTGGTCTTCATTTTGGGCATGTGAATGCTCCTTTTTCATTGTGCTCGTGAGGCGTTTGCAAACCGATCTGCAAACTTGTTGGCCCCGAGCCACTTTTTCGAAAGACTTTCGCCTCTCGTTTGGCAGTGCTTGCGCACCACCTTCAAGCACCACGCCCATTCAAGCGCAGCGCTCAAATCTTGACAGTCAACCCACCACCATTCAGGCAGCCGCACCCGGCGCCGGAGCAGCTTCTGCAGCAGGCTTGGCAGCAGGCTTCTTGCGGCCTGGTGCAATCATCATGATCATCTGGCGGCCTTCCAGCTTCGGAAACTGCTCGATGATGATGGTGTCTGCCAGCTCGTCGCGAATGCGGTTGAGCAGTGCAAGGCCCAATTCCTGGTGCGTGATCTCGCGGCCACGGAAGCGCAGCGTGATCTTGCACTTGTCGCCATCCGCCAGAAAACGGCGGATGTTGCGCATCTTGATGTTGTAGTCGCCATCGTCCGTCCCGGGGCGGAACTTGACTTCCTTGATCTCAATGACCGTCTGCTTGGCTTTGGCTTCCGCCGCACGCTTTTGCTCTTGGTACTTGAACTTGCCGTAGTCCATGAGGCGGCACACCGGTGGATTTGCAGTGGCAGCAATTTCCACCAAATCCACATCCAGCTCGCCAGCCATGCGCAGGGCTTCCATCAGGCTGACAACACCCAAAGGCTCGTTATCAGGGCCGGAGAGACGCACTTCCGGGGCCATGATTTCACGGTTCAGGCGGTGCTTGCGCTCTTCACGGTGGCGACGATCACGAAATTCAGTAGCGATGGCTATCTTCCTTGAATCAAAACACTACAATTTTTGTAGCAACAACCGCACAACTGGCAGGCGCCAAAGCACTTTTTCATGCAAGAATCAGGCTTTGGTGGCGATGTCTTGGGCGATCAGCTCAGCGAACGCTTCAACGGACATCACGCCGAGGTCACGATTGCCCCGGCCGCGCACTGCGACGGCTCCTGCAGCCTTCTCCTTGTCGCCCGCGACAAGGATGTACGGCAGCTTTTGCAACGAATGCTCACGTATTTTATACGTAATCTTCTCGTTGCGCAGATCGACCGCAACCCTAAGGTCTTGATTCGGCAGCGCTTTTTGCAATTTTTCGGCAATTTCGCGACAGTAATCAGCTTGGGCATCCGTAATGTTGAGCACCGCAACCTGCACGGGAGCGAGCCAGACAGGGAACGCGCCGGCGTAGTGCTCAATCAGCATGCCGATGAACCGCTCCATGCTGCCAACGGTTGCACGGTGCAGCATTAGCGGGCGCTTTCGACTGCCATCTTCAGCTACGTACTCGGCATCCAGCCGCTCAGGCAGATTGGGGTCGATCTGCATCGTGCCGCACTGCCACTGGCGACCCAGCGCGTCTTTCAGCGTGTATTCGATCTTGGGACCATAGAAGGCCCCCTCGCCTTCAGCGATCTCGAATTCACAGCCCGAATAGCGCAGGCCATCCATCAGCGCCTTTTCGGCACGATCCCAAGCCTCTTCAGTGCCAATGCGCGCCTCAGGGCGCGTGGCCACCTTGTAGATGATGTCCGTGAATCCGAAGTCCTTGTAGACCTTCTGCACCAATGCCGTGTAGTTGGCGCACTCCTCCTGCACTTGCTCTTCGGTGCAGAAGATGTGGCCGTCATCCTGCGTGAAGCCGCGCACGCGCATGATGCCGTGCAGGCCGCCCGTGGGCTCATTGCGGTGGCAGGCACCGAACTCGCCGTACCGCAATGGCAGGTCGCGGTAGCTCTTGATCCCCTGCTTGTAGATGAGGATGTGGCCAGGGCAGTTCATCGGCTTGAGCGCGTACTCGCGCTTTTCCGATTCGGTCGTGAACATGTTGTCGCGGTACTTGTCCCAGTGGCCCGTTTTCTCCCACAGGCTCTTGTCCAGGATCTGCGGACCCTTGACTTCCTGGTAGCCGTTGTTGCGGTACACGCGGCGCATGTACTGCTCCACCTCTTGCCACAACGCCCAGCCCTTGGGGTGCCAGAAAACGGTGCCGGGCGAGTGCTCGTCCATATGAAACAGGTCGAGTTCACGGCCGAGCTTGCGGTGGTCGCGCTTTTCAGCCTCCTCCAGCATCGTGAGGTACTGCTGAAGCTCATCTTTCGTGGACCACGCCGTCCCATAGATGCGCTGCAACATTTCGTTGCGGTGATCGCCGCGCCAATAGGCGCCCGCCACCTTCATGAGCTTGAAGAACTTGAGCTTGCCCGTGCTGGGCACATGCGGGCCACGGCACAGATCCTCGAAGTTGCCTTCGCGGTACAGACTCACATCCTCATTGCTGGGGATGCTGGCGATGATCTCGGCCTTGTAGTGCTCGCCCAGGCCATTGAAATAGGCCACAGCCTCGTCGCGCGGCAACACGCGGCGCACTACAGGCTCGTCCTTGGCGGCCAGCTCGGTCATGCGCTTTTCGATGGCAACCAAGTCCTCGGGCGTGAAGGGGCGCTTGTACGAGAAGTCGTAGAAGAAGCCGTTTTCGATCACCGGGCCGATGGTCACCTGGGCTTCAGGAAACAGTTCCTTGACAGCATAGGCCAGCAAGTGGGCTGTGGAATGGCGAATGACCTCCAGGCCATCGGCGTCCTTCGCTGTGATGATGGACAGCGGGCTGTCGGCCGTGATCTGGTAGCTGGTGTCCACCACTTTGCCGTCAATCTTGCCGGCCAGGGCCGCCTTGGCCAGACCGGTGCCGATAGAGGCCGCCACTTCGGCCACCGTGACAGGGCCCGGGAATTCGCGCTGCGAGCCATCAGGAAGCGTGATGTGAATCATGGGAGTAACTCTTTCTTTTCAATCAGTGCAATGGGTGCGGGCACGCGCCAGGCCCAGAAAACAAAAAAGCGCGGAACAGGTCCGCGCTTTTTGGAGGTGTGTGCAATCTCGTGCAGGCGCGAACAGCCAACCTTAACGGCCGGTCAACGTCTCCGATGTAGTTCGCGGTGTCATAACCAGATTGCCTTTCTCGCTCTTGTGCAGTGAATTTGCTGGCATTTTAACCTTGCCGCCAACAAAAAAGCCCGAAGCAGGTGCTTCGGGCCTTCATCCGGTGCATTTTGCGCCACACCCAAGCGGCGCATCAACCCCTCAGATCAGTGGAACTGCTCTTCTTCGGTCGAACCCGTCAGGGCCTTCACGCTGGACGAGCCGCCCTGGATCACCGTGGTCACGTCGTCGAAGTAGCCTGCGCCCACTTCCTGCTGGTGCGACACGAAGGTGTAGCCCTTTTCGCGTGCTGCGAATTCTGGCTCTTGAACCATTTCGGTGTAGTGCTTCATGCCTTCGCCGCGAGCGTATGCATGGGCGAACTGGAAAGTGTTGAACCAGTTGATGTGGATGCCGGCCAGCGTGATGAACTGGTACTTGTAACCCAGAGCCGACAGGTCGTCCTGGAAGGAAGCGATCTGCTTGTCGTTGAGGTTCTTCTTCCAGTTGAACGAAGGCGAGCAGTTGTACGACAGCAGCTTGCCGGGGCAAGCGGCATGCACGGCTTGTGCAAATTCACGGGCGAAGCCGATGTCTGGCACGCCGGTTTCGCACCACACCAGGTCGGCGTAGGGGGCGTAGGCCACGCCACGGCTGATGGCTTGCTCCAGGCCGTTCTTGACGCGGTAGAAGCCTTCTTGCGTACGCTCGCCGGTCAGGAAAGGCTTGTCGTTGGCATCGTGGTCGGACGTGATCAGGTTGGCGGCTTCTGCGTCGGTGCGGGCCAGCACGATGGTGGACACGCCCATCACGTCAGCAGCAAAACGTGCAGAGATCAGCTTTTCGCAGGCTTCTTGCGTAGGCACCAGCACCTTGCCGCCCATGTGACCGCACTTCTTCACGGCAGCCAGCTGGTCTTCGAAGTGAACGCCAGCGGCGCCGCTTTGAATCATGTTCTTCATCAGTTCGAAGGCGTTCAGCACGCCGCCGAAACCAGCTTCAGCGTCAGCCACGATGGGCAGGAAGTAGTCGATGAACTCCTTGTCGCCAGGGTTGATGCCACGGCCCCACTGGATTTCGTCGGCGCGCTTGAAGGTGTTGTTGATGCGGCGGACCATGGTGGGCACCGAGTCATACGCGTACAGCGACTGGTCGGGGTACATGGTTTCCGACGTGTTGCCGTCAGCAGCCACTTGCCAGCCCGACAGGTACACGGCTTCGAGGCCTGCCTTGGCTTGCTGCATGGCTTGACCAGCAGAGATGGCGCCGAAGGCATTCACGTAGCCCTTCTTGGCACCGCCGTTGATCTTGTCCCACAGCTTTTCAGCACCGCGCTTGGCCAGAGTGTGCTCAATGGGCAGCGAGCCACGCAGACGCACCACGTCGGCAGCGGAGTAACCGCGCTTCACACCCTTCCAGCGGGGGTTGGTCGCCCAGTCTTTTTCCAGGGCGGCAATTTGCTGTTCGCGGCTCAGTTGTTCGTTGAGGGATTGGGGCATGAGATCACTCCAGGGGTTGGTTGAAAACGCCGGGCTGCTGTGTGCCGCCCTTGAAGACAACTTTAAGTCTTCTATAAGACTTGCGCAAGCTCTTATGTCTTATAGAAGAGATAAATTTTCTCCTTTTAAAACAACAACTTAACCATGGTATTTCTCAATACAGAAATTGATTTCTCATATCGAGAAAAATTGCGGCAATGCAACATCTATCGCATTCCGCATCAAGAAAAATTGCTTTCACATTACGGGAATTTCAATCGCTTTCACCAGCCACTGCGCGGAGCCAGTCGCCGTGCGGGATCTCCGGGGCTGCCAGCACATGCTGCGGGTTGATCTCGTACACCAGACACTCCAGCGATCGCCCCGCCACCTGCACGACCACCTCCCGCCGGACGTACTCGTCGCCAGGTTCGCCCCGCACGCCCTCGATACCGTCAAGCACCGCCTCCAGCGCGGGCGTGATGGCATAGACCTCGCCCACCACGCACCGGTCACCTCCCAGCAACATGCCCGGGTAGGCCCCCAGGTGGTAAAGCAACCCGGCCACTTGCGCGGGCCCTACATAACGGGGCGCGGGCGTGAGCCGCGTGATGTCATTGCTGCCGGTACGACGCAGCGTGCCGTAGACAAAAACGCAGCGGGGTGGCCGGGCGGGCACGGATTCGTCGGGCATGATGCGCACTCTTTTTTTGAACAGCGCCCCAGTCTAGTGAACACGCCCAACCGCCCCTTCGCCTATCTGTGCCTGGCCCTCAGCATGGCGCTGGTGGGCAGCTACGTAGCCCTGTCCAAGCCACTGGCGGCCGTGTTGCCGGTGTTCCTGCTGGCCTGGATGCGTTTTGGCATCGGCGGCATGGCCATGCTGCACTGGCTCAAGAAACCGGCGGATGAGCCCCCACTGACCGCGCAGACCAAACGGTTACTGTTCCTGGAGTCGTTCCTGGGCAACTTCCTGTTCACTATCTGCATGATCTACGGCGTGAGCCTGACCGATGCGGTGTCGGCCGGGGTGACCTTGGCTGCCATTCCGGCTGCAGTCGCGCTGATGGGCTGGGCTTTCCTGCGCGAGCGGGTAGCGCCACGCACCTGGTTGGCTGTCGTCTGCGCCGTAGCAGGCATTGCGCTTTTTTCACTATCAAAATCAGAGCACTCAACCCATGTTGGTCAGGCGGTGGCAGCCAAAAATACTCAAAATCTGGCTTGGCTGGGGCAATTGCTGCTGGTGGGGGCCGTGGTCTGCGAGGCGGCCTACACAGTGATCGGAAAGAAGCTCACGGGTAGCCTGGGGCCCAAACGCATCACCGCCCTGATCAACCTGTGGGGCTTTGTGCTGACCACGCCGTTCGGGCTGTACTTGGCACTGGGCTTCGACTTCGGCGCCGTCGGCTGGGGCACCTGGGCCTTGCTGCTGTTTTATGCCATGGCAGCCTGCATGTGGACCGTGTGGCTATGGATGACAGGACTCAAGGTCGTTCCCGCCGCACAGGGTGGTGTGTTCTCGGTGCTGTTGCCGGTCAGTGCTGCGCTGGTGGGCGTGCTGGTGCTGGGCGAGTCGCTCACAGACATGCAACTGCTCGCGTTTGCGATCGCGCTGGCCAGTGTGCTGATGGCCACTCTGCCCTCACGCGTTTCACTGCGTGTGGGACAGGGTGACCGCCCCCGCTGAACCGCCCCGGCGGGGGCCGGATTTGGCAGTGACCGGGCCATCAGGCCCTTTTTTCAAGCCGTGAGTGCCTGCGCGCTGACCACGATGCCGTCGGCATCGGCATAAAGCCAGTCACCCGGCCGCACACACACTCCCTGGATCAGCACCGCCACATCGCGCTGGCCTTCGTCCCGGCGCTCGGTGGGCAGCGGTATCAGCGCCAGAGCCCGGA
>NZ_QAIH01000012.1 GCF_003060895.1 Acidovorax sp. HMWF029 | reverse complement strand
CTGCAGGGGGGGGCGCGGGCACCGGCGTGCTGGAGGAGGTCTTGCTCGCATTCACCTTCAGGATCTGCAGCGTCTCGGGCCGGATCTGCTGGTTCATGCGCTGGGGCTCGGCCTGCTCCTGCGGAGCCCAGCCCCATGGGCGCAGGTGGCCTTGCGACCATGCAAAGTAACCCGCATTGGCCAGCAGCAGCACGATCACGGCGAGTCGGAGCATGAGAAAGAGCCTTTCGGTGGACGCGGTGGGATCAGGGTCTTTCAGACCGGCGGGACAGCGCTGGGCCGCACGCTGATTTCAGAGCTGGTGATGGCCTGCATGCCGCCGGCCGTGTGCACCAGCAGTGCGCCATCTTCCCCCACGCCGTGCGCCGTGCCGGTGTGGCCATCGCTCAGCGCCACGGCCCGGCCCTGCAGCACATCGCGGGCGGCAAAGCGGGGTTGCATGGGGCCAAAGCCGTAGCCCTCGAACGACTGCAGCATGGCCACCAGCGGCGGCACGATGCGCAACAGCGCGGTGGGCGCATCCAGGCCTGGCTCCACCTCCTGCAGGCTGCCGGGTGGCATGCTCATGCCCTCGGGGCTGCGCGGCAGCACGTTGATGCCAATGCCCACCACCACATAGCGTGCGGTGCTGGCGCGGGCCGGTGCCGCAGCGGCCGCCTGGGGGGCCACAAAACTTGCGGTCTCCACCAGGATGCCGCCCAGCTTGCGGTCACCCGCCGCGCCGCCCAGCCACAGGTCGTTGGGCCACTTGAGGCCCACGCGCGCCGGCTGGTCGGCGCCCAGGGCGGGCAGCACGGGCTGCAGGCTTTCGGCCACGCTCACCCCGACGGCGAGCGACAGGCCGGACCAGTCCTGGGGTGCCAGAGGCAGGCCCAAAGACATCATGAGTGAAGCGCCAACATCACTCTGCCAAACCCGCCCCAGCCGTCCGCGCCCGGCGGTCTGCTGCTCCGCCACCAGCAGGGTGGGCTCGCCCTGACCGTTGCGCGCGCGGCGCATCAGCTCGGTGTTGGTGGAGTCGATGGTGGGCAGCACCTCCACGGTAAAGCCCGGCAGCAGCGGTGACACCGCTTCCCAAATGGCCTCTGCGGGCCAGCGGATGGGGCGGGCGGCGCTCACTGACTGCGGCCTCGCGGCTTGGCCTTCTGAGGAGCCTTCGCCACCTTTTTGGCCTTGGTGCTGGACGGCTTGGACGGCGGCAGCGGTACGGGCGGCGCCCAGCCACGCTTGGGCGCCAGCAGGGTGCCCCGACAGTTGGCACTGCCACACCAGCAGGGGTATTCGGCCTTGAGCTTCTTGGTGTAGCGCTCTTCGATGATCAGACCGTAGTCGTAATTCAGCTCTTCGCCCGCCTTGATATTGCGCAGCGCGGTGATGAAAATGCGGCCGTCCCGCTCGTCGGCGTAGCAGTTGGGGTTGCAGCTGTGGTTGATCCAGCGCGAGGAGTTGCCACCGAACTTTGCATCGATCACATGGTCTTCATCCACATGGAAGTAGAACGTGTGGTTGGGTTGCAGGGGGTCATGCGGGTGCCGGTCCTGGGCTTCTTGCCAGCCAATCACTTCACCCGTGTATTCGACAAGGACTTCGCCCTCTGCAATATCCTGCACGGCAAAAACGCCCTTGCCATGGACGCCCGAGCGCCGAGTCTGGATGCGGCGGCCCGGTGCAAGGGCGGGGGCGGAGGGCGATGCGGAGCGGGGCATGGCAAAAACTCTGTTAACTTGATGGTGCACACATGTGTGCGTGCGCGTGTGTGCGTGTGCATGCGCGTGAGAGCCGAATTGTAGAAGCGCCCGGAATCCGGGCAACCAGAACGACTGGCGAGAGCCCCAAAATGACCAAGACCCTGGTAATTGCAGAAAAACCCTCAGTGGCGCAGGACATCGTGCGCGCGCTGACGCCCGTGGCGGGCAAGTTTGACAAGCACGAAGACCACTTCGAGAACGACCGCTATGTAGTCACCAGCGCCGTGGGCCACCTGGTGGAGATCCAGGCCCCCGAGCAGTTTGATGTGAAGCGCGGCAAGTGGAGCTTTGCGCACCTGCCCGTGATTCCACCGTTCTTTGACCTCAAGCCCGTGGACAAGACCAAGAGCCGCCTGAACGCGGTGGTCAAGCAGGCCAAGCGCAAGGATGTGACCGAACTCATCAACGCTTGTGACGCGGGCCGCGAGGGCGAGCTGATCTTCCGCTTGATCGAGCAATACGCCGGTGGCAGCAAGCCGCTGGGCAAACCCGTCAAGCGCCTGTGGCTGCAGTCCATGACACCCCAGGCCATCCGCGACGGCTTCAATGCCCTGCGCTCTGAGCAGCAGATGGCGGGCCTGGCCAGTGCGGCGCGCAGCCGTTCTGAAGCCGACTGGCTGGTGGGCATCAACGGCACCCGCGCCATGACGGCGTTCAACTCGCGCGACGGCGGCTTCTTCTTGACCACCGTGGGCCGGGTGCAGACGCCCACGCTGTCGCTGGTGGTGGAGCGCGAAGAAAAGATCCGCAAGTTCGTGAGCCGCGACTACTGGGAAATCCACGCCACCTTTGGCGCCCAGGCCGGCGAATACCCCGCCAAGTGGTTCAACCCCCAGTGGAAGAAGAGCGAGGACGCCGAGGCCAAGGCCGACCGCGTGTGGTCGGCCGCCGAAGCGCAGGCCATTGCCAACGCCGTGCGCGGCAAGCAGGCCACCGTCACCGAAGAGAGCAAGCCCACCACGCAAGCGTCGCCCCTGCTGTTCGATTTGACCAGCCTGCAGCGCGAGGCCAACGGCAAGTTCGGCTTCAGTGCCAAGACCACGCTGGCCCTGGCGCAAAGCCTGTACGAACGCCACAAGGCGCTGACCTACCCGCGTACCGACTCGCGTGCGCTGCCCGAAGACTATTTGCCGGTGGCCAAGCAGACCTTCGAGATGCTGGCCGACAGCGGCATGCGCCACCTGGCGCCGCACGCGCTCACGGCGCTGAACAACAACTATGTGCGCCCGTCCAAGCGCATTTTTGACAACAGCAAGGTGAGCGATCACTTTGCCATCATCCCCACGCTGCAGGCCCCGAGTGGCCTCTCTGAAGCCGAGCAAAAGCTGTACGACCTGGTCGTGCGCCGCTTCATGGCCGTGTTCTTCCCGAGTGCGGAATACACGGTCACCACCCGCATTTCGACAGTCGCCCCGCATAGTTTTAAAACCGAAGGCAAGGTGCTGGTCAAGCCCGGTTGGTTGGCCATTTACGGAAAGGAAGCCGCAGAGGAAGTGGAAGGCGGCAAGGACGGCGACAAGGGCCAGAACCTGGTGCCCGTCAAACCCGGCGAGAGCGTTAACACCCTGGCCGCTGACCCCAAGGGCCTCAAGACCAAGCCCCCCACCCGCTACTCCGAAGCCACGCTGCTGGGCGCCATGGAAAGCGCGGGCAAGCAAATCGACGACGAAGAACTGCGCTCTGCGATGCAGGAAAAAGGCTTGGGCACCCCTGCCACGCGCGCGGCCATCATCGAAGGCCTGCTGACTGAAAAGTACATGCTGCGCGAAGGCCGCGAAATCATCCCCACGGCCAAGGCCTTCCAGCTCATGACGCTGCTGCGCGGACTGGAGGTGGAAGAACTCTGCCGCGCCGACCTGACCGGTGAGTGGGAGTACAAGCTCTCGCAAATGGAAAAGGGCCAACTCAGCCGCGAAGCCTTCATGGCCGAGATCGCCGCCATGACCGAGCGCATGGTCAAGAAGGCCAAGGAATACGACCGCGACACCATCCCCGGTGACTACGCCACGCTCGAATCGCCGTGCCCCAACTGCGGCGGTGTGGTCAAAGAGAACTACCGCCGCTTTGCCTGCGTGGGCAAAGCAGGCGCTGAGGGTTGTGGCTTCAGCTTTGGCAAGTCGCCCGCAGGCCGCACCTTTGAAACTGCCGAGGCCAACGCCCTGCTGCGCGACAAGAAGATCGGCCCGCTGGAGGGGTTCCGTTCCAAGGCAGGCTGGCCGTTCACGTCCGAGATCGTCATCAAGTACGACGACGAGGCGCACAACTACAAGCTCGAATTCGACTTTGGCGACGACAAGAAGGGCGAAGAGTCTGGCGAGATCGTCGAGTTTGAAGACGCCGCGCTGGGCGCCTGCCCCATCTGTGGATCAGAGGTGCACGAGCACGGCAGCAACTACGTGTGCAGCAAGGCCGTGCCCACCACCGCGCAGCCCACACCGAGCTGCACCTTCAAGAGCGGCAAGATCATCCTGCAGCAGCCCGTGGAGCGCGAGCAGATGACCAAGCTCCTGGAGACCGGCAAGACCGACCTGCTCGACAAGTTCGTGAGCATGCGCACGCGCCGCAACTTCAAGGCCCACCTGGCGTGGGACAAGGAAGCGGGCAAGGTCAACTTTGAATTCGCGCCCAGCAAGTTCCCCCCACGCCCCGGCGCTGCTGCTAAAACAATAGCTGCCAAGGCAAGCAAGACGGGCGCAGCGGCCAAAAAAGCCCCTGTAAAGAAGGCCGCCGCCAAAACCACCGCGGCCAAAACCCCGCGCAAGGCCGCCGCAGGCAAGGCGCCCAGCGCCGCCCTGGCCGCCGTGATTGGCAACGAACCCGTGGCCCGCCCCGAGGCCGTCAAGAAGATGTGGGAATACATCAAGACCCACAACCTGCAAGACCCCAAGGACAAGCGCACCATCGTCGCCGACGACAAGCTGCGCGCCGTGTTTGGCAAGGACAGCGCGGGCATGTTTGAGCTGGCGGGCATCCTGGGCAACCACCTGGTGTGACGTGAAGCACCCCCTGAGTTGCCTGCGGCGCCTTCCCCCTCAAGGGGGACGACGCCCTCGCTGCGGGGCGGTCCTTGCTCGGCGTCCCGCGCTTGGGCCGAGCCCCTTTCATGGGCAGCGGGTTCTGCGCAATGCTGTGTGCACCCCTGAGGACTGAAGGTGGACGCCAGCGCACTGTCCTTGCAGATAGCCACCACGGTGCACCACCGCATCCACACCGTCACGGTGCGTATGGATTCGGTGGGCTGGGTGGTGTCGGGCACCAAGCACCTCGTCACGCCCGGCGGTGGTCACCGCTACCCCAGCGGGCGGGTGTTTGTGCTGCCGCGCGGTGCGCAGTGGGAGGTGGTCAACGACCCGGCTCCCCAGGGGCGCTACGTGGCGCGGCTCCTGTGTTTTGCGCCCCAGCTGGTCGAGCAATTCCACCGCCAGTTCGGACAGTTTGCCGCCGTGCCTCCGGTGCAGGGCAGTGCAGGCCTGGCGGCCGACGCCGCCTTTGAAGACAGTTTCATGCGAGCCCTGGCTGCGTTGGAGAGTGATGCCAGCTCGCAGGCGCTGCGCGAACACCGCGCGCTCGAAGTCCTGCTGATGCTGGCCGAGACGGGCATTGTGTTTGCCCCGCCCGGCGAACTGGGCTGGGCCGAACGTGTGCGCCGCCTGGTGGGCCCCAGCCCGCAGGCCGACTGGACGGTGGAACGCATTGCCGCTGCCTTTGCCACCAGCGCCAGCACCCTGCAGCGCCGCCTGGCGCAAGAGGGCGAAACCGTGAGCCAGTGCCTGCGCGACGTGCGCCTGGAGACGGCGCTGGTGCTGTTGCAGAGCACCACGTTGCAGGTGTCCGAGATCGCAGCGCGCTGCGGCTATGAATCGCACAGCCGCTTCAGCGCTGCGTTCCGCGAGCGCTTTGGCTTCCCACCCTCGCAACTGCGGCCCTGACACGGCGCCCCTCACACAGCGGCTGACGCGTAGCGCACAGCCATTGACGCCGCCGGGCCAATGCGCAGGCGCGGCGCGCAGCACCATCAAGCCCTTGTTTCACACCGCTACTGCAAGGAGCTTTTCAGATGACCCACCCACTTTCGCACCCCCTGCGCGTTTGCGCCGCCATCGCGGCACTCGCCACCATCGGCCTGGCCCCTGCTGCCCACGCCCAGGCCTTCGCGCTCACCAGCCCCGACTTTGCCGAAGGCAGCACACTGCCCCAGCGCTTCGAATTCAAGGGGTTTGGCTGCGCGGGTGATAACCAGTCGCCCGCCCTGCGCTGGAGCGGCGCGCCCGCAGGCACGCAGAGCTTTGCCGTCACCGCCTACGACCCTGATGCCCCCACGGGTTCGGGCTGGTGGCATTGGTCGGTGGTCAATATTCCCGCCAACACCACCGAGCTGCGGCCCGACGCAGGTGCGGCAGGCAACGCCAAACTGCCCGCAGGCGCCAGCCATGTGCGCATTGACTACGGCGTCGCCGCCTGGGGCGGCACCTGCCCGCCGGAAGGCGACGCTCCGCACCGCTACATCTTCACCGTGCACGCGCTCAAGGTGCCGCGTCTGGAGCTGCCCGCCGATGCCACCGCTGCGTTGGCAGGCTACATGATCAACGCCCACAGCCTGGGCAAGGCCACGCTCACGGCGCGCTACGGGCGCCCTGCCGCCAAAGGCAAGCAGCCGTGATGGCGTGGTGATGGTGTGGCGGGGGTGGATGATGATGTTTTAAGCTCGCTGGTCAGTTGTCCTTCACTCCCATCCACCCCACGCAGGCCCATCCCATGCGCAGCACCCGCGAACGAGCCCTCTGGTCCATCCTGGCTGCACTGCTGCTGGCTGCTGCAGCCGCTGCGTGGTGGACGGCCGACCAGTGGTTGCCCCATGCCGGGCCCTGGGCCGAGCAGGCCTGGAAAAAGGTGACCCGCCCCGGCCCCGACACCTTGCCGCCCGGCAAGCAGCAACCCGCCGCACAGGCCCGCGCTGCCGGTGGCACCGCCTCCGAGCCCGTGGCCCCGCAGCCGCGCAAGTGCGTGCAAAACGGCCGCACCACCTACACCGACCAACCCTGCCCCAAGGGCAGCCAGGAGCTGCCGGTGGATGGCGCTCTCACATCGCTGCCGCCCGCGCAGTAAGCGGCTGGTGTGCCGCCGGTTGCGGGCTGGCGCATGGGGCCGATGTCGTTTTTTTCCTAGCCCGTGCGGGGCGGCGCGGATTCAATCGGTGCATTGATTCACAACCCCAGGCCTCTCTCCTTTTCTTGCGAAGGGGCCGCATGCACCCATGCACCACCACAGCCTCAGTCACCAAGCCCTGCGCGTTTTTCTTCTTCTGCTGGCCGCCCTGGGCCTGGCCGTCCCCTGGTACTTCAACACGCTGTACTTTCTGGCGGGCGGCAGCGTGATGCCCGACGTCTTCTGGCGCGATGCCTTTGCCAATGCGCTCACCACCGGCATCACCGTTGACGTGTACCTGGCCGCCGTGGCGTTCTCTGCCTGGGTGGCGGCAGACCGCAGTCTGGGCGCATGGCGCTGGGCTTACATTGCCGCCTGCTTCGGCATAGGCCTGGCGTTTGTGATGCCGTTGTACCTGGCTCAGCGCCTGCGCAGAGGGGGGGCTTTTTGATTCGGTAGGGTCTGCGCCCCAATCTGCAAGGGCCAGTGCGCGGTCAGCGGGCTGCGCGTGCCCTGCACCAGGGCCTGTAATGGATGGCCCGCCAGCCTGCGCATATCACGCGCCATGTGCGACTGGTCATAGTAGCCCTGGTCGGTGGCCAGCTCCACCACCGTGCCGCCGGGCTCGGCAAGGGCGTTGCCCAGCGTGCTGTTCAGCCGCGCAATCACCTGAAACTGCTTGGGCGCCATGCCCCAGTGCGCCACAAAGCGCCGTTCAAACTGCCGCTGGCTCAGGCCCATGTGCTGGCCGGTGCCTGCAGCCTGCAGCAAGGCCAGCGCCTGTTGCCGCCGCTCGTCACAGTCAAACAGTGATGGTGGCGCAACCCGCTGCCGGATGAACGCGCACAGCACCTGCAACCGTTCGCCATCAACTGCCGCAGCCCGCACCGCTTGCTCCACCTCGGCCCATGCCGGGCCCACCAGGTCTGCCAGCGGCCGCAGCGTGTTCACCAACCCGCGTGCACCGGCAAACAGCGCCACCGCCGCCTCCGGCTGCAGCACCAGCCCCACGGCCTGCACCGGCCCGCCGTGCTCATACATCATGGCGGTAGTGCTGGCGCTGATCCAGGCCGCTGGTGGTACCAGGCCGCCCTGGCAATGCACCTGCCCGGCCAGCCGCACCACCAGCATGCTCGATACCATGGCCGGAAAGTGCGACTGCGCCAGCGCCGCAGGCGCGTCCACCACCACCCCCGCCATCAGCCAGGGCTGTAAATCGGTGGGCACGGGCACAAAACGCTGCATGTCTGGATTCTGCACATGGTCTGCACAGATTCCTTCACCGGGCCAGCTACCCGTGCGACATGCGCCTGCCGCAGTGCCCGACTATCCTTGCTGCCTCCACCCTCCTCACCCACCGCACATCCGAGCCCGCACCATGCAGCAACCGCCCGCCCCCACCAGATCCCTCCCACTCGCAGGTGCCTCCAACTTTCGCGACCTGGGCGGCTACAC
>NZ_QAIH01000137.1 GCF_003060895.1 Acidovorax sp. HMWF029 | reverse complement strand
ACAGGCGCCAGCCCGCCGGGGCGTGATCGCTCACACAGTGCACCAGGTCCTGCAGTGCGGTGCAGGTGCCTTGCAGCGCGCTATCCAGACCAGCGGCGTTGGCGGCATGGTCCCAGTTCTCCAGGTCCTGCGGCGCGGGGCCCTGCACGATGACCACGATGTTCTGCAGCTCGCCCCGGCGCACGGGGTACTGCACCGCATGCAGACGCGGGCCCAGCCAAGCGGTGACCTGGGTGGTGCGCAGCGCCTCGGGCAACGCCTGCTGCGGCACCAGGGCGCGGTAGGCCAGATGGCCCGTCACACGCGGTGGCATGGCGCCCAGCAATTGGGTGCGGGTGCGGCTCCACAGGCCATCGGCGCCAATCAGCGCATCGCCCTCCACCTCCTTGCCCCGGCTGGTGCGCACGGTAACCACTTCGCCGTTGTCGGTATAGCGGTCGATGGCATGGTCCAGATGAAGCTGCGCTTCGGTGTCCTGGGTCAACCCCTGCAGCAGCAGGCCATGCAAGTCCGCGCGATGGATGGTGGCGTAGGCCGCGCCATAGCGCTCGACCGCTGTGGGGCCCAGCGGCAGCACAGCCAGTTCGCGGCCGCTGACGGCATTGCGCACCTGCAGGCGGCTGGGGAAAGCCGCCACCGCCTGCAGCGCCTGTTGCAGACCCCAGGCCTGCAGGTGGCGTACCACGTTGGGTCCAATCTGAACGCCTGCGCCCACTTCGCTGAACGCGACAGCGCGCTCATACAGCCGCACATCCCAGCCCGCGCGCGACGCGCCCAACGCAGCGGCCAAGCCGCCGATGCCGCCACCGGCGACCAACACCTGCTTTTTCATCGCCGGGCCGCCCCAAGATGAAAAACGGCCCCCTTGGGGGGCAGCGACCACACGAAGTGGGGAGCGTGGGGGTAATGCATCATCGCCGGGCCGCCCCAAGATGAAAAACGGCCCCCTCGGGGGGCTGCGACCACACGAAGTGGGGAGCGTAGGGGTCAAATGTCATGGATTCATTGTCGCGCCCAAAAGGGAACCGGCCTTTGTCATAGCGCAGGCCGCAGCGCCCGTTCCAGCACCTCGGGCGGCATGGGGCGGCCAAACAGGTAGCCCTGGAAGGCCTTGCAGCCGTAGCGCTGCAAGAATTCGAGCTGGCCCGTGGTTTCCACGCCCTCGGCCACCACGCCCAGATCCAGACTTTCGGCCAGGGCCAGGATGGTGCGCACGATGGCCGCGTCGTTGGGGTCGGTCTGCAGGTCGCGCACAAAACTCTGGTCGATCTTGAGCTGGTCCAGCGGCAGTCGCTTGAGGTAACTCAGGCTCGAATAACCGGTGCCAAAGTCGTCGAGCGAAAAGCCCACGCCATAGCGGCGCAGATGCTCCATGCGCGCAATGATGTCTTCGACATCGGCCAGGAGCAGGCTCTCGGTGAGTTCGAGCTTGAGGCGCTCGGGATTGGCGCCTGTGGCGTCCAGCGCCCCCAGCACCTGCTCCACAAAATCCGGCTGGCGAAACTGCCGCACGCTCACGTTGACGGACAGGAAAAACTGCCGCGTGAGCGAGCTGCGCGACCAGGCCACCAGCTGGGCGCAGGCAGCCTGCATCACCCATTGACCCAGTGGCAAGATGAGACCGGTCTGCTCGGCCAGCGGGATAAATTCGGCCGGCGAGACCATGCCCCGGCGTGGGTGGCGCCAGCGCACCAGGGCCTCGGCCCCCTGCAGGCGCCCCTTGCCATCCACCACAGGCTGGTAATACAGCACCAGCTCTTTCTCCTGCAGGCCCCGGCGCAGGTCGGCCTCCAGGGCCGAGCGATTGCTCACGGCGGCCTGCATGTCGGGGTCAAAAAAGCGCTGGGTGTTGCGGCCTGCAGCCTTGGCCTGGTACATAGCCAGATCGGCATGCTTGAGCAGCTCGTCCACGCTGAGCGTCTGCTGGCCAAACAGCGCAATGCCAATGCTTGGCGAGCTGTGGTGGCTGGAGTCCCCCAGCAAATAGGGCTTGCCCAGCGTGGTGGCAATGTGGCTTGCCACCAGCGCAGCTTCAGCGCTGGCATGGTCTGCGTCAGGGCTGAGGCCCTCCACCAGCACCACAAACTCGTCCCCGCCAAAACGGGCCACCGTGTCGGACTCGCGCACACAGGCTTTCAGGCGCTGGGCTACCTGCAGCAGCAGCTGGTCACCGGTGTCGTGCCCAAGGGTGTCGTTGAGGTCCTTGAAGTTATCCAGGTCGATGAACAGCAGAGCGCCCTGGGAGTCGGAACGCGCTACGGCCAGCGTTGCGTGCTGCAGACGGTCCACCAGCAGGCGGCGGTTGGGCAGACCGGTCAGGGAGTCGTAGAACGCCAGGCGCTCTATCTGGCTCTCGACTTGCTTGCGCTCTGTAATGTCGCGGCCCACCCCTCGGTAGCCGCGCAGCGCGCCGTTACCGTCGAACACCGGCACGCCGCTGATCGAAATCCAGTGCATGCTGCCGTCTGCGCGTTTCCGCTGCAATTCCAGGTCGCGAAACGGCTGGTGCGCCGCCAACACGGCACGGTGCGCAGCCCAGTCAGCCTCGGTCATGTTGAGGGCGCCAATCTCCCAGCGCGTGCGCCCCATCACACTCGACAGCGGGATGCCGTTCACGCTCAGGTCGCCCGCCAGCTGCACAAAGCGGCCTTCGGCGTCATGCTCCCAGTACCAGTCGGACGACAGGTCGCTCAACGACCGGAAACGTGCCTCGCTCTCGCGCAGTTCGTCTTCGACGCGCACATAGTCGCTCACGTCGGAAAAGGTGCGCAACAGGCTGCCATCGGCCAGCGTGGTGGTGCGCACCTCCAGGGTGCGGCCGTCGCGCGTGGTGCGCCAGTAGAGCGCTGGCGCCGAAGACACGGCGCCATGAGCCACATAGGCGTGCCCGCGCCGGTCCACCAGGCTGTAGCCCGCGCCGAAATCCCCACGCTCAGCCTGCACCTGCGTCAAATCAGCCAACGTGGGTCGGGTCGCCATCAGCGATTCCGGCAGATTCAGCAATTCCAGCACGCGCTGGTTGTAGACGGTGATACGGCCATCGGGCCCCGTCTTGAAAATACCCTGGCTCATGCTGGCCAGCGTGGCCTGCAGCGACGTTCGCTGCTCCTGCAGCATGGTCAGCGCCTCTTGCCAGATGCGTGCATCCACCATACGCACGGGCTGGCCCTGGCCGGTGGCGCTCTGCGTCAGGGCCACCAGGCGATTGAGCAGCTCACTCAGGTGCGACACATCGTCGGGCTCGCGCAGCACATAGTCACCCAGGCCGCAACGGAAGGCCCGCGCGGCCAAGGCCTCCTGCGTGGCATCAATGCACATCAAAACTGGGCGGCCTGCACACAGCTCCAGCAGGCCGGGCAGCTCCTGCTCCGAAGGCCGCAGACACATCACCACAGCATCCCAAGCCTGCGAGGCCAAGGGCGCCATGGCGGTCTCGGGGGTCGGGCTGTTCACCACACGCCAGTCGGGGTAGCGCTCGGCAATCAGCCGCCGCGCAGCCGCAGCATGCTGTGTGTCGATGTCCACCCACAGGACTCCCATCCTCGTCATGGCATACGCCCTTCCGGCGCTGCCACCATAGGTTGCAACGTCAAGCCCAACAGCTGTTCACGCAAAAAAATGTCCATGGGCGTTGGCCGCCCAAACAGATACCCCTGAAACCCCTCGCACCCATGCAACCTCAGGAACGACAGCTGCCCCGTCGTCTCCACCCCCTCCGCCACCACCTGCAG
>NZ_QAIH01000136.1:34449-37995 GCF_003060895.1 Acidovorax sp. HMWF029 | reverse complement strand
GGCATCTGCAGGCTCTCAGGCTGCCGCCAGGTGGTGGGGGAGGGCGGCAGAGACCGAAAGAAGGGCAAGGCGGGGGCGGCACGCAGGTGAAAAAGCGCTGCGTATGTTGGGGTGTTTGGTTTGAAAAAACCAGATTTCAACAGGGGTGCCCCCGCCAGGGCTATCGCGTGCTGGTGCGGGCGAGGTAACGCTTGCGCCAAAACAGCAGCACCAGCGCCAAGGCGATCACGATCATGGACCCTGTGGCCCACCAGAAGCCGTCCTGCTTGTGGATGAGCGGCAAAAACTCAAAGTTCATGCCGAAGATGCCGGCAATCAGGTTCAGCGGCAGGAACACGGCTGTGAGCGCCGTGAGCGTGCGCATGATGTCGTTGGTGCGGTTGCTCTGCACCGAAAAGTGCATCTGCACGGCGGTTTCGGTGCTTTGCTCCAGGCGCCGCACATGGTGCACCACACGCTCGATGTGCTCCAGCACATCGCGGCTGCGCACCTTGAGCAGGTCCAGCTCGCGCAGGCCGGCCGGTGTGTCGGGCAGGGGCCAGGTTTCCAGCGCGTCGATCCAGTCCTGCACGGCGGTGCGCTGGTCTTCGCAGATCTCGTCGAGCATGTGCAACGACAGGCGCGCTTCGAGCAGTGAATTCCAGTTGACGTAGCGCGCGCGGGGCTTGAGCAGCTCGTTCTGCCAGTGGTCCAGCTGGCGTGTGAGTTCGCGGCGCAGGTCCAGGTAGCCGTCCACCATCTGGTTGACCACGCGCAGCATCAGGTCGGCGGGGCTGGTGGGCAAGCGGGCACCGGCGGCCGGGTTGCTGCGGCCCTCGCCGTTGGTGCTTGCTGCTGGCGCCAAAGCCATCAGCCGCGTGGCATAGGCGTCGCGCACGGCGCAGTCGCTGGGGTGCACGGTCAGCAGCAGCTGGTCGAACACGGCAAAGCCCACGGGGCTGGTGTCGATGCGGCGCAGCACGGGCGGGCCGCTGCGCCGCGCGGAGCTCTCGGCCACAGCGGGTGGCTGTGCCACCCCGTCGCCCTGTGCCGTGGCCAGGCGGCGGAACACCAGCAGGTCGTACTGTGAGGTGTAGTCGTAGTGCGATGGCAGCTGCACGTTGAGCAGGTCGGACACATGCAGGTCCACCATTTGCAACCCCACCAGGGTCTGCAGGTTTGCCTGGATCTCGGCCAGCCGTGCCTGGAAGGCGGGGCGCGCGCAGGCGATCCAGACAAAACCCAGGGCAGGCATCTGTGCGGGCAGCTCGGCCAGCTCTTGCACGCCGCCGCTGTGGATGTGGAAGATGCGCATGAACGGCAAGGCCCCGGATTTTTGCTCAAAAATGGCTTCTTCGCCTGCTGGGCAAGCGTTGATTGCTATTATTTTTGAAGTTTTCGGGCCACGTCGCGCGCAAAGTAGGTCAGCACGCCATCGGCGCCCGCGCGCTTGAAGGCCAAGAGGCTCTCCATCATCACGGCGTCGTGGTCCAGCCAGCCGTTGGCGGCGGCGGCTTTGATCATGGCGTATTCGCCGCTGACCTGGTAGGCGAAGGTGGGCACCTTGAACTCGTCCTTCACGCGGCGCACGATGTCCAGGTACGGCATGCCGGGTTTGACCATCACCATGTCGGCGCCTTCGGCGATGTCGATAGCCACCTCGCGCAGGGCTTCGTCACTGTTGCCGGGGTCCATCTGGTACACATTCTTGTCGGCCTTGCCCAGGGCGCCACGGGTGCCCACCGCATCGCGGAAGGGGCCGTAGAAGGCGCTGGCGTATTTGGCGCTGTAGGCCATGATGCGGGTGTGGATGTGGCCCTGCACCTCCAGCGCCTCGCGGATCGCGCCGATGCGCCCGTCCATCATGTCGCTGGGGGCGACGATGTCCACGCCTGCCTCGGCATGGGTGAGCGCCTGGCCGGTCAGGATCTCCACCGTCTCGTCGTTGACGATGTAGCCGGTGGCGTCGAGCACGCCGTCCTGGCCGTGGCTGGTGTACGGGTCCAGGGCCACGTCGGTCATTACGCCCAGGTCGGGGAATTCCTTTTTGAGAGCCCGCACCACGCGCGGGATCAGGCCGTCGGGGTTCAGCGCCTCTTTGCCGTCGGGCGCCTTGAGCGACGGGTCGATCGCCGGGAACAGCGCCAGCACCGGGATGCCCAGCTTCACGCAATCCTCGGCCACGGGCAGCAGCAGGTCCAGGCTCAGGCGCTCCACGCCCGGCATCGATGCAATGGCCTCGCTGCGGCCCTGGCCCTCGTGCACGAAAACGGGGTAGATCAGGTCGTCGGCGGTGACCAGGTTTTCGCGCACTAGGCGGCGGGTGAAGGCATCGCGGCGCAGTCGGCGCGGGCGGTTCTGGGGAAAGGGGGCGGGGCTTTGGAGGTGCATCATGTGGATTATGAAGCCCCCCTGAGTCGCCTGTCGGCGCCTTCCCCCGAAGGGGACGCACCCCCCCGGACCGGCGAAGCCGGATCCACGGGCGCACTGGCTTGGCGCGTGCCAGTCTCGGGCCGCAGTGCCTCGCACACCCACCCTCGTATTGCCGCTTGTAACACGATGTGCCCGGTGCTAAATTGGCGTTGGGCGGCTTGCTGCCCCCCGCTTTCCTCCCTGAGCGGGGCCTCGGATTGCAGCAATGCAAAACAGGCTTTCCTGGCCCGGCGGACTGCCGGGCTTTTTTTGTCCGGCCCTGGGTCGTGGCAAAGCTTGCAGGAACGTAAACTGCGCCCATGCTCTGGGTCAAAGCCTTTCACATCGTCTTCGTGGCCAGCTGGTTTGCCGGCCTTTTCTATTTGCCTCGCATCTTCGTCAATCTGCAGATGGTGGCTCCCGGCTCCGTGGCCGAGCGCGACCGGTTGCTGCTGATGGCGCGCAAGCTGCTGCGTTTCACCACGCTGCTGGCGGTTCCTGCACTGGCCCTGGGCGTGTGGCTGTGGATGGGCTATGGCATCGGTCGGGGCCCTGGCAATGGCTGGATGCACGCCAAGCTGGCCGTGGTGGTGCTGGTAATTGGCTACCACCACGCCTGCGCCGTGCTGCTGCGCAAGCTGGCCGACGGTACCTGCCGCAAAAGCCATGTCTGGTTCCGTTGGTTCAACGAGGCGCCCGTCCTGCTCTTGCTGGTTGCAGTGGTTTTGGTGGTGGTCAAGCCGTTCTGATGGCGCAGGGCTGACGCTGGTGCACAAGACCTCTGCCTGGCCCCTGGCGCTGATCTATACGGCGCTCGTCGTTTTTGCGAGCCTGTTTCCGTTTGACGGCTGGCGTGCGCAGGGCATCGACCCGCTGGTCTTTTTGCTGGCCCGTCTGCCCCCGCCGTACTGGACGGGTTTTGACGTGGTCACCAATGCGGCAGGTTATGCGCCGCTGGGTTTTTTGCTGGTGCTGGGCATGCTGCGCTCGGGCTGGCGGCGTGTGCTGGTGGCCGTGGCGGTGGCCACCGTGGCGGGCGCGCTGCTGTCGTTGGCGATGGAGTTTTTGCAGATTTATCTGCCCCGGCGGGTGCCGTCCAACCTGGACCTGCTGCTCAACATTGGGGGCACGATGGCAGGCGCCCTGAGCGCAGCC
>NZ_QAIH01000136.1:1234-34439 GCF_003060895.1 Acidovorax sp. HMWF029 | reverse complement strand
TTTTTGCAGATTTATCTGCCCCGGCGGGTGCCGTCCAACCTGGACCTGCTGCTCAACATTGGGGGCACGATGGCAGGCGCCCTGAGCGCAGCCCTGCTGGAGCGCCTGGGCGCGCTGGACCGCTGGAGCGACTTTCGCTCGCGCTGGTTCGTCTCGGACGCCAGCGGGGGCATGGTGCTGCTGGCGCTGTGGCCGATGGCGCTGCTGTTCCCGGCGGCCGTGCCTTTTGGCCTGGGCCAGGTGTTGGAGCGCCTGGAGTCGGCGCTCATTGAGCTGCTGGCCGATACCCCATTTCTGGACTGGCTGCCCCTGCGCGAGGCAGCGCTCGACCCGCTTTCGCCCAGTGGCGAGCTGCTGTGCGTCACGCTGGGGCTGCTCATCCCATGCCTGCTGGGCTACTGCGTGATTCGCCAGATGGGGCGGCGTGCGCTGTTTGCGCTGGGGGTGGTGGTGGTGGGCGTGGTCCTCACGGCACTGTCAGCCGCGCTGAGCTGGGGCCCGGTGCACGCTTGGGAGTGGATGAGCATGCCCGTGCGCGTGGGTGTGTGGGGTGCGCTGGCGCTGGCCTTGCTGCTGGTGGCCCTGCCGCGCCGGGCCTGTGCCGCCATGCTGCTGCTGGCGCTTGCCTGGCACCTGGCGCTGCTCAACCAGGCGCCCACCAGCGCATATTTCGCCCAGACCCTGCAGATCTGGGAGCAGGGCCGCTTCATCCGCTTCTATGGCCTGGGGCAGTGGCTGGGCTGGCTGTGGCCCTATGCCACGCTGCTGTATGTGCTTTTGCGGGTGTCCCGGCGGGATATGCAAACTTAAAATGCACGGATGAGTGACACCTCCTCCGCACCAGCCGCAGCGCCCGGCTACTACCAGCGCCACATCTTCTTTTGCCTGAACGACCGCACCAACGGCGAAGACAGCTGCGCCCACCACAACGCCCAGGCCGGTTTTGACCGCTGCAAGGCCCAGGTCAAGGCGGCCGGACTGGCGGGCGCTGGCAAGGTGCGTGTGAACAAGGCCGGTTGCCTGGACCGCTGCGCGGGCGGCCCGGTGGCCGTGGTCTACCCCGAGGGCACCTGGTACACCTATGTGGACGCGGCCGACATCGACGAGATCGTCGAATCGCACCTCAAGAACGGTCAGGTGGTGGAGCGTCTGGTCACGCCTGCGGAACTTGGCCGCTGACACGGGCTCCATTTCTCGTTTTTTTTGAATAATTTTGGCTGCTTGCGCCTGATGGATAAGCGTTTTCAGCTATTAATAGAGTAGCAATTCCGTGAATGCCCAGACCGAACGCCTGACCCTGTCCGGCCCCGCAGGCGCCATTGAGGCCGTGCGCGACAGCGCCGCGCTGGCTGAGGGCGCAAGCCACCGGGGTGTGGCCATCATTGCCCACCCCCATCCGCTGTTTGGCGGCACCATGGACAACAAGGTGGTGCAGACCCTGGCGCGCGCCTTTGTGCAATGCGGCTACACGGCCGTACGCTTCAACTTCCGGGGCGTGGGGGGCACCGCGGGTACGCACGATGACGGCCGTGGCGAGCTGCAGGATTTGCTGGCTGTGGTGGAGCAGGTCGCGCCTGCAGCCGCTGGCCAGCGCATTGCACTCGCGGGCTTCTCGTTCGGCGCCTTTGTCACCAGCCACGCGCTGGCCGCACTCTGGCCCGACGGCCGTGTGGACCAGGCCGTGCTGGTGGGCACCGCCGCCAGCCGCTTCACTGTGGCTCCCGTGCCGCCCGACGCCCACCTGCGCACCCTGGTTGTGCATGGCGAAGCGGACGACACCGTGCCGCTCGCGTCCGTCATGGACTGGGCGCGGCCTCAGATACTGCCTGTCACAGTGATCCCGGCGGGCGGGCATTTCTTTCACGGACAATTGCCGCTTTTGAAAAATCTGGTGGTCCGCCACCTGCAATCGGGCGCCTGAGGAGGGCGTCCAGGCCTCGCAGGCCTTTTTCCCTTCTCTCTTCGCGCTATTTCTTTCCTTTTTGAGCCCCCCCAGCCCCCTGTTGCCCCATGAAACGAATCCTGTCTGCGTTGCGATCCCTGGCTGTCTTTGCTGCGGTGGCCCCTGCCGCCTTTGGCGCCCTGGCCCAGGCGCCCCAGCCGCCCGAAATCGCCGCGCGCACCTACATGCTGGTGGATGTCACCGCCAATCAGGTGCTGGCCGCCAAGGACATCGATGCGCCTGTGGAGCAGGCCTCGCTCACCAAGCTCATGACGGGCTACCTCGTGTTTGATGCCCTGCGCGCCAAGAAGATCGCGTTGGACCAGAAGCTGCCTGTGAGCGTGCGCGCCTGGAAGATGCCCGGTTCGCGCATGTTCATCGACCCCAAGATGCAGGTGCCGGTCGAAGACCTCATCAAGGGCATGATCGTGCAGTCCGGCAACGACGCCACCATGGCCCTGGCCGAAGGCGTGGGCGGAACGGCCGAGAACTTCGTCAAGCTCATGAACGACCAGGCCAAGGCCCTGGGCATGAACGGCACAAGCTACAAGAACCCCGAAGGCCTGACCGAACCCGGCCACACCACCACGGCGCGCGACCTGTCCGTGCTGGCCATGCGCCTGATGAAGGACTTCCCGGAGTACATGCACTACTACTCCACCAAGCAGTACAGCTACCCGGGCACCCCCGCATCCAACGGCAACAACCGCAATTCGCTGCTGTTCCGCGATCCGACCGTGGACGGCCTCAAGACCGGCCACACCGCCGCGGCGGGCTATTGCCTGGTGGCCACATCCAAGCGCGAATTCCCCGGCGTGGGTCAGCGCCGCCTGTTGTCCATCGTGCTGGGTGCGGCGAGCGAAAACGCCCGCGCGAACGAAAGCCAGAAGCTGCTGAACTGGGGCTACACCGCATTCGAGGCCGTCAAGCTGTTTGACGCGGGCAAGCCCGTTGCCACGCCTGCTGTCTGGAAGGGCAAGGACAGCGTGCTGAAAATCGGCCGCGAACAGGCCATCGTCGTGGCCGTGCCTTCGGGAAGCGCTGGCAAGATCACCACCCAGATCTCCCGCCCTGATCCATTGGTGGCGCCCTACGCCAAGGGCCAGTCTGTCGGCACCCTCAAGGTGATGCTGGGCGAGCAAATGGTGGGTGAAGTGCCCCTGCTGGCACTGGAAGGGGTGGAGCAGGCGGGCATCGTGGGCCGGGCCTGGGACGCGATCCGCCTCTGGATCAAGTGATCGGGCTCCCCCTGAGTCGCTTCGCGCCTTCCTCCTGAGGGGCGCAGCCCGTGCGGCGGGGGCTGCCTTTGCGCGGCGGCGCTGGCATGGGGTGCGCTCTTTCGGCGGCTGGTGGCTTTCATCTTGTGCCTGGGTTTCCAGGGAGAACCGCTTGGCGCTTGCCCGTTTGGGGCCTTGCTGCTACATTAGAAGGCTTTTCGGAATTTCCGAAGGGTTTCACGTTTTCGTTTTTTACGTTTAGGGACGTATTTCATGCCAACCATCAATCAACTGGTCCGTCAGGGGCGCGAGGTCGAAAAGACCAAGTCCAAGAGCCCTGCGATGGAAAACTCTCCACAGCGCCGCGGCGTGTGCACCCGTGTGTACACCACGACGCCTAAGAAGCCTAACTCCGCTCTGCGTAAGGTTGCCAAGGTGCGCCTGACCAACGGTTTCGAGGTGATCTCCTACATCGGCGGTGAAGGCCACAACCTGCAGGAACACAGCGTGGTGCTGGTTCGCGGCGGTCGTGTGAAGGACTTGCCCGGTGTGCGTTACCACATCGTGCGCGGTTCGCTCGACTTGCAAGGCGTGAAAGACCGCAAGCAAGCGCGCTCCAAGTACGGCGCCAAGAAGCCCAAGGCCAAGTAAGCCCTGCGCTTTTTTGCAAAGAATTTTCGGTGCTGTTTCCCGCGTGGCGCGGTGATCCAGCGTAGTGACCCCAAACGCAGGTGTTCTGCGCGGGTCGAGTAAGTGGGAGTTTTAATGACTCTCGCGGTGTCTGAAAAGACGCCAACTGAAGCAAAGATAGAGGTAAAAAATGCCACGTCGTCGCGAAGTCCCCAAACGTGAAATCCTGCCGGATCCCAAGTTCGGCAATGTAGAGCTGTCCAAATTCATGAACGTGATCATGGAAGGCGGCAAGAAGGCAGTTGCAGAGCGCATCATTTACGGCGCCCTGGAACTGATCGAGAAGAAGCACCCCGACAAGGACCCTCTGGAAGCCTTCACTGTTGCCATCAACAACGTGAAGCCCATGGTGGAAGTGAAGTCCCGCCGCGTGGGCGGTGCCAACTACCAGGTGCCCGTGGAAGTGCGTCCTGTCCGTCGTCTGGCCCTGTCCATGCGCTGGATCAAGGAAGCCGCCCGCAAGCGTGGTGAAAAGTCGATGGCCCAACGTCTGGCCAACGAACTGCTGGAAGCCACCGAAGGCCGTGGCGGCGCCATGAAGAAGCGTGACGAAGTGCACCGCATGGCAGAAGCCAACAAGGCATTCAGCCACTTCCGCTTCTAAATCGACGAGCCGTTTTCGTCGCCAGACGCAAGGCTGCAAGCATTTTTGCCTGCAGCCTTGTGGCGATTGAGGCGGTCACAAAATTGACGGGTTGCAGCGCAACAATGTTGGCCCGTCCCCCGAATAACACGACCCATCCAAGGATCCACCATGGCTCGCAAGACCCCCCTCGAGCGTTACCGCAACATCGGTATCTCGGCCCACATTGACGCCGGCAAGACCACCACGACCGAGCGTATTCTTTTCTACACCGGCGTGAACCACAAGATTGGTGAAGTGCACGACGGCGCGGCCACCATGGACTGGATGGAGCAAGAGCAAGAGCGCGGCATCACGATCACCTCGGCTGCCACGACCTGTTTCTGGAAGGGCATGGACATGTCCTTCCCCGAGCACCGCATCAACATCATCGACACCCCCGGTCACGTGGACTTCACGATCGAAGTGGAGCGTTCCATGCGCGTGCTGGACGGTGCCTGCATGGTGTACTGCGCTGTGGGTGGCGTGCAGCCCCAGTCGGAGACCGTGTGGCGCCAGGCCAACAAGTACAAGGTGCCACGTCTGGCGTTTGTGAACAAGATGGACCGTACCGGTGCCAACTTCTTCAAGGTTGTGGACCAGATGAAGCTGCGCCTGAAGGCCAGCCCCGTGCCGATCGTGATCCCGATTGGTGCCGAAGAAAACTTCAAGGGCGTGGTCGACCTGCGCAAGATGAAGGCCATCATCTGGGATGAAGCTTCCCAGGGCATGAAGTTTACCTTCGAAGACATTCCGGCGGACCTGGTAGAAGTGGCCAAGGAATGGCGCGAAAAGATGGTCGAGGCAGCGGCAGAAGCCTCGGAAGACCTGATGAACAAGTACCTGGAAGAGGGCGATCTGTCGGAAGAAGAGATCACCCAAGGCCTGCGTACGCGCACCATCAATGGCGAAATTCAGCCCATGCTGTGCGGCACGGCGTTCAAGAACAAGGGTGTGCAGCGCATGCTGGACGCCGTGATCGAACTCATGCCTTCGCCTCTGGATGTGCCTCCCGTGCCTGGCTTCGATGAAGACGACAAGGAAGTCACTCGCAAGGCGGATGACAGCGAGAAGTTCTCGGCTCTGGCTTTCAAGCTGATGACCGACCCGTTCGTGGGTCAGCTGACGTTCGTGCGTGTGTACTCCGGCGTGCTCTCCAAGGGCGACACCGTGTACAACCCCGTGCGTGGCAA
The DNA here is from genome assembly GCF_003060895.1 of Acidovorax sp. HMWF029. Taxonomy (GTDB): domain Bacteria; phylum Pseudomonadota; class Gammaproteobacteria; order Burkholderiales; family Burkholderiaceae_C; genus Acidovorax. The sequence continues at coordinate 28,775 of NZ_QAIH01000136.1, read as the reverse complement.
GAAGGAACGTATCGGCCGTATCGTGCAGATGCACGCCAACGAGCGCCAGGAAGTGGACGAAATCCGCGCCGGTGACATCGCTGCTTGCGTGGGCCTGAAGGACGTGACCACGGGCGAAACCCTGTGTGATCCAGCCGCCGTGGTGACCCTGGAGCGCATGGTGTTCCCTGAGCCCGTGATTCGCCAGGCCGTGGAACCCAAGTCCAAGGCTGACCAGGAAAAGATGGGTATCGCCCTGTCGCGCCTGGCTGCAGAAGACCCATCGTTCCGCGTGCAGACCGATGAAGAATCCGGCCAGACCATCATCGGTGGCATGGGCGAGCTGCACCTCGAAATCATCGTGGACCGCATGAAGCGCGAATTCGGTGTGGAAGCCAACGTGGGCAAGCCCCAAGTGGCCTACCGCGAAACCATCCGCAAGACAGTGGAAGAGGCCGAAGGCAAGTTCGTGCGCCAGTCCGGTGGTAAGGGCCAGTACGGGCACGTTGTGCTCAAGATCGAACCCAACGAAGCCGGCAAGGGCATCGAGTTCGTGGACGCGATCAAGGGTGGTGTGGTTCCTCGCGAATTCATCCCGGCCGTGGAAAAGGGTATCAACGAAGCCGTGACGCAAGGCGTGCTGGCTGGCTACCCTGTGGTTGACGTCAAGGTCACGCTGCACTTCGGTTCGTACCACGATGTGGACTCGAACGAACTGGCGTTCAAGATGGCCGCCATCTTCGGCTTCAAGGAAGGTTGCAAGAAGGCCGGTCCGGTCATTCTGGAACCTATGATGGCCGTGGAAGTGGAAACACCTGAAGACTACGCCGGTAACGTGATGGGCGACTTGTCCAGCCGTCGCGGCATGGTGCAAGGCATGGACGACATGGTGGGTGGCGGCAAGGCCATCAAGGCCGAAGTGCCCCTGTCCGAAATGTTCGGCTACTCCACGACTCTGCGCTCCATGTCGCAAGGCCGCGCCACCTACACGATGGAATTCAAGCACTACAGCGAAGCGCCTCGCAACGTGTCTGAAGCCATCATGGCAGCACGCGCCAAGTAAATAGGCAGTTTGCCCGGGCCTCTTTGGCCTGGGCTTTGTTTTGTCTGCGATCCGGTGCCACCCTGTTTCCTGTGCGGGGTGAACAAGCAACCAGATGCAGACGTAAAACCACTACACAGGGATTGCTCTTTGGAGAATTGAAATGGCAAAAGGTAAGTTTGAACGCACCAAGCCCCACGTCAACGTGGGCACGATCGGCCACGTGGACCATGGCAAGACGACCCTGACGGCAGCCATCGCTACCGTGCTGTCGGCCAAGTTCGGCGGCGAAGCCAAGGCCTACGACCAGATCGACGCAGCGCCCGAAGAAAAAGCCCGCGGTATCACGATCAACACCGCCCACGTGGAATACGAAACGGCCAACCGCCACTACGCCCACGTGGACTGCCCTGGCCACGCCGACTATGTGAAGAACATGATCACCGGCGCTGCCCAGATGGACGGCGCCATTCTGGTTTGCTCGGCCGCTGACGGCCCCATGCCCCAGACCCGTGAGCACATCCTGCTTGCCCGCCAAGTGGGCGTGCCTTACATCATCGTGTTCCTGAACAAGTGCGACATGGTGGACGACGAAGAGCTGCTGGAACTCGTCGAAATGGAAGTGCGCGAACTCCTGGACAAGTACGACTTCCCAGGCGACGACACCCCTATCGTGCGCGGCTCTGCCAAGCTCGCCCTGGAAGGCGACAAGGGCAAGCTGGGTGAAGAAGCCATCATGAAGCTGGCTGAAGCCCTGGACACCTACATCCCCACGCCAGAGCGCGCTGTGGACGGTGCTTTCCTGATGCCCGTGGAAGATGTGTTCTCCATCTCCGGTCGTGGCACCGTGGTGACCGGTCGCGTGGAGCGCGGCATCATCAAGGTCGGCGAAGAAATCGAAATCGTCGGTATCCGCGACACGCAAAAGACCATCTGCACCGGCGTGGAAATGTTCCGCAAGCTGCTGGACCAAGGTCAAGCTGGCGACAACGTGGGCCTGCTGCTGCGCGGTACCAAGCGCGAAGACGTGGAACGCGGCCAAGTGCTGTGCAAGCCCGGCTCGATCAAGCCCCACACCCACTTCACGGCTGAGGTGTACGTTCTGTCCAAGGACGAAGGTGGCCGTCACACGCCTTTCTTCAACAACTACCGTCCTCAGTTCTACTTCCGCACGACCGACGTGACTGGTGCTATCGAGCTGCCAGCCGACAAGGAAATGGTCATGCCTGGTGACAACGTGTCGATCACTGTGAAGCTGATCAACCCCATCGCCATGGAAGAAGGTCTGCGCTTCGCTATTCGCGAAGGCGGCCGCACGGTGGGCGCTGGCGTCGTGGCAAAGATCATTGCTTAATTCATAAGCAGAACAAGGAACTTGCCATGTCCAAGCAAAAAATCCGCATCCGTCTGAAGGCGTTTGACTACAAGCTGATCGACCAGTCCGCTGCCGAGATCGTCGACACCGCCAAGCGCACCGGCGCCATCGTCAAGGGCCCCGTGCCCCTGCCGACCCGCATGAAGCGTTTCGACATCCTGCGCTCGCCCCACGTCAACAAGACGTCGCGTGACCAGCTGGAAATCCGCACGCACCAGCGCCTGATGGACATCGTGGACCCCACCGACAAGACGGTGGACGCACTGATGAAGCTCGACCTGCCTGCTGGCGTGGACGTCGAAATCAAGCTGCAGTAATCCCGGAAGGCTGGCCCGCAAGGGTCAGTCAAGCGGTGTGTAACGCGGACTTGCTTGAAAAAGCAGTCCGCGTTATACTTTAGGGCTTCGCCTTTCTCGCGCCTGCAAAGTTGTGGGGTTTGGGTGGAGTTTTATTAACCTTCTTTCGCACGCTGGCGCGCAAGTGCTGAGCAAAAACGCTGAGGCCAATTGAAGTCGCAGCGGTGAAAGTTTTGGAGAAAACCAATGAGTCTGAGCAACTCCCTCGGGTTGCTGGGTCGCAAAGTGGGCATGATGCGTCTGTTCACCGATGATGGGGACGCAGTGCCTGTCACGGTGGTGGATGTGTCCAACAACCGCGTTACCCAGGTCAAAACCCAAGAGAACGATGGCTACGTGGCCCTGCAGGTCACGTTCGGTTCGCGCAAAGCATCGCGCGTGACCAAGCCAGAAGCCGGCCACCTTGCCAAGGCAGGTGTGGAAGCCGGTGAAATCATCCAGGAATTCCGCGTGACCGCTGAAACCGCTGGCAAATACGCCGCGGGTGCCGCAGTTCCAGTGGCGGATGTGTTCGCCGTGGGCCAGAAGGTCGATGTGCAAGGTACTTCGATTGGTAAGGGCTACGCCGGTACCATCAAGCGCCACAACATGGCCTCGCAGCGCGCGTCGCACGGTAACAGCCGTTCGCACAACGTGCCCGGCTCCATCGGTATGGCACAAGACCCCGGTCGCGTGTTCCCCGGCAAGCGCATGACGGGCCACCTCGGCGACGTCACCAAGACCACGCAAAACCTCGATGTCATCCGCATCGACGAAGCGCGTCAACTGCTCTTGATCAAGGGCGCTATTCCGGGCTCCAAGGGTGGGTTCGTGACGGTGCGTCCCGCCATCAAGGCCAAAGCCTCCAAAGGAGCGAACTAATGCAGCTCGAACTCCTGAATGACCAAGGCCAAGGCGCATCCAAGCTGGATGTTCCCGAAACCGTGTTCGGTCGTGAATACAACGAAGATCTGGTGCACCAGATCGTGGTGGCCTACCAGGCCAACGCACGCCAAGGCACTCGCGCTCAAAAAGACCGCGAACAAGTCCGTCACTCGACCAAGAAGCCTTTCAAGCAAAAGGGTACGGGTAACGCACGTGCAGGTATGACTTCCTCGCCGCTGTGGCGTGGGGGTGGTCGGATTTTCCCGAACATGCCTGACGAAAATTTCACGCAGAAGATCAACAAGAAGATGTACCGCGCCGGTATGTCTGCCATCTTGTCGCAGCTGGCCCGCGAAGGCCGTCTGGCTGTGGTCGATTCGCTGAAGCTTGACTCCCCCAAGACCAAGGTCCTGGCCGACAAGTTCAAGGCGATGAACCTGCAATCGGTGATGGTGATTGCCGACGAAGTGGACGAAAACCTGTACCTGGCCTCCCGTAATCTGGTGAACGTGCTCGTCGTTGAGCCCCGTTACGCCGATCCCGTGTCGCTGGTCCGATTCAAGAAAGTGCTCGTCACCAAGGGTGCAATCGACAAACTCAAGGAGATGTTCGCATGAGCACGCTCAAGTTTGACGAAGGTCGTCTGATGCAAGTGCTGGTCGCTCCCATCGTGTCCGAAAAGGCCACCATGGTTGCTGAAAAGTCCAATGCTGTGACGTTCAAGGTGCTGCAGAACGCTACCAAGCCAGAAATCAAGGCCGCTGTGGAATTGATGTTCAAGGTCGAGGTCAAGGGCGTTTCCGTGGTGAACACCAAAGGCAAGACCAAGCGCTTCGGCAAGACCGTGGGCCGCCGCGACAATGTTCGCAAGGCATACGTCACGCTGCAGCCAGGTCAAGAGCTGAACCTGTCTGGGGAGGCTGCTTAATCATGGCCGTTATCAAGATGAAACCCACTTCGCCTGGCCAACGTGCTGTGGTGAAGGTCACGCGTGACCACCTGTACAAGGGTGAGGCGTTTGCGCCGCTGCTGGAGCCTCAGTTCCAGAAGGCTGGCCGCAACAACAACGGTCACATCACCACCCGCCACAAGGGCGGTGGTCACAAGCACCACTACCGTGTGGTGGACTTCAAGCGCAACAAGGACGGCATTCCGGCCAAGGTTGAGCGCATTGAGTACGACCCGAACCGTACGGCCCACATCGCTCTGGTGTGCTATGCCGACGGCGAGCGTCGCTACATCATCGCTCCCCGCAACCTGGAAGTGGGCGCAACCCTGCTGTCCGGTTCGGAAGCCCCAATTCGCGCTGGCAACACGCTGCCTATCCGCAACATCCCCGTGGGTTCGACCATCCACTGCATCGAGCTCAAGCCCGGTGCCGGTGCTCAGATCGCCCGCTCGGCTGGTGCTTCGGCAACCCTGCTGGCCCGCGAAGGCACCTACGCCCAAGTGCGTATGCGCTCGGGTGAAGTGCGCAAGATCCACATCGAATGCCGCGCCACCATTGGCGAAGTGGCCAACGAAGAACACAGCCTGCGCCAACTGGGCAAGGCCGGTGTGAAGCGCTGGATGGGTATTCGCCCAACGGTTCGCGGCGTGGCCATGAACCCGGTGGATCACCCTCACGGTGGTGGCGAAGGCCGCACCGGCGAAGGCCGCCATGCAGTCGATCCTTGGGGCAATCTGACCAAGGGTTATCGCACCCGTAACAACAAGCGCACACAGATCATGATCGTGTCGCGTCGCAAGAAGTAAGGGGTAACAGATGACTCGCTCTCTCAAAAAGGGTCCATTTGTTGACCATCACTTGCTGGCCAAGGTCGAAAAGGCCGTTGCCACCAAGGACAAGAAACCAGTCAAGACCTGGTCGCGTCGTTCCATGGTTCTGCCCGAGTTCATCGGTCTGACCATCGCCGTGCACAACGGCAAGCAACACGTGCCGGTCTATGTCACCGACCAGATGGTGGGCCACAAGCTGGGCGAATTCGCCCTGACGCGCACCTTCAAGGGTCACCCCGCTGACAAAAAAGCGAAGAAGTAAGGAACGACCATGTCTGAAACACGTGCAGTCCTCCGGGGCGTCCGTCTGTCGGTCGATAAGGGCCGTCTGGTCGCCGATCTGATCCGCGGCAAGAAGGTGGATCAGGCTCTGAACATCCTGACGTTCACGCAGAAAAAAGCTGCTGGTATCGTCAAGAAGGTTCTGGAGTCGGCCATCGCCAACGCCGAACACAACGATGGCGCTGACATCGACGAACTGAAGGTCAAGACCATCTACGTCGAACAAGGCACCACGCTCAAGCGCTTCACCGCGCGCGCCAAAGGCCGCGGCAACCGCATCAGCAAGCCCACGTGCCATGTGTACGTGACGGTTGGCAACTAAAGGCTCGGGAAGACTATGGGACAGAAAATCCATCCTACCGGCTTCCGCCTTGCGGTCAGCCGCAACTGGTCCAGCCGTTGGTACGCCAGCAACCGTGACTTCGCGGGCATGCTGGCCGAAGACATCAAGGTGCGTGAGTACCTGAAGGCCAAGCTCAAGAACGCGGCTGTGTCGCGCATCCTGATCGAGCGCCCTGCCAAGAACGCCCGCATCACCATTTACTCGGCACGTCCTGGTGTGGTGATCGGCAAGAAGGGTGAAGACATCGAGAACCTGAAGAAGGAACTCGCGTCGCGCCTGGGCGTGCCTGTCGCAGTGAACATCGAAGAAGTGCGCAAGCCCGAAATCGATGCCAAGCTGATCGCCGACAGCATCACGCAACAGCTCGAAAAGCGCATCATGTTCCGCCGCGCCATGAAGCGCGCCATGCAGAACGCCATGCGTCTGGGTGCCCAGGGCATCAAGATCATGTCGTCCGGCCGTCTGAACGGTATCGAAATCGCTCGCTGCGAGTGGTACCGTGAAGGCCGCGTGCCACTTCACACGCTGCGTGCGGACATCGACTACGGTACCTCTGAAGCCAAGACCACCTACGGTGTGATCGGCGTCAAGGTCTGGGTCTACAAGGGTGACACGCTGGGTCGTAACGACCTGCCAGCCGTGGAAACGCCTCGTCCAGACGAAGAGCGCCGCCCACGCGGCCCACGCCGTGATGGCCGCCCAGGTGGCGACCGTCCAGGCGCAGGCCGTGGCCCACGTCGTCCTGTCGGTGGCAACACCGCTCCGGCCGACGGCAGCGACAAGCCAGCGGAAGCTGGTGGCGCTGATAACACCGCCGTTAAGCGCGTACGCAAAGTCGCCGCGCCCGCTACAGCAGCGGACGGTAAAGGAGAATAACTATGCTGCAACCTGCTCGCCGTAAATACCGCAAAGAGCAAAAGGGCCGTAACACTGGCGTCGCAACGCGGGGTGCCTCCGTTGCCTTCGGTGATTTCGGTCTGAAGTGCACCGATCGTGGCCGTCTGACGGCCCGTCAGATCGAAGCTGCACGTCGTGCGATCTCGCGTCACGTCAAGCGTGGCGGCCGTATCTGGATCCGTGTGTTCCCGGACAAGCCGATCTCTACCAAGCCCGCAGAAGTGCGTATGGGTAACGGTAAGGGCAACCCCGAGTACTACGTGGCCGAAATCCAGCCCGGCAAGATCGTGTTCGAAATCGTTGGTGTGCCCGAAGAACTGGCCCGCGAAGCGTTCCGCCTGGCTGCCGCCAAGCTGCCGCTGCGCACCACGTTCGTCAGCCGTCACCTCGGCGCGTAATTCAGGAGACCATGAAAATGACCAAAGCTACTGAACTGCGCCAAAAAGACGTTGCTGGCATCGAAGCCGAAATCAAGGCGCTGCAAAAGGCCCACTTCGGCCTGCGCATGCAAAAGGCTACGCAGCAATTGGCTAACACCAATACGCTGCGCACTACCCGCCGTGATATCGCACGTGCCAAGACCATCCTTGCTGAAAAGCAAGCCGCCAAGTAAGGAGCCGACATGACGGAAGCTAAAAAATCCCTCAAGCGCACCTTGATTGGCAAGGTGGTCAGCGACAAGCGTCAAAAGACTGTGACCGTGCTGGTCGAGCGTCGTGTGAAGCACGAGCTCTACGGCAAGATCGTGGCCAAGTCGAGCAAGTACCACGCCCATGATGAAAAGGGCGAGTACAAGCTGGGCGACATGATCGAAATCACAGAGAGCCGTCCGCTCTCCAAGACCAAGAACTGGGTGGCTACCCGCTTGGTGCAAAAGGCCGGCCTGCTGTAACAAGCAGCGATGCATTGAAGCCCGGGGTATATCCCCGGTCTGCAACGCCCTTCAAAACGACCCACAATGTGGGTCGTTTTGCTTTGTGGGTAACCTTTTTTTGATTGCCTCGGCAAATTCCCGGGCCCACCCGGGTCCGTTGACCTCTCCCCCCCATCTCAATCAACCCCAAGGAGATAACAATGATCAAAGTCGGTGACACCCTGCCTGCCAGCACGCTGATGGAATATTCCGAAGTCGAGGGCGAAGGCTGCAGCATTGGCCCGAACCCCGTGCCGGTGGAAAAGGCCACGGCGGGCAAGACCATTGCCCTGTTTGCGCTGCCTGGTGCTTTCACCCCCACCTGCTCGGCCAAGCATGTGCCCGGCTATGTCGAAAAGGCCGCCGAGTTCAAGGCCGCTGGCGTGGATGAAATCTGGTGTGTGAGCGTGAACGACGCCTTTGTGATGGGCGCCTGGGCGCGTGACCAGAAGACCGCCGGCAAGGTGCGCATGCTGGGCGACGGCGATGCGACCTTCGCCAAGGCCACCGGCCTCACCCTGGACTTGACGGGCAAGGGCCTGGGCCTGCGCAGCAACCGCTACTCGATGCTGGTGCGCGACGGCAAGGTGCTCACACTCAATGTGGAAGGCCCTGGCAAGTTCGAAGTCAGCGACGCGGAGACGCTGCTGCAGCAAGCCCAGAAGGCCTGAGTTCCGTTGTCCTTAGTTTCATGGTCAGGGTGGCAGAGCCACCCTGACCATGAGGTGATTTCACGTTAAGGAGCGTCCCAGAATCGGATGGCATCGAACAGCAGCAGGATCTTGTCCTTGCGCACCGGTGCCAGTCACTGGCCAGCCCAGTGGACTTCTCCCTTCAGGCGCGTGCGTTCGGCGCGTTTGGCCACAAACTGTGCTGTCAAGCGTGCAAAACCACATTAGGGGGAAAACCCCGTGGGGCTGCCGCACGGCCCAAGCCTGTACAGGCTCGACATGCTTGGCGTCTGGCCACTGTGAGCTGCCATTTGCTATTAAAATAATAGCAATTAATGCTTATGGGGTGCGCGGGGACGTCGAAAAAAGGCTCAAAAAATATCGACCTTGAGGTAATGCGCCCCGGCAATGGGGTTGTGGTAGTAAGGGGGAATCTCCTCAAACCCCAGGTCGGTGTAAAGCGCGCGGGCGGATTCCATGTCGTCCAATGTGTCGAGCAGGACACAGGCATAACCGGCCTGCCGGGCGCGGTCCAGCATGGCCTCAGCGAGTTCGCGTCCCAGGCCAAAACCGCGAAACGCCTTGCGCACAAACAGGCGCTTCATCTCGCTGGCATTGGGGTAGTCGGCGGTGTCCAGGGGGCGCAGCGCGCAGCAGCCGGCCACGGCGCCTTCGACTTCGGCCACCAGCAGGGCGCCGCGTGGCTCGGCGTAGTCGCCAGGCAGCTGTGCGAGCTCGGCGTCGAAGCCTTGAAAACACAGGTCTACGCCCAGAGTGCTGGCGTATTCCCGGAAGATGTCGCGCACGGCGTCCAGCTCGGCAGGGGTGCTGGGGGTTCGCAGGGTGATGGAAGGCTTGTCCAAAACGCGAGGGGGCAAAACGATGGAAGCCGCAGTGTAGCGAGGTCGTCCTTAGAGCAGCCCGTCAGAACCCCGCCGCCATGGCCAGTGACGAGACCCACCAGGCCAGTCCCACGCTGCCGGCCAGCACCAGCAGCGCCAGGGCGCGGCTCAGCGCGTCGTCGCGCGAGGGGGCGGCGGGCTCGGGCAGAGCCTTGTCGCCGCCCAGCATGGGCCGCACCAGGGTGTGTTTGCGCACGGTCACATAAAACAACACAGCCAGTACATGCAGTGCAACAAGGCCGAGCACGAGGTACTGCCCGATTTCCTTGTGGTAACCCGTCGCCTGGCCTACCACGGCGTTGGAGACAAAACGTGTGAGCGGCCCCGCAAAAGCGATTTCATCGTCGCTCAGCAGGCCGGTGCCCACCTGCGCGCCCAGCACCGCCAGCAATGCAAATACCGACAGCGCCCCCAGCGGGCTGTGCCCGACATTGTCTTCGGGGTGGGCGTTGCCGCGCAGGTAGCGCAACAGTCGAGCGGGTGAGTAGAGAAAAGCCGAGAAGCGCGACCAGCGTCCGCCGACAAGCCCCCAGACCACCCGGAACACCAGGAGCGCCAGCACTGCGTAGCCCAGGCGAAAGTGCCATTCCATGGCGTTGCCGCCCACCTTGGCGGTGATGACCAGCCCCACCACGCAGGTGGCCAGGGCCCAGTGAAAGATGCGGGTGGGAAGATCCCAGATGCGTACGGTGTGTGGCGTCATGGCAGTGAAGGCGAGCGGAGATGGACGCATTGTGAATGAGGCCACGCGCGGCCGGAAGTGCCCTGGCCATGCGAAAAAAGGTCTGACGCGGCATACTGCCAGCGGGCCCCAAGGTGGGCGCCCACCCCACGAAAAAGGAAATTTCCCATGAAAGCACTTGCCGCATTTGCCCTTGCCGCTGCCACGCTGACCGTGTCGGCCCCCGCCTCGGCCCAGTTTGCCAAGGCCGAGGACGCCATCAAATACCGCCAAAGCGCGTTCTTCGTGATGGGCCAGCATTTCGGCCGCCTGGGCGCAATGGCCAATGGCCGCGTGCCGTTTGACGCCAAGGCCGCGCAGGAGAACGCAGAAGTGGTGGCCGAAATGGCCAAGCTGCCCTGGGCCGGTTTTGGCGCGGGCACGGACAAGGGCGCTCCCACCAAGGCGCTGCCGGAGATCTGGACGGAGCAGGCCAAGTTCAAGGAGCATTCCGACAAGCTGCAGGCCGAGTCGGTCAAGTTGGCCGCTGCCGCCAAGACGGGCAACCTCGACAACCTCAAGACCGCGTTTGGCGCTGCTGCAGGCACCTGCAAGGCCTGCCACGACAGCTATCGTGCGAAATAAGGGGCGACCCCCTGAGCGGCTGCGCCGCTTCCCCCTTGTCTCGAATCGCTGAGCGATTCGGGAAGGGGGACGACGCCAGGGCACGCATGCGAAGCGCCGCCCACGCGACGTGGCGGCCCTTGCACGGCGTCCGCTGCTCTGGGCCGCGCCAGTTGCGGAGTCATTCTGAAAAATGGATAGCTTCTAACGCTTGTCAGGAAAGCGCAAAAGGCTGATTTCGTACGAAATCAGCCTTTTGTTTTTGGCGTTTGGCGGTGGCTCAGGTCTCCGCCAGCAGCTTCTCGATGAGCTGGTGCAGCTCAGGGAAATTGGGCGCACCCACGTAGGTTTTCACGATCTCGCCGCGCTTGTTGACGATGAAGGTCGAGGGCGTCAGGCGCACATCGCCCCAGGCCTTGGCCACGGCGCCGGTGTTGTCGATGGCCACCTTGAAGGGCAGCTTGCGCGTTTCGGCAAAGTTGACTACGTAGCTGGGCGGGTCGTAGCTCATGGCCACGGCCAGGGTCTCAAACCCTTTGGCGTTGTACTTGTTGTAGGTGGCAACGATCTCGGGCATCTCAGCCACGCAGGTGGTGCAGCTCGTGGCCCAGAAGTTCACCAGGGTGACCTTGCCCTTCAGGTCGGCGGTGGATTGGCTGGAGCCATCCAGCAGCACAAAGGTCGATGCGGGCGCTTCGGCGCGGCCCGTGTCCAGGTACACGTACGCGCCCACGGCCGCAAACGCTGCCACTGCCACACCTGCTGCCCAATGCTTGATCGCCATGGTTTCACCATCATCCAGAAAGAACGAGCCTCTGAGGCCCACCCGGCATTGTGCCGGAGGGCTGGCCCAGGGGGTCGAGTCGGCCCCGCAGCAAAAGTTCGGGCCGCTCTGCCGACGCTCTGTCGATAATGGGCCGATGCATAGGACATTGACCGGGGCGCTGGCCCTGCTGCTGGCGGGCTGCAGCCCCGCGCTGAACTGGCGCACCGTGCCCCTGCCCGAGGCGGGCCTCACCATCACGCTGCCCTGCAAGCCCGACCAGGCCACCCGCACGGTGGAACTGGCCGGGGCGCCTGTGGCGCTGGCCATGGTGGGCTGCGATGCCGATGGCGCGACGTTTGCGGTGTCTCACGCGGCACTGGCCGATCCGGCCCAGGTGGGCGCGGCGCTCACCCACTGGCGCGCGGCGGTGCTCGCGCGCCTGGGGCCGCAGGCAGCCACCTCGGCGGCCGACACCCCCTACACACCGCGCGGCGCCTTGCCGCTACCGCAATCGTTGCGCACTGCAGTCCAGGGCCAGCGGGCCGATGGCTCGGCGGTCACGGCGCAGGCCGTGTGGTTTGCGCGCGCGGCGGGCCCCGAGGTGCGACTGTTCCACGCGGTGGTCTACAGCCAGAAGCCCCGCGCCGAGGTGGCCGAGCAATTTTTTGCCGGCCTGGCGCTGCCATGAGCAGCGTGTCGTGCGGCGTGTTGTCGCGGCGCTCTGCCGTCATTGTTTTTCTGGCCTTTGCGTTTGCCTACTTCTTGTCCGCTTTGGTGCGGGCGGTGACGGCCACGCTGGCGCCCACGCTGGCGGCTGAGTTTGCGCTGCAGGCGCGTGACCTGGGGCTGCTGGCCGGGGGCTACTTTCTGGGCTTTTCGGCCACGCAGCTGCCGTTGGGCACCTGGCTGGACCGCCACGGGCCCAAAAAGGTTGCGCTGGGGTTTCTGGGCGTGGCCGTGGTGGGCAGCCTGGTGTTCTCGGCGGCCACCGGGTTTTCGGGGCTGCTGGCAGGGCGCGTGTTGTGTGGCGCGGGTGTCAGCGCTTGCCTGATGGCGCCGCTCACGGGCTACCGGCGTTGGCTGGACCCTGTGGCCCAGATGCGGGCGAATTCGTGGATGCTGATGACCGGCTCGCTGGGCATGGTGGCGTCCACACTTCCGGTGCAATGGGCCTTGCCGCTGGTGGGCTGGCGCCCGCTGTTCTGGGGGCTGGCGGTGCTGATTGCGCTGTCGATGGTGGTGATAGCCCTCTGGGTGCCCGGCTGGGGGCCGGCGACGCAGGCGAAGGCTGAATCCAGTGCTGCTGAGGCCGTGCCCCAGGGTTATGGCGTGGTGTGGCGCCACCCTTACTTCCAACGCCTCGCGCCACTGGGGTTCTTCTGCTACGGCGGCATGGTGGCGATGCAGACCCTGTGGGCCGGGCCGTGGATGCAGCGTGTGGCGGGCTACACCGCTCTGGAGGCGGCTACCGGACTGTTCTGGATCAATGTGTCCATGCTGTGCACCTTCTGGACCTGGGGCATGCTCAATCCCTGGCTGTTGCGCAAGGGTTTTGGTGCCGACAGGCTCATGGCCTGGGGGTTGCCGCTGTGCTCGATCGTGCTGCTGGGCATCATCGTGGCCGGGCCGCAAGCCGGGGGCGGGGCCTGGGCGCTCTTCTGCGTGTCGTGCACCTTTGTGTCGTTGTCGCAGCCCGCCGTGGCCATGGCGTTCCCGCAGGCGCTGGCGGGGCGTGCGCTGTCGGCCTACAACCTGGTGATTTTTGTTGGCGTGTTCGTGGTGCAGTGGGGCATCGGCTTGGCCGTCGATGCCTTTGCGGGCGCAGGGCTTGCCACGGTGCCCGCGTTCCAGGCGGCGATGGCGGTGTACCTGGTGTGCAACGCGGGCGCCTATGTGTGGTTCCAGCAGCGGGGGCGGCGCCATAATGTGCTGCCAACCTCCACACCATGAAGACTTGCGCAAATGCCGATGAAATAACGGGCCGCGCTCTTGCGACACACGACCTGTTGATGCCCCGCTTTGCGTAAGTCATGACCATGAGCTCCACCAGCATCCTCATCATTGCCCATGCCCCGCTGGCCCATGCGCTGCGCGAATGTGCCCTGCACGTGTTTGCCGACTGTGGCGACAGCGTGGCCGCGCTGGATGTGCAACCCAACCAGCCGCCCGAAGAGTCGCTGGCCCAGGCCCGCATCCTGCTGGAGCAGCTGGGCACCGATTCCACCCTGGTGCTGACCGATGTGTTTGGCGCCACACCGTGCAACGTGGCGCAGCGCCTGGTGGACGGCGTGCGCTCGCGCCTGGTCACAGGAGCCAACTTGCCCATGCTGCTGCGCGCCGTGAGCTACCGGGCCGAACCCCTCGACTCCGTGGTCAGCCGCGCGGTGGTGGGGGGCACCCAAGGGGTGATGCAGGTAGCCATTTCCGCGCCACAGAACCAGAACCGCCGTCACAGACATGATCAAGACACGTACGACCATCAGCAATAAACTGGGCCTGCACGCCCGCGCATCGGCCAAGCTCACCAAGCTGGCTGGCAGCTTCCCCTGCGATGTATTCATGAGCCGTGGCGACCGCCGCATCAACGCCAAAAGCATCATGGGCGTGATGATGCTGGCCGCCGGGTTGGGCTCCGAGGTGGAGCTGGAAACCAGCGGCGACCGCGAGCAGGAGGCCATGGATGCCCTGCTCGCACTGATTGCAGACAAATTTGGCGAGGGTGAGTGACACTGCCAAGCCCTCGCTTTCGCTGACCCCGTTGAACACTTGACACCACCATGACCTTCTCCGTCCACGGTCTCGCCGTCGCACGCGGTATCGCCATCGGCCGTGCCGTGCTGGTGGCATCGAGCCGCGTGGATGTGGCGCACTACTTTGTTGAGCCCGCGCAGGTCGAAGGCGAGATTGAGCGCGTGCGTCAGGGCCGCAACGCCGTGGTGGAGGAACTGCAGCGCCTGCAGACCGACATGCCCGCCGACGCGCCGCACGAGCTGACCGCGCTGCTGGATGTGCACCTGATGCTGCTGCAGGACGAGGCCCTCACCGGCGGCGTCAAGCACTGGATCACCGAGCGCCTGTACAACGCCGAGTGGGCGCTGACCACGCAGCTTGAAGTGATTGCGCGCCAGTTCGACGAGATGGAGGACGAGTACCTGCGCGAGCGCAAGGCCGACCTCGAACAGGTGGTCGAGCGCATCCTGCGCCACATGAAGGGCGTGGCCAGCCCCGTGGCGCCACCCGCCAGCAGCCCGCGCCGCAAGACCCAGCAAGACCTGCTGCTCGATGACACCGTGGATGTGCCGCTGGTGCTGGTGGCACACGACCTCTCGCCCGCCGACATGCTGCAGTTCAAACAAAGCGTGTTCGCCGGGTTTGTGACCGACGTGGGCGGCAAGACCAGCCATACCGCCATCGTGGCGCGCAGCATGGACATCCCCGCCGTGGTGGGCGCGCGTGCTGCGAGCCAGTTGGTGCGGCAGGACGACTGGGTCATCATCGACGGCGATGCCGGCGTGATGATCGTCGATCCCTCGCCCATCATCCTGGCCGAATACGGCTTTCGCCAGCGACAGGTGGAGCTGGAGCGCGAACGCCTGGCGCGCCTGCGCCACACGCCCGCCATCACCATCGACGGCCACAAGATCGAGCTGCTGGCCAACATCGAACAGCCCGGCGATGCTGTCGCCGCCGTCCGCGCGGGCGCGGTGGGCGTAGGGCTGTTCCGCAGCGAGTTTCTGTTCATGGGCAAAAGTGGCAACCTGCCCGGCGAAGATGAGCAGTACCGCGCCTACTGCGAGGCCATCGATGGCATGCAGGGCCTGCCCGTCACCATCCGCACCATCGACGTGGGCGCCGACAAACCGTTGGACAACAAGGCCCACAAGGACAGCTACCTGAACCCAGCCCTGGGCCTGCGCGCCATCCGCTGGAGTCTGGCCGACCCGGCCATGTTCCGCACCCAGCTGCGCGCCGTGCTGCGTGCGGCGGCGCATGGCAAGGTGAACCTGCTGTTCCCGATGCTCGCGCACACGCACGAGATCCAGCAGACGCTGGCCCAGGTCGATTTGGCTCGCGCCGAGCTGGATGCGCGCGGCGAGCCCTACGGCCCTGTGCAGCTGGGCGCGATGATCGAAGTGCCCGCCGCTGCGCTCATGGTGCGTACCTTCCTCAAGTATTTCGACTTTCTCTCGATCGGCACCAATGACCTGATCCAGTACACCCTGGCCATCGACCGCGCCGACGAGGCCGTGGCGCACCTGTACGACCCGCTGCACCCCGCCGTGCTGCGCCTGGTGGGCGACGTGATCGCCGAGGGCGAGCGCCAGGGCAAGAGCGTGTGTGTGTGCGGTGAAACGGCGGGCGATGTGACCATGACGCGCCTGCTGCTGGGCCTGGGCCTGCGCAGCTTTTCCATGCACCCCGCACAGATCCTGGCTATCAAGCAGGAGGTGCTGCGCGCCGACACCCGCAAGCTCGCGCCCTGGGCGCAGCAGGTGATTGACGGCGAGGAGCCAGCCTCGCTGCTGGTCTCTTAGCTATTTCAAAATTGATAGCTTAAAAGCTATGATGGTCGCGCGATGAAGGCCATTTTTGCTTGAATTTCAGCGGACCCGCATGCCCATGATGGCTGCGCCGATGATCATCACCGTAGCCAGCGCAATGCTGGCGCTGAATTGGCGCCCGCTCACCATGATCAGCAAGGCGGTCGAGGCCAGTGGCGTGATGTAGCTCAGGATGCCGATGTGCCGCGCGTCACCCAGCTTGAGCGCCTTGTCCCACATGAAAAACGATGCCCCCAGCGGCCCCATGCCCAGCACTGCCAGCAGCGCCCAGTCGCGCGGCTGCAGCGCCACAGCGGGTTCCAGCAACACGTGGCACACCAGCGACAGCACGCCGGACACCAGCCCGAACAGGCCGATGGCGGTGGTCGGGAAGGCTGCCACGCGCTTGGTCATGAGCGAGTAGGTTGCCCAGATGAACGCTGCCGCCAGTGCGGGCAGATAACCCCAGGCCAGCGTGCCGCTCAGCTCGCGCCCGCCTGCAATGGCAATGGCCGCGCCCCCAAACCCCAGCAGCGCCGCCAGCACATGCGGCAGGCGCAGCGCCACGCCGGGCAGCACCACGGGCGAGAGCACCACGATGAACAGCGGCCAGAGGTAGTTGACCAGGTTGGCCTCGACCGGCGGCGCATGGCGCAGCGCGATGAACAGCAGGAAGTGGTAGGCAAACAGGCCATACACACCGAGTGCCAGCGTGCGCAGGGGAATGCGCCACTGCGACGGATCGCGCAGCACAAACGGCCAAGCCGGAACGCTGCCGATGATGAGCGCAATGCCCGTGAGCAAGAACGGAGGAATGTGCGTGAGCGAGACCCCCAGCGAGGCGAGAGAGGCCCACAGCGCTATGGCGCCCAGGGCGTAGAGATTGGCTTGCATGGCACCGAGCTTACGCGCGCACGGTGCCCGGGATCATCGCGCAAGAATGGTCTGTCGTCGCGTGGCAATCGTCCGCCAGGGGCGGCAACGAGAGCGGGTCAACTTGTCAGTGATCTTCAGCGCGCCGCAGCGCAGCCGTGAGGGCCGAGGGCGAGCGGTAGCCCGTGCGCCTGGCCACTTCGGCCACGGCCATGCCTGTGCCCCGCAACAGCCGCGCCTGTGCCAGGCGTTGGCCGCGCAGCCAGGCCATGGCACCCATGCTCTGGTCTTCGCGGCACCTGGCAGCGAACTGGCTGGGGCTCAGATGCACTTGTGCCGCGAGGTCGGCCACGCTGAGCTCGCGGTGCCATTGCAGGGCCGCCCAGCGCTGCAGAGCGGGCCAGTCGATAGTGCGTTGGCGCGTGGATCGGTGGAGGGATTTAGGGGGCGCTGAGCCTGCCTGCCACGCTTCCAGCAGCAGCGCCGGGCCGTGGGCCTGCGCCAGCGGGCGGCCTTGTTGCAATGCGCTGGCCAAGTAGTGCGCCAGGGGCAGGGCATCGGCGGGCAGTGGGGTGCTGCGCTGCATGCCGACGCACTGCGCCCAGCCGGGGTGGGCACTGTCGAGCACCAGGCAGACGCTGCCACGCGACGATTCAAAGTCGTGCCGATCTCCCGGCGCAATCACACAGCCACCACCGGGCGCCACGCGTACACCATGCCCCGCAACCTCCAGGTCCAACGCGCCGGAGAGCCCCAGCAGTATCTGGAAGTGATCGTGGCTATGGCTGCCCGGCGACGCGCCGTAGCGGCGCAGCGAGAGCGATTCCGCCGCGCCCATGATCATGCCCCGCGGTTTTGCGTGCAGCCAGGCTTACACGCCCGCAGCGTGCGCCTGCTGGTCCGCGTGGTAGCTGCTGCGCACCATGGCGCCCACGGCGGCATGACTGAAGCCCATCTTGTAGGCCTCTTCCTCGAACATCTTGAAGGTGTCGGGGTGCACGTAGCGGCGCACGGGCAGGTGGCTGTTGCTCGGCGACAGGTACTGACCGATGGTCAGCATGTCGATGTTGTGTGCACGCATGTCGCGCATCACCTGCAGGATCTCTTCGTCCGTCTCGCCCAGGCCGACCATGATGCCGCTCTTGGTAGGCACCTTGGGGTGCAGGGCCTTGAACTTTTTCAGCAGGTTCAGGCTGAACTGGTAGTCGGAGCCTGGGCGCGCTTCCTTGTACAGGCGGGGCGCGGTTTCCAGGTTGTGGTTCATCACATCGGGTGGCGCGGCTTTGAGGATTTCGAGGGCGCGGTCATCGCGGCCGCGGAAATCCGGTACCAGGATCTCGATCTGCGTGGTGGGCGACAACTCGCGGATGTTCTGGATGCATTCCACAAAGTGGCCACTGCCGCCGTCGCGCAGGTCGTCGCGGTCCACGCTGGTGATGACCACATACTTGAGCTTGAGAGCGGCAATGGTCTTTGCCAGGTTCAGGGGCTCGTCCTTGTCCAGCGGGTCGGGGCGGCCGTGGCCCACGTCGCAAAACGGGCAGCGGCGCGTGCACTTGTCGCCCATGATCATGAAAGTGGCAGTGCCCTTGCCGAAGCACTCGCCGATGTTGGGACAAGAGGCTTCTTCGCACACCGTGTGCAGCTTGTGCTCGCGCAGGATTTCCTTGATCTCGTAAAAGCGCGTGGTGGGGCTCCCCGCCTTCACGCGGATCCATTCGGGCTTCTTGAGTACCTCGCCCTGTTCCACCTTGATCGGAATGCGCGACAGCTTGGCAGCAGCCTTCTGCTTGGCCAGCGGGTTGTAGGCTTCGGTGGGTTGCGCTTCGCGGACGACTTCAGGGGTGCTCATGGCTGTAGGCAGAGTTCAGGGCGCCAACCGGATGCTGAGCTGCTGGCCCAGCACCTGTGCGGCTTCTTCCCAGGTGGTGTGGACCCCGATTGTAGAAAGGTCCACTGTTTGCAAACCTGCGTAACCGCAAGGGTTGATGCGGGAGTAGGGTTCCAGGTCCATGGCCACATTGAGTGCCACACCGTGGTAGGTGCAATGCCGACTGACCTTGATGCCAAGGGCGGCGATCTTGCCCAGGCCGTCGAAGTCGGGGGCTGGAGGTGCTTCGGCACCGGTGCGTTTTTGTGGGCGCTGGTGCAGCATGGCGTGGCTGTGGGGATCGCCCAGGCGCACATAGATGCCAGGTGCGCCGCCCACGCGGTGGCCCGTGACGCCAAAATGCGCCAGCGTGCGGATCACAGCTTCCTCAACGCGATACACATATTCCTTGACGAAATAGCCAGCGCGCTGCAGATCGATCAGCGGATAGGCGACCACCTGGCCCGGCCCGTGGAACGTGACCTGTCCTCCCCGGTTGGTCGCCACCACAGGGATGTTGCCGGGGGCCAGGACATGGTCACTTTTGCCGGCCAGCCCTTGTGTGTAGAGCGGCGCGTGCTCGCACAGCCACAGTGCGTCCGGTGTGTCGGGCGTACGTGTGGCTGTGTAGTCCTGCATGGCCTGTACGGTGGTGGTGTAGTCCACCTTGCCGAGAATCTGAGGGCGAACAGGCGGCGACTTCAGGGGCTTTGGTGTAGACACGGTCCTACAGGACGACCTTGACCAGCGGGTGCGAGGACAGTGCACGGTACAGGTTGTCGAGCTGTTCCCGGCTGGTCGCGGTGATGGTGATGGTTACTCCGAGGTAATTGCCGGCGCGGCTGTCGCGCAGTTCAATGGTGCTGGCGTCGAAGGTGGGGTCGAACTGGCGGGCCAGCTCGGTGACCGCGTGCACAAAGCCGTCTGCCTTGGCGCCCATCACCTTGATTGGGAACCTGGAGGGGTATTCGATGAGCGAGTCTTTGCGTGGGTCGCGGGCCTGCTCGGCAAGGCCATTTGCGGGCGGCGGGGTTGTGGGTGTCATGCTGAAAAGCCCTTGGGTCTTTGCTTCGGTTTCAATAGCTGGTAGCGCTGTTCCATTGTGCGTCAGCGGCCTGTTGGCAAGGTGCTGGCGCCAGCTTTTTGCGTGCGCCAATCCGGTGCGGGGCGGGCCTTTTTGTTTCGTCAGAGTCGTTGGCCTGTCACCACAACGGAGCACGCTTGCGAGCCGGTCACGCACCCGCTTTGCGGTTTTTTCCGACAGCCATGGGTTTTTACTTATAATTAGAGGCTTTGTGAAAGTTGCAGTCTGTAACGCGGGCGTCATTCAACAATGAAAACAATCGCTCCTGAGACTGAAGCTGAGGCTGAAGAATCTGACTTCAAGCCCCTGACTGCCCAAGAGGCGGAGCAGTGGCGCAGTCGCAATCCTCCCATCTCGGTG
This sequence comes from Acidovorax sp. HMWF029, assembly GCF_003060895.1. Taxonomy (GTDB): domain Bacteria; phylum Pseudomonadota; class Gammaproteobacteria; order Burkholderiales; family Burkholderiaceae_C; genus Acidovorax. Next base: position 8,593 of record NZ_QAIH01000136.1, on the reverse strand, counting down.
TGGAAAGTGGTGGCAGGTCAGGCACTGGTTGGAATGCTGGTGGCTCTGGTGGCCTGGGTTTTGACAGGCCGGGCGTCGGTGGCTTGGTCTGCAGCCTACGGTGCCGTGGCGGTGGTGGTTCCGGCGGGCTTGTTTGCACGGGGGGTGTTTCGCCGCAAGGCGTCGTCCGATCCGCGTGCAGCCATGCTGGGGTTCTTTGGTTGGGAAATCGCCAAGATCGTGTTGACGGTGGCGCTGCTTGCAGCGGCACCCCGGCTGGTGCCGGACTTGAGCTGGGTGGCCTTGCTGGTTGGCATGGTGATCACAATGAAAACGTACTGGGTGGCACTGTTGGTGCGGCCTGGTGTCCGAAAAACCGATTGATATAGAGAAGAGTTGTCCGATGGCCGCAGAAGCGCACGCTCCGACTGCAAGTGAATACATCGTTCACCACCTGCAGCATCTTCAGAACGTCAAGCAGACCAAGATCGTTGATTTCACTGTCATCAACTATGACTCGATCATCGTGGGGCTGATTTTGGGTGTCCTCACTCTTTTGATTCTGTGGTCGGCTGCTCGTAAGGCAACTTCCGGCGTGCCTGGCCGCTTCCAGGCGGCGGTGGAAATGCTGGTCGAAATGGTGGACAACCAGGCCAAGGCCAATATTCACAACGCCGAAAGCCGCAAGTTCATCGCTCCCCTGGGCTTGACTGTGTTCGTTTGGATCTTCCTGATGAATTTCATGGATATGCTGCCTGTGGATCTGCTGCCCGCCATCTGGGCCCAGATCTACGGTGCTGCAGGTCACGATCCTCACCATGCCTATCTTCGTGTTGTGCCTACGGCCGACCTTTCGACCACCCTGGGCCTGGCATTCGCCATCCTGATCCTGCGCTTCTGGTACAGCGTCAAGATCAAGGGCGCTGGCGGCTGGGCACACGAACTCGTTTCTGCTCCTTTCGGCACCAGCAAGAACCCCATCTTCGCCCTGATTCTGGCGGTGGTGAATGTGCTGATGCAGATCATTGAATATGTGGCCAACACCGTATCGCATGGCATGCGGTTGTTCGGCAACATGTACGCCGGTGAACTGGTGTTCATGCTGATCGCCCTGATGGGTGGCGCAGCTGCACTGTCGCTGTCGGGTGTGCTGCTGCCTGTGGGCCACGTCATTGCTGGCACCATCTGGACGCTGTTCCACATTCTGGTGATCTCGCTGCAAGCGTTCATCTTCATGATGCTTGCGCTGATCTACCTCGGTCAGGCGCACAACGCGCACTAAACGGTTCCCTTTCGTTTCTCTTTCCTTTTCAACTTTTCTTTTTTAACTCAGGAGTCATCATGGAAAACATTCTCGGTCTCGTCGCTCTGGCTTGTGGTCTGATCGTTGGTCTGGGCGCTATCGGCGCTTCCATCGGCATCGCACTGATGGGTGGCAAGTTCCTCGAATCCTCGGCACGTCAGCCTGAGCTGATCAACGAACTGCAAACCAAGATGTTCATCTTGGCCGGTCTGATCGACGCTGCGTTCCTGATCGGCGTTGCTATCGCTCTGCTGTTCGCTTTCGCCAACCCCTTCGCTTCCACGTTCTTGGCCAACCTGCCCAAGTAATTCCCACTCAACGCCACTCTAGAAAGGTGTTGCCGTGAGTATCAACGCGACCCTGTTCATTCAGGCCATCGTCTTCCTGATCCTGGTGTGGTTCACGATGAAATTCGTGTGGCCCCCGATCGCGAAGGCGTTGGATGAACGAGCCCAGAAAATCGCCGAAGGCCTCGCTGCTGCCGATCGTGCCAAGTCCGAACTGACCGCTGCTAACCAGCGCGTCGAGAAGGAGTTGTCACAGGCACGCAACGAAACGGCCTCGCGTCTTGCGGACGCCGACCGACGTGCCCAGGCCATCATCGAAGAAGCCAAGGCACGTGCCACGGAAGAGGGCAACAAGATCGTTGCTTCCGCCCGTGCCGAAGCCGAGCAGCAAACGGTGCAAGCCCGCGAAGCCCTGCGTGAGCAGGTCGCTGCGCTGGCCGTCAAGGGTGCAGAGCAGATTCTCCGCAAGGAAGTCAACGCCGGCGTTCACGCCGACCTGCTCAACCGCCTGAAGACCGAGCTGTAAGGGGACACACATGGCTGAACTCGCCACCATTGCCCGCCCTTACGCCGAAGCCCTGTTCAAGGCCGCTACTGGGGGCGCGGGCATGGACCTGGCCAGCACTGCTGACTGGGTCGATGAACTGGCGGCCATTGCCGCCGACACCCAGTTGCGCCAGCTGGCGGACAACCCCAAGGTGACGACAGACCAGGTGTTTGCCGTCTTCACGGGTGTTGCGCGTTCGGCTTTGCCTGACACGGCCAAGAACTTCCTGCGCACGGTCATCGACAACGGGCGCCTCGCTGCGCTGCCGGAAGTCGCTGCACAGTTTCGTGCCCTCGTGAATGGCCGCAGCGGATCTTCGGATGCTGTGGTGCACAGCGCCTTTCCGATGGACGCTGCCGCACTGGCCGATGTCGGCTCTGCGCTCGAAAAGCGCTTTGGCCGCAAGCTCAACCTCACTGCTCAGCTGGATCCGTCCCTGATCGGTGGCATTCGCGTAGTGGTGGGTGACGAAGTGCTGGACACTTCGGTCAAGGCCCGTCTTGAACAAATGAAAGCGGCCCTCACCGCGTAAGCGCGGCGAGGACAGCGAACCAAAGAAAGAAGGAAAGAGTCATGCAACTCAATCCCGCAGAAATTTCTGAACTCATCAAGAGCCGCATCGAAGGTCTGGCCGCCAGCAGCGATATCCGCAATCAGGGTACCGTGGTGTCCGTGTCTGACGGTATCGTGCGTGTTCACGGCCTGTCGGACGTTATGGCTGGTGAAATGCTTGAGTTCCCCGCCACCAAGGACGGCCAACCTTCCTACGGTCTGGCGCTGAACCTTGAGCGCGATTCCGTCGGCGCCGTGATTCTGGGCGAGTACGAGCACATCTCCGAAGGTGACACCGTCAAGTGCACGGGCCGCATTCTGGAAGTGCCCGTGGGCCCCGAACTGGTCGGCCGCGTGGTGAACGCCCTGGGTCAGCCGATCGACGGCAAGGGTCCCATCAATGCCAAGCTCACCGACGTGATCGAAAAGGTCGCCCCGGGCGTGATCGCCCGTAAATCGGTGGACCAACCCCTGCAGACCGGTCTGAAGTCCATCGACTCCATGGTGCCCGTGGGCCGTGGCCAGCGCGAGCTGATCATCGGTGACCGCCAGACCGGCAAGACGGCCGTGGCCATTGACGCCATCATCGCCCAGAAGGGCCAGGGGGTGACCTGTATCTACGTCGCCATCGGCCAGAAGGCTTCGTCGATCAAGAACGTGGTGCGCGCACTGGAACAAGCTGGTGCTATGGAATACACGATTGTGGTGGCCGCATCGGCCTCCGAATCGGCTGCCATGCAGTACGTGTCGGCCTACTCCGGCTGCACGATGGGCGAGTACTTCCGCGACCGCGGCCAGGACGCCTTGATCGTTTATGACGACCTGTCCAAGCAAGCCGTGGCTTACCGTCAAGTGTCGCTGCTGCTGCGCCGCCCACCAGGCCGCGAAGCCTACCCTGGCGACGTGTTCTATCTCCACAGCCGTCTGCTCGAGCGTGCAGCCCGTGTGAACGCCGACTACGTCGAAGCCTTCACCAAGGGTGAAGTCAAGGGCAAAACCGGTTCGCTGACCGCACTGCCGATCATCGAAACGCAAGCTGGCGACGTGTCCGCTTTCGTGCCTACCAACGTGATCTCGATCACCGACGGCCAGATCTTCCTGGAAACCAGCTTGTTCAACGCCGGTATCCGTCCTGCCATCAACGCCGGTATCTCGGTGTCGCGCGTCGGTGGTGCTGCCCAGACCAAGCTGGTGAAGAACCTGTCCGGTGGTATCCGTACCGACCTGGCCCAGTACCGTGAGCTGGCTGCGTTCGCGCAGTTCGCTTCCGACCTGGACGAAGCCACCCGCAAGCAGCTGGACCGCGGTGCCCGCGTGACCGAGCTGCTCAAGCAGGCGCAATATAGCCCCCTGTCCATCTCGCTGATGGGCGCGACGCTGTTTGCGGTGAACAAGGGCTTCATGGACGACATCGACGTGAAGAAGGTGCTTGCCTTCGAACACGGCTTGCACCAGTTCCTGAAGACCAGCCACGCTGCATTGCTGGCCAAGCTGGAACAGGCCAAGGCCATGGACAAGGACGCAGAAGCCGAATTGACCGCCGCCATCGGCGCGTTCAAGAAGTCGTTCGCTTAAACCGGACGAGGAGCCATCATGGCAGCAGGCAAGGAAATACGCGGCAAGATCAAATCGGTGGAGAACACCAAGAAGATCACTAAAGCCATGGAAATGGTGGCGGCATCCAAGATGCGCAAGGCGCAGGACCGGATGCGGGCTGCCCGCCCATACAGCGAGAAGATCCGCAACATTGCAGCCAACCTCGGCAAGGCCAACCCGGAGTATGTGCATCCGTTCATGAAAGTGAACGATGCCAAGACCGCTGGCGTGATCGTCATCACCACGGACAAGGGTCTGTGCGGCGGCATGAACACCAACGTGTTGCGTGCCGTGACGACCAAGCTGCGTGAACTGCAAGGTGCTGGCGTTTCCACCGAAGCTGTGGCGATTGGTAACAAGGGCCTGGGTTTCCTGAACCGTGTGGGCGCCAAGGTGGTTTCGCACGTGACGGGTCTGGGCGACACGCCCCATCTGGACAAGCTGATTGGTCCGGTGAAGGTGCTGCTCGATGCATATGCAGAAGGCAAGATCAACGCGGTGTACCTGAGCTACACCAAGTTCATCAACACCATGAAGCAGGAATCGGTGGTGGAGCAGTTGCTCCCCCTGTCTTCCGAGCAGATGCAGGCCGAGAAGACGGAGCACGGCTGGGACTATATCTATGAGCCCGATGCGCAAAGCGTCATCGACGAGTTGCTGGTCCGTTATGTCGAGTCCCTGATCTACCAGGCGGTTGCGGAAAACATGGCGTCCGAGCAGTCGGCGCGCATGGTGGCCATGAAGGCCGCCACCGACAACGCCGGCAGCGTCATTGGCGAGTTGAAGCTGGTCTACAACAAGACGCGCCAGGCAGCGATCACGAAAGAACTTTCGGAAATCGTGGCTGGCGCCGCTGCTGTGTAAGCAGCTCAACCAACATCTAAATTGGAGCGAAAAATGGCTCAAGTGCAAGGCAAGATTGTTCAATGTATCGGCGCTGTGGTGGACGTTGAGTTCCCGCGCGACCAGATGCCCAAGATTTACGACGCTCTGAAGCTCGAAGGTTCCAACCTGACGCTGGAAGTGCAGCAACAGCTGGGCGACGGCGTGGTGCGTACCATCGCCCTGGGTTCGTCCGACGGCCTGCGCCGCGGCCTCATGGTGACCAACACCGGCAGCGCCATCACCGTGCCCGTGGGCAAGGCGACGCTGGGCCGCATCATGGACGTGCTGGGCGCACCCATCGACGAACGTGGTCCCGTGAGTCAGGAACTGACGGCATCCATCCACCGCAAGGCCCCTGCGTACGACGAACTGTCGCCTTCGCAAGAGCTGCTGGAAACCGGCATCAAGGTGATCGACCTGGTCTGCCCGTTCGCCAAGGGCGGCAAGGTGGGTCTGTTCGGTGGCGCCGGCGTGGGCAAGACCGTGAACATGATGGAACTCATCAACAACATCGCCAAGGCCCACTCGGGTCTGTCGGTGTTCGCTGGTGTGGGCGAGCGTACCCGCGAAGGGAACGACTTCTACCATGAAATGGCCGATTCCGGCGTTGTGAACCTGGAGAAGCTCGAAGAGTCCAAGGTTGCCATGGTGTACGGCCAGATGAACGAGCCCCCAGGCAACCGTCTGCGCGTGGCGCTGACCGGTCTGACCATCGCCGAGTCCTTCCGTGACGAAGGCCGTGATGTGCTGTTCTTCGTGGACAACATCTACCGCTACACGCTGGCCGGTACTGAAGTGTCCGCTCTGCTGGGTCGTATGCCTTCCGCCGTGGGCTATCAGCCTACGCTGGCCGAAGAAATGGGTCGCCTGCAAGAACGTATCACCTCGACCAAGGTCGGTTCGATCACCTCCATCCAGGCCGTGTACGTGCCAGCCGATGACTTGACTGACCCATCGCCTGCCACGACCTTCGCTCACTTGGACTCCACCGTGGTGCTGTCGCGTGACATCGCTTCGCTGGGTATCTACCCTGCCGTGGATCCTCTGGACTCCACCAGCCGCCAGTTGGACCCGAACGTTGTGGGCGAAGACCACTACGCAACGGCCCGTGCGGTGCAAGGCACGCTGCAGCGCTACAAGGAACTGCGCGACATCATCGCCATTCTGGGCATGGACGAACTGGCACCTGAAGACAAGCTGGCCGTGGCCCGCGCGCGCAAGATCCAGCGTTTCCTGTCGCAGCCATTCCACGTGGCCGAAGTGTTCACGGGCTCGCCAGGCAAGTACGTTCCTCTGTCTGAAACCATCCGTGGTTTCAAGATGATCGTGAACGGCGAGTGCGATCACCTGCCCGAGCAGGCGTTCTACATGGTCGGTACCATCGACGAAGCCTTCGAAAAGGCCAAGAAGGTGGCCTGATTGCCCGGTGGCTGAGCGGCTCATGGCGGCTCAGCCCTTTGCAATCAAGCAACCCATCTTTTCCTAGGAGCAATGATGAACACCATCCACGTTGATGTGGTCAGTGCCGAAGAGTCCATCTTCTCCGGTGAAGCACGTTTCGTCGCGCTGCCTGGCGAGGCTGGCGAGTTGGGCATCTATCCCCGCCACACCCCGCTGATCACGCGCATCAAGCCCGGCTCGGTGCGCATCGAGATGGCCAACGGTGACGAAGAGTTTGTTTTCGTGGCCGGTGGCATTCTGGAAGTGCAGCCCAACTGCGTGACCGTGCTGTCCGACACCGCCATCCGCGGCAAGGACCTGGACGATGAGAAAGCCAATGCGGCCAAGGCATCGGCCGAAGAAGCGCTCAAGAACGCCAAGAGCGAGCTGGACCTGGCCAAGGCGCAGTCCGAACTCGCCGTGATGGCGGCCCAGATTGCGGCGCTGCGCAAGTTCCGCCAGAAGAAATAATCCAGCCACTGCGCTTGGAGAAAAAAACCCGGCTTGTCCGGGTTTTTTTGTGCCTGCGCGCTGGATGGAAACCGTGGCACGGGCTTCAACGGAAGGGGCTGGACCCCGGCGCGTTGCTTCTGCTTTGGTGGATGGGGCTTGTCGGCTGCCTTCAACGGCGCACAAACCTGCGCGAAACATGCCAAAGCAAAAAAGGCCGGAGCCCCGCAAGGGACTCCGGCCTTATTCATGCATTTGCACTTCACGACCGGCCTGCACAGGCCGGTTGGAATTACATGGCGCTGAATTCGCCCGAAGGA
>NZ_QAIH01000136.1:0-1113 GCF_003060895.1 Acidovorax sp. HMWF029 | reverse complement strand
TCAAAAAACCATTCCTGAACCGGGTTCGGTGAGTCGCCTTGCGGGTTCGGCTCATCGATGGGATGAACTGTACGCCGATGGTGTTCAAGGAAAAACTAACTGGTCGCGAACTGACTGTTCCAGTATTGGAAACAATATCTAGCAAGCTCAGGTGAATACAGGCCGGCGGCTAGCCTCTGCGGCGGAAACCCCCGGCCTGACATGGAGAAACCCGGGGGCAAATTTGGAACAGCGAACTGGCGGGCTCGGGCTCGCCTGTGGAGCGCACTGCAATGCGACAGAGGACGGCGAGACATCCCTCGGTGTCGGAGGGGTTGGCTCCAGGGCACTAGGCCGTCGACGGCCCAACCGGTGTGTCCGGAAGTTCGTTGATGGGGGCAGTGCTGCCCGAGCGGGGGAAATGCCGTGCGAGGCGCTGCGAAACAGCATCAATGGCCTGGATCAGGCCTTCTTCGTACTGCAACTGCTGGAAGCGGGTGGACATCTGCCGCACCAGCCCTTGCCATTCCTGCGGTGGAACATGCCGTGCCAGGCCCCGGTCGGCCACGATTTCAATGGAGTGTTCTGGCATCAGCAGGTAGATCAGCACGCCGTTGTTGTGCTCGGTGTCCCACACCCGGTATTTGCTGAACAGCATGATGGCGCGTTCGCGTGGGCTGGCCTGGCGGCGCAGGTAGCTCCAGGGCAGGCTGGCCTCGACCACGACCCGGATCTGACCCGTGTGCTGTTGTTCGCTGGCGCTGACCTGTGCGCCGACGCGGCGCAAGGCCTGTGGCGAGAGGGTGCGGCGGGAGGCGGCTTCGGCCCAGCGGTGACGCAGCAGGCGCCGCAGTGCGTGCAGTGTGCCGAGGAGATGTTTGCTGCTGTTGCTGTCCACTACCAGTCTCCCGAGGCGCCGCCGCCGCCAAAGTCGCCACCGCCGCCGGAGCTGAATCCTCCGCTGTCACTGTTGCTACTGCTGTAGTCGCCGCCACTGCTGCCGCGACCCCAGCTTTCGGACGATCCACCGCCCTGGCCCAGTGCCACCGGCGCGCTGCGGCCCCCGAAGATCCAGGTGTAGAGCAGCGCAATCACGCCCGCCCCGATGGACAGCAGCAGGCTGGCGGTGAACAC
>NZ_QAIH01000135.1 GCF_003060895.1 Acidovorax sp. HMWF029 | reverse complement strand
CTTTGCTCGCTCTGGATACCGCGCGCGAGGTGGCGGCAAGCCCGTTGGGCGCGGGCTACCCGCCCACGCCTTGCCTGCAAATCGCTATTGCGCAAAAGAGGCCCGCCCTACCTAGGGGCGTTGCGCATAATGCTGGCAGTCATGCAAGGCTGACTGCCGAGCATTCCCCTATCACGTGTGACCGCCTTGCCCTGTGGGCCGCGGTTTACTCCAACGAGGTTTATCTGACGATATGAATGCCGGTGTGCTTTGCTTGCAGCTTGTCTCGCGTCAGATAAACGCTAATCGTTAGGCTTCACAAAGGACGGTTATCCGATGGACACCAAATCAGAACTCAGACGCTATACAAGTCTACCTGCCCTACTAAGAATACTTAGACAGCGCGCCATAACACTACTGCCACCCGACACATGGGATGACCAAAACGACCGAGAGCTTATGGGGGCTTACGCGAAAGCCACTAAGAGCAAGACATGTCTTGCTCTCTGCTTTGCACAAGCAGCAGAGACATATCACCATTGGAAAGTCTTCTCGCCCGGTAATGATGGTGTGTGCATTGTCTTCAACAAGGATAAATTGATATCGAAAGCTGAAGCAAGCAGCATTCGCCACGGCGCAGTCAATTACCTTACATTGAAGCAAATCAAAGATTCGCAACCAAAACTCATTGACCTCCCTTTCTCCAAACGTACCGCATACAAAGACGAGAAAGAGTACCGATTCCTTTTTGACAGCCCAACCGAGACTCACACCGCGAAGGATGTACCCATCGCACCTGAGATCATCGAGCGAATTTTGATCAACCCTTGGGCACCTGACCCGCTCTACCGAGCCATAAAGGAAACCATTCTCGCCATTGCAGGCTTTGAAGGTACCAAGGTTTTCCAGTCAAGCGTAAGAAATGCTAGAGATTGGCGGGAGCTAGCAATAAAATACGCATGAAGGAGATCGGCGTGCCCAGTATCTTCATGCGCTCGGTTGTTAGCGCGAAAATGCAACAGCGCGACAACAGGCTCCAGCCTAGCTGGTCGTTCAGCGCGGACGCCAACACAGGCCATGCCTTCGGCATTTTCATGGCCTGTGTCGGTACCCTCCGCGCTTCGCGCTCCGGCGCCGGTTAACTAGGGCGTTAAATTTTCAGTCGGGTTTAGTGATGACTATCGATATCGCAGTAAAAACCGACCACCTCAAGCTAATAGAAATCTGGGAAAAATCGGTCAGAGCCACTCATGATTTTCTAGCTGAAGAGGACCTCCAAAATTTAAAGCCATTGATCTTGGAACAATATTTCGATGCCGTTGACCTACGCTGCGCCAAAGATGCACAAGGCGAAATTCAAGGTTTTTGCGGCGTCCTTGATGGCAATATCGAGATGTTATTCATCTCCCCAGATGCTCGCGGAAAAGGCATTGGTGCAATGCTGTCAGCCCATGCTATCAAAGAGCAGGGCGCTTCAAAGGTCGATGTAAATGAACAAAACGAGCAGGCGCTAGGCTTTTACCAACATATTGGATTTAAAGTGATAGGTCGCTCACCAGTCGATGGGCAAGGTAAGCAATATCCGCTGTTGCATATGGTGCTCTGATTTTTAACAAGGCCAGGCGCGGCGACGTCTTTTCCGTTGCGGCTTCGCCTTCACTGCAAAGCCGCACATGCTGGCGGCGTAGAACATCGTTCATCAACCCATGCGCTATCCCGCTGTTTTAGACCCCTCCAAAGTTGGTGACTACCCGGCTACCGCAATGTCTGGCGGCGGCTTTGTCTGGGATGCCGTTCTTGAGTACCGTGTGTGGTGCCATCCTGAGCGTGGCGCTCCTGATGAGGCCGATGGGAGCGACTACTACTATGCGTTCGAAACTTACGAGGAAGCCGACGACTTTGCCCATGCAAACGCCGGAACAGAGGACCCGCTTGCCTTGGTCCTGCAACGCGAGTACATCAACGAATCAGCGCCGGGGCAATATGCTCACATTTGCGAGGAGCGCATCACCGAATGGCCAGTGGAGTTCCTGTCCAGGCCACAACGTGACGAAATGACAATTCCTGAGTTCTTTGCCGCAGACGCTCCTTCAAATCGCCTGGAAATACTTCGCGGCCTTGCGCCCAGGAGGCGCCGCGATGCATAAGGATGTCCTGCATAACTCCCTGCGGTCTGTGATAGCGCGGCCTCGGGCAGTCCGCTGCGTTGCTTTTCTTGCCAATAGCCGGGCTATTGGCTGCAAAAAGACGCCTTGCGGCCTATCCCGATCCGCACTACCACCGACTCGCGAGGGTTATGCAGGACATCCTTGATGTCATGTGTCAGCAGATTGTGGAGGGAATGGTTGATGCCGAGAAAAAATCTAAACTCACGCATACCGGCTTATAAAGCCATCTTCTCCAGTGGAGAATTCCAACAGACCTATCAGGATCTAGTTGGTATTGTTCAAAATCTAAGAACAGAATTCTCCAAGAAGTACAAAAGTGAATACACAACTGCGAATGTGTTGCATGGATATGTAGATTTCACGTACTTCTATTTGCAAAATTATTACCTCAAAAGCAAAAAGCTAAAACTTGCGATTGTCTTCAAGCACAAAAATGCAAATTTTGAGCTATGGCTTCTTGGGCAAACAAAAGATGTGCAGATTCTCTATTGGAGAAAACTAAGGGAAGTAAAGTGGGTCAACAAGGAGGCAATGCCGGAGTATTCAATTTTCGAAGCTCCCCTACTTTCAGCCCCAGACTTTGACAATTCAACCAAGCTATCAGAGTCCATTCACAGTCAATTTAAAACACTGTCCAAGGAAATTTTCAACGTGCTGGCGGCATACGAGTAATGCCACATCACACTGCCGTCGAGCGGGACAGTCAACAAGCTGCGCTTGCTGGTTCCCGCTGCGCTACGCGCTCCGGCGTCTGCTTACTTTTGCGTTGAACTACACCTCTGACGTGGTGGCTTGGCAGCCTCAGCCGCCACTGGCTTGCGCCTGATCCATCACGAGGTAGCGCTTGACCAGGTCGAAGAAGCTTTCGTAGAAGGTGTCTTTGGCGATGGTCTCGCTGCCCACCTTGACCAGCGATTCGCTGCTGGCCGAAAACGGCAGCGACACCGAGCCGATGGCGCCCACGCCTACGCTGGCGGAGTTGTTGGTTTTGCGCAGGGCGTAGGTGTCTTGCAGCGCGGTCACAAAGCCCAGGCTGACCTTGCCGTCGTTGGCCTCGGGCACACACACCACGCGCACCACCATCTGAAGGTGCGATTCGGCTTCGGGCTGAAAGCTCTTCTTGCCCTCGATCAGCTCGGGCTGCTGGGTGGAGATGACGTAGCCCTGGCTCAGCAGCGCGCGGCGCGATGCCTCGCAGGTCTGCTGCGGCGTGGCGTCAAACAGGCGCGAGTAGGTGGCGACGGAGCCAAAATTCTCCTGCACTTCGAAGGTCTTGACGGTGGTGCCCACACAGCCTGCCAGCAGCAGGACCGATGCACCGCCTGCCACGGCCAAGGCCAGCGCCCGCAGCGGGGCACGGGCTGGCGCGCTGGCCGCCGGTGCGGCGGGGGGCAAGGGGCAATGCGTCTGGGAGTTTGGTGTCATGTCTGGTTGTCTTCTTCACGCTGCGCCACAGGGTGCTCTGACGGCACAGGCCCGGCGTGGTTCCATCGATTTTAGGGAGCTGCCAGCCCACCGGCTGCTACATGGCCAGGGTTTGGACGGGGTTTGTTCGCCGTGCCCACCATCTTCCGGCAAGTTATACCCGCCGCATGTGCAACAGGTTGTGGATAAACCCCGGAACAACCCGCAGAACCCGCGCCGGGGCGTGGTTTCAGCAGGCTGCACATAAAAAAGGCATTCCTGTAAATTCCAAACAAGGGGCACCAGTTTGCCCTGATGACAGGTTCGCAGCAGCTACACTATTGATAGCGATCAGCGCTTATCCATTGCGCGCAGAAGGCCAAAAAGACTCGTCAAACTGCAGCACTTTCGGCCACAGGCGTGGCAGTGCCCTGCTCAACCACCCCACCGCCCGCCCGTGCCCCTTGCTTCCCTGCTCTGCCTGGTCGTCGCCATCAGCGACGGCGACACCCTGACCGTGCGCTGCGGCTCGCCCGGTACCTACCAGCAGGTAAAGGTGCGCATTGCCGCCATCGACGCGCCCGAGTCGCGCCAGGCGTTCGGCCAAAAGTCGCGCCAGAACCTGGCACGGATGTGCTTCAGGCAGCGTGCCAGTTTGCAGCCGGTGGATGAAGACAGCTATGGCCGCACGGTGGCGCATGTGCGCTGCGGCAATGCAGACGTGGCCACGGCCCAGGTGCGTGCGGGCCTGGCCTGGGTATACACGCCCTACGCCGAGTCACGCCCGCAGCTGGTGGCGCTGCAGCGCCAGGCGCGCAGCCAGCAAGCAGGGTTGTGGTCGCAAAAGCGACCGTTGGCGCCGTGGGATTACCGGCACCGGCGCAGCAAGCGCTGAGCGGGACCGCGCTGGATCAGTTGCGCAGCAGCGCCAGCACGCCCTGGGGCATCTGGTTGGCCTGCACCACCATGGCGTTGCCCGCCTGTTGCAGGATCTGCTGGCGCGCCAGGAGGGAGGTCTCCACTGCGAAGTCGGTGTCGGTGATGCGCGATCGGCTGGCAGACAGGTTCTCGCTGCCAATCTGCAAGTTGGAAATGGCCGACTCCAGCCGCGACGACTGTGCGCCGATGACGGCTCGCTGGCTGTTCACGTAGTCGAGCGCGCGGTCTACCGACACGATAGCCTGCGCGGCCGAGGTGGTTACGTCCAGCGTATTGCGCAGCCCCATGGCGCCCAGACCGATGGCGCCCACGCGGGTTTCCAGGGTCTGGTTGGCATTGGCGCCCACCTGGAAGACCTTGGTGCTGATGGCGCCACTGGTCGATGCAATGTTTTCGTAGGTTTCGGTAAAGCCCTGCAGCACGTCTTTGCCCGAGCGGCTGCCCTGGTTGGGCAGGGCAGCCTTGGCGTCGCGCACCATGCCGCCATCCACGTCGGCGCCGCCAATGGCGCCGGTGTCGGCATTGTTCAGGTTAAAGCCGCCGATGAAGGCGGCACCATTGGTTCCGAACTGTGTGAGCACATCGGCCGCGTTGGTGAAAGCCCCGGCCGATGCGGCAGCAATGGCCGCGTCCAGCGTGGAGCCGGGGTTTTTGCTCATGTAGCTGAGCACGTCCTTGATGCCGGTGCCGCCCGCCGACTTGATGCGGTCGTGCATGTAGCGCACGGCCGAGTAGCTGGACGAGTAGAACTCGCTGGTGTTCGACGGCCCGCCAATGGCCGCGACCACGGCCGCCGTGCCCAGGTTGTTCACGTCAGCGCGCACACGCTCTTCGGCGCCGTGGATGAACTCGGCTGTGCCTTCGGCAAACCACAGGTGGTTGCTGGTGATGTCATTCCAGTTGGTGGCACGGGCCATGACGGCGTGCACCATTTCGTGGGCAATCACGCGGTCGTTATAGAACGGCGCAGAGCCGCCGTTGGGCGGGTTGGGTGGCACGAAGTCGGCCATGTCCACCTGCAGCACCAGGTTGTTGCCACGGCCCTGGCCGTCAAAGCCGGTGACCTGCACAAATGCGGCCGTACCACCGGCGTTGTCGGTGAAGCCGGTGTAGCGGATGTCGAGCGCGGCGCCGTCCCCCTGGATGCCGTAGTAAGTGCGGATCAGGTTCTCGCTGCTCTCCAGCCAGCTGCCGGCACTGGTCAGGCCGTCAAAAACGGACAGCAGGTTCTCGTCGCCCACCAAGCTGGCCTCGGAGCGGTCGAACACATCCATGCCGTTGAACTGCGTGGTGCGGCCGGTACGGTCGATCTCTTGCGCCAGGCGCGTGACCTCGGCCTGGATGGCCTGGCGGTCGGACGCGCTGTTGGTGTCGTTGGCGGCCTGCACGGCCAGCTCGCGGATGCGTTGCAGGCTGGCCGTGACGCTTTGCAGTGCGCCCTCGGCCGTCTGCATGAGCGACAGGCCATCGTTGGCATTGCGCACCGCCTGGTTCAGCCCCCGGATCTGGGAGGTGAACCGCTCGGAAATCGCCAGGCCCGCCGCGTCGTCCTTGGCGCTGTTGATGCGCAGGCCCGAGGACAGGCGCTGCACGGTCGTGGCCATGTCGTTCTGCGCATTGCCAAGCCGGCGCTGCGCATTCAGCGACATTACGTTGGTGTTGATCGTCAACCCCATGGCCTGCTCCGTGCACTCCTGTTGAGCGATGGATAAAACCGCAGCTATCGACCGTGACGCCAAAGCGCCGGGGCCCTGAAAGCCGCTTCTGGTTGTCTTTATCGACAGACCACCGCAAAACCTGAACGGAAAAATTCCGGAGTTTTCCGGGCGGAGGCGGCGGGCAGGGCGCTCTGCCGGTAGGATTCAGGGTTTATCCCTACGGCTGCCCGGTGTATTCGCCGCTCGTCGGGGCCGCGCTATCTCCGTTGCCATGAACTCGCCCCTTTCCCCCCTTGCGGCGCCCGATGCAGAGCACGCCAGCGTCTACCGCCATTCCGGTTTTGTTGCTTTTTTGGTCGCGCGCGTAGTGGCCGTGGTGGCCACCCAGGTGCAGGCCGTGGTGGTGGCCTGGCAGGTGTATGACCTCACCCGCGAGCCGCTGGCGCTGGCTTATGTGGGCCTGGCGCAGTTTCTGCCCATGCTGTGCCTGCTGCTGCCAGCGGGCGATTTGATCGATCGGTTTGCCCGCAAGCGCATCCTGGCGGCCAGCTGGGCTGTGGGCGGGCTATGCAGCGCACTGCTGTGGTGGTTGTCGGGCCACGGCACAAGCGGCGTGGCGGGCATTTACGCGGTGCTGGTGCTGTATGGGTGCTCACGGGCGTTCTCGGGCCCGGCCATGCAAAGCCTGTTGCCGCAGATCGTGCCGCGCGGGCATCTGGCCCAGGCCATGGCTGCCAACAGCATGCTGATGCGGGTGGCCAGCATTGGTGGGCCGCTGCTGGGCGGCCTTCTGTATGCGCTGGGCGGCGGCGAGTTGACCTATGCCATGTGCTGCGCGTGCTTCGCACTGGGGGTGGCGCTGGTGCTGCGGGTTCCGGTGGCGCACGGCACGGCGCCAGGGCCCGCGCAGGGCACGATGCTGGAGCGCTTTGGCGCTGGCATCAGCTTCATCCGCTCGCGGCCCATCATTTTGGGCACCATCTCGCTGGACCTTTTCGCTGTGCTGCTGGGCGGCGTGGTGGCGCTGCTGCCCATCTACGCACAAGAGGTGCTGCATGTGGGCCCTGCGGGCCTGGGCGCGCTGCGCAGCGCCATGGCCGTGGGCGAGGTGGGTGCGGGGCTGTACCTGAGCATGCGCCCGTTCAACCGCCATGTGGGCCGCACCATGTTCATCGCCGTGGCGGTGTTTGGCGTGGCCAACCTGGTGTTTGCGCTGTCCACGCTGTTCTGGCTGTCGTTTGCGGCGCTGCTGGTGGCGGGCGCGGCCGACATGGTGAGCGTGTACATCCGGGGCACGCTGGTGCAGTTCTCCACGCCCGACACCATGCGCGGGCGGGTGAACGCGGTGAATATGCTGTTCATCGGCTCGTCCAACGAGCTGGGCGAGTTTCGCGCGGGCACCAGCGCCGCCTGGCTGGGCGTGGTGCCCGCCGCCGTCGTGGGCGGCCTGTGCACGCTGGGGGTGGTGGGCGGCTGGATGCTGGCGTTCAAGACCTTGCGCACGGTGGACCGTTTTGAAGAGGCGGCGCAGGCCACGGGCTGAGAGCACGCGCCCCCCCGGCGCGAACCGCGCAGATATGCCGGACACAGCCGCGAGGGCGTTTGTGTCGCGCAGGTAAAAACTGCGCAGCAGGCTTGCACAGCGCGTTGGAGCGGGGCACCATGCGTCCACTGCCTGCAGCCAGCGCACACCATGAACGCCCTCTCCTTCCCGC
>NZ_QAIH01000134.1:8677-23319 GCF_003060895.1 Acidovorax sp. HMWF029 | reverse complement strand
GCCCCCACGCCAACGCCCACCCCGACTCCCACACCAACCCCCACGCCGACTGCCAATTTCTCCGTGGTGCAGACGGTGAACAGCGATTGGGGTTCGGGCTACTGCCAGCAGGTCAAGGTGATCAACATGGGCAATGCCACCGGCAACTGGGCCATCAGCGTCCCGGTGAGCGGCACCATCAACAACCTGTGGAACGCCACCTGGTCCCAGGGGGGTGGCAACCTGAGCGCGACGGGCGTGAGTTGGAATCAGACGCTGGCACCTGGAGCCTCTGCAGAGTTCGGCTTCTGCGCCGCACGCTAAGCAACGCCCCCAATTGGACACGGGCTCCTGCCATGCAAGGGCCCTTTTTTTGTTCGATTCCCCTCCGTCTATGCTCCGGTGGTTTCGCGCACCTGCCTGAACCGCTCCGCCAGCTCCTTGCGCAAGGACTTGCGCAACAAGGCGGCATCCCAGCGGCGACGTTCGTCGGGCGTGGAGGGCGACAGCGGAGGCACCTGCACGGGCTTGCGCAACTCGTCCACAGCCACCATGGTGAAAAAACAGCTGTTCACATGCCGCACCACCTGTGATCGGATCTCCTCAGCCACCACCTTGACGCCCACCTCCATCGACGAGGAGCCTGTGTAGTTCACGCTGGCAAGAAACGTCACCAGTTCGCCCACATGGATAGGCTGCAAAAACATCACCTGGTCCACGCTCAGAGTCACGGTGTAGCAACCTGAGTAGCGGCTGGCGCACGAGTAAGCCACCTGGTCAAGCAGCTTGAGGATGGCGCCGCCGTGCACGTTGCCCGAAAAATTGGCCATGTCCGGCGACATGAGCACGGTCATGCTCAGTTGATGTGAGGGGATGTTCATGGAGTGATTTTAGAAAGCCGGATGTACTGGGTCGCGCAGAAGTTGTACCCACACACTGCCGGTGGCGGCTTCGCTACACTCGCGCAGCGCCTGCTCAACGGGTGCGAGGAGGAACCGATGATCGAACTAGAAAAACTCAACGAATTCACCGAAAGCCATGGTGCATTGCGCACCGGCAAGGGGCTGGTGTCGGGCGTGATTGCGCTCACGCTGGCCATCCTGTGTTTTCTCGGCGTGCTCGCATTCCACTTCCCCGAATACCTCACCACACCGCAACTGCGCAAAAGCTATGACGTAACGGTGATCCGCTCCATCATGCTGGTGGCCATGGCCATTGCGGGCGGCATCTCACTGGTCAACATCGTGTTCAACCGCGCACGCTGGCTGGCCACCTTTGCCTTTGCCATGGTGGTACTCACCGCCCTGCTGGGTGGCCACAAGGTGGAGGTGGACCCGAACTTCCCGGACAACACGCCCTATATTGGCCTCGACTGGTTCATCCTGGACCTTTTGGGAAGCTCGCTGATCTTCATCTTTATCGAGAAGCTTTTTGCGCTTCGCAAGGAGCAGCCCATCTTCCGCGCCGAGTGGCAGACCGACTTTCACCACTTCATCGTCAACCACATGGTGGTGGGCTTTGTGCTGCTGGCCACCAATCTCATGGTGCACAAGTTCTTCGGCTGGGCGGCAAGTGACGGTATCCGCGGCTGGGTGCAGGGCCTGAACTTCTGGGTGGCACTTTTCCTCATCGTCCTGGTGGCCGACCTGGTGCAATACTGGACCCACCGCGCCTACCACGAGGTGCCGTTGCTATGGCGCCTGCACGCAGTGCACCACAGCGTCAAAAGCATGGACTGGATGGCTGGATCACGCCAGCACATCCTGGAGTTGCTCATCACCCGCACCCTTGTGCTGGCACCCATCTACGTGCTGGGTTTCAGCAAGGAAGTGATCGACGCCTACATCGTCATCGTGGGCTTCCAGGCTGTCTTCAACCATGCCAACGTGAGTGTGCGCCTGGGGCCGCTGCGCTACGTGCTGGTCACACCCAACTTCCACCACTGGCACCACAGCCAGGACCAGGAGGCGCTGGACAAAAACTACGCCGCGCACTTTGCGTTTCTAGACTACCTGTTTGGCACTGCCGTCAAAAGTACCAAGCTTTGGCCCGAAAAATACGGTGTGCTGGGAGACTACGTGCCCAACGGGTTCGTGAAGCAGTTCAAGTTTCCATTCACCTGGAAAGGGTAACTACCTGCGGCAGCGCCTTGTCTGGCTAATCCAGCGTGGCGTCCAGCCGGTAGCCGAAGCCCCGCACGGTCTTGATCAGCGCCAACGGATGGCCTTCGTCGATTTTGGCGCGCAGGCGGCGCACATACACATCCACCACGTTGGTCAAAGGGTCCTCGTTGGTGCCCCAGACGTTGGAGAGTATCCGCTCGCGGCTGTAGACACGGCCTGGCGCGCTCATGAGCAACTCCAGAAAGGCCAGCTCGCGCGCAGTGAGCGTGATGGACTGGCCAGCGCGGCTGGCCTGCATGCGCTCGAGGTCCAGCACCAGATCGGCCACCTGCAGGGTGCTGGCGCGCTGGCGCTGCTCACGGCCCCGGCGCAGCAATGCCTCGATGCGGGCCAGCAACTCCTCAAAGGCGAACGGCTTGGTAAGGTAGTCATCGGCGCCCAGCCTCAGGCCATTGACCTTGTCTTCGGTGTTGCTCAGGGCGCTGAGCATCAACACGGGCATCTGGTGCCCCTCGGCGCGCAGGGTCTGGCACAGCTCCAGGCCGCTCAGGCCCGGCAACATCAGGTCCAGAATCAGCAGCGCATCGGAATCCGCGCCGCGCGCCATGGCCAGGCCTTCGGGCCCGGTACGGGTCAGTTCCACGCGGTAGCCCTCGGCCCGCAAGCCACGCAGCAGGAAGTCGGCCACGCGCGCATCGTCTTCCACCACCAGGATGTTATTCATGCTGTCCCTCCCTGCTACGCATTCGCTTCGTCGGTAGCCTGCGCCCGTGGCAACGGCAGCGCAATGCGTACTACCGTACCCTGCCGCGGCACACTGGCTATGTTGATGCTACCCTGGTGCGCTTGCACGATGGTTTGCGCGATAGACAAGCCAATGCCCGTACCATCGGCACGGTGCGCCCGGGCACGATGACCGCGCACAAAGCGGTCAAACACGGTGGGCAGATCATCTGCGTCAATGCCAATGCCTTCATCGCGCACCACCACCTCCACACCTGCTGATCGGCTGCAAAGCCCCACACGCACCGTGCCTCCCCGCTCGGAGTAGCGCACCGCGTTATCCAGAACGATCATCAGTGCCTGGCGCAGCCGGTCGGCGTCGGCATACACGGTCACAGGGCCTGCAGGAAGGGCCTCGGCGCCATCGTCCTCTTCCTGGTCAAATTGCCATTGAACCAGCACGCCCTGGGGCGCCCCCATGGCGGTCGCCTGTTCGGCGGCATCGCCCAACAGGGCGCGCAGATCCACCACCGCTGGGTGCATCACCAGTTGATCGGCTTCGGCTTTGGCAATGAGCAGGAGGTCGTGAATAACACGGGTGAGCTGATCCACCCCGCCCACAATGCGCGTCAGCGTCTGGCGGTATTCCTCCACCGGCTTGGCACCACCACGCAGTGCGATCTCGGCCTCGCCGCGGATGGAGGTGGCGGGTGTGCGCAGTTCATGGCCCAGGTCGGCAAACAGCTGCCTTCGACGCTGGTCGAGGCGCTGCAGAGTGTCGTGTGCGGCCCTCAGCTCCTGGGTTCGGGCCTGCACCGCATCCTCCAGCTCGCGGCGAGCAGCGTCGGCACGTGCACGGTGCTGCTGCAGTTCTGCCGCCATGGCATTGAAGTGCTGGGCCACACGGTCAAATTCATCCTTGGAGCCAATGGCCACGCGATAATCCAACGCCCCGGCCTGCAGGGCCTGCGTTCCCTCCAGCAGTCGCTGCAGAGGGCGCTGCAGCCGCCTCGCAAGGTGCAACGCAAGAACAACTGCCACGGCCAGCGTGATGAGGGCCATGCCAATGGCCTGACCGCGCAGCACATCCAAGCCACGCTCGGTGGCTGCACGCGCCACAGGCACAGCAGCGCGCTGGTTGGCAATGGCGCCATTGATCAGCTCACGCAGATCACGCCCACGCGCCATGTCGAACACCTGGGTAAGTTCGGCCCACAGGGCAGGAAAGTCAGCCCCCTCTTCCAAAGGCTCCAACTGCGCCAGCCGCGCCTCCACCGCCTGGATGTTGTCGTGCAGCAGCTCTGCAACACCTACGAGCTGGGGCACCTCGGTCGGCATGCTCACGCGTTCGCGCTGCACCAGCTCGGTCCACAACGCCAGGTCGCGCCGTGCCAGATCATCGAGATTGGCGGTGCTGGCAACCATGGCGGCGACCAGGCGCGCGCGCTGGTCGGGCTGGGCATCGGCGCCCATCAGGCGCTGCAAAGCCCACACGCGCAGCCTTTGCTTGTTGGCCGACAGATCCAGCAACTCGGACAGAATGTCACTGGCCAGCCGACTGTGCTGGGCATAGTCGTTGACGCGATTGGCGCCCCAGTACACGAAGATGGCCTGGATACAAACCAGGGCCACCAGGGCAGCAAATGCCAGAGAGAGTCGTACACGGTACATGGGCAGGCCCCGAAAGAAGGCCTGGATTATGAAGCCGGGCTTGTGCGCTTGCTGCGCACCCGTGGCCGCATACCCGGAAGCTGCCGTACCGCGCACGGCTTTGTCAGTTGCCTGTGAAGGGCAGCGACGAATGGTGCACGACGATGCGCAGCTTGCCCGCGTCATCCTTGACAAACGTCCAGGTCTTGTCGACCGTAGTGACCTTCCCGGCCTTGTCCGTCAACATCACGTTACCCATGGTGCTGGCCGAGTCGCCCGCGATGAACACAGCACTGTTGGCGATCTCGCACTTGGTCCAGCCCTTGAGCGCAAAACCGGTGTCCTTGGGGAATGCCGCATTCCCCCCCACAAAGTACGACAGCGCGCCTTCGCGAGTCACTCGGAACGTCTGGGGCGCCTCGGTCAGGGTCGGCTTGAACAGGACCGCACCCATCTGGTAACCATAGGCGCTGTCAATCACCTTCTCAGCCAGCGCCTTGGCTGCAGCCTGGCCGCTGGAGGCGTGGGTGCTGCTGATGTCAACCAGTGCCTTGCACCAGGTTTGCTGGGCCGCCAGCACTTCGCCCTCAATGATGGCCTGGTTGACGACAGGGCCCTTGGCGGAAACGGGCAGTGCAACAGCACCGATCAGCAGGCTGGCAATGGCGATACAGGTAGCTTTGTTCATGGTTTTCCTGGGGTGAAAGAGTGAGGTCTCACAGTTGCCGCAG
Organism: Acidovorax sp. HMWF029; assembly: GCF_003060895.1. Classification (GTDB taxonomy): domain Bacteria; phylum Pseudomonadota; class Gammaproteobacteria; order Burkholderiales; family Burkholderiaceae_C; genus Acidovorax. The sequence goes on along the minus strand of NZ_QAIH01000134.1, from coordinate 18,113 downwards.
CGGCTGCCTGCAAGAACTACAGTTCACCAAAGCACCATGGACCGCCTCTGACCATTGAATGAGGCGTACGTGAGGGGAACATGAACAGCCGATGAACCCAGGCCCCGGTGGGCGGGTGCCCTCACCGCCGCTGGAACCCGAGTGTGGCTACAGCTTTCCGAGCTCGGCTTCGAGCGAGTTCAGCTGGTTGCGCAATTCCTCGGTTTGGGCCTCGCACGCGGCCTTGTCCTTGCCCGCTGCCGCTGCGCGTTCCTGCGCGAACTGGGAGCCCGATGCCAGGGTACTGCGCCGCAGCGCGCCCGCATGGGCCACAGAGGCATCCGGGGCGATTGCCGCACACTCCTGCTGGTTGCGCTCCAGGGCCGCACGTGCCTGCGGCACGCCCTGGTTCTGTAGGTAGTGCTTGCGCTGCCAGGTGAGGCCAAATGCGCCCTCTTTCGCAGTGGAGGGGCTGGGCGAAACAGGGGTGGCGCCCTGCATGGCGGGCTTCACGTCCATCTTCTCGCCCTGACCGACCAAGCAAGGACCGTCCTGGAACGATACCTTGCCATCGGGGCCCGTGCATTTGTTGACGGCCCATACCGGGGCCAGAAATCCCAGCACCAGGGCACAAGCGGCACAGCGGATCGGATTCATGAAGGGGTCCTTGGCAGGTGGATATCGCATGCTACCGCGCCGGGCTCGGCTGCGACACCGCCGCGGAGCATGGGCTGTAGAAGCGACCCGCAGCAAAACATCACAAAGCCAAGCATCCCATGGCACCAAGAACAAAGCCACACAAGACCGACAGCCTATCGGCGCCAAAGTCCACATCGAACCCAGGCCGGGTGCCAGAGCTCGTTGCCTGACGACAACGAAACAGCAGTTCTTTCCGCTTTTCATCATCCAATATTGAGAATAATTCGCATTTATCGTTACAATTTTTGTGATTGTCAGCCAGCCAAGCTCTCTCAGGAAAAAGCGCCGCAAGCCAGCCAGACCCGGCGTTTTCTTCAGGAGCTTTTCATGTTTGCTACCCATCGGCACCTTGCATGTGCCGTTCATCCTCTCGCAGTCGCCGCCGCCCTGGCAGCCAACCTTGCTGGCACCGCATGGGCACAGCAATCTGGCGAAACCGCTTCGCCCGCTGCACCCGAACCTGCCATGAGCAGCACTGCGACCAACGACCAGGTCATTCAGCCGAAGTCGCTAGACAGCGTTACCGTTTCCGGTGCGCGCGAAAGCGCGTCCACGCGGCTGCAGCTCACGCCGCGTGAAACGCCGCAGTCGGTCAGCACGGTGACCCGCTCGCAGATCGAGCGCCAATCACTCACCAGCATCGACGCCGTGCTGCGCAACGTGAACGGTATTGCTGTCAGTTTTTACGACACGCAGCGCCCGCTGTACTACGCGCGGGGCTTTCAGATCACCGACTTCCAGACCGACGGCCTGCCCAGCTACAGCAGCAGCACCAACCAGGAGTTCGACACCGCGCTGTACGAGCGCATCGACATCGTGCGCGGGGCCAATGGGATCCAGACCGGCGTGGGTGTGCCGTCGGCCACCATCAACATGATCCGCAAGCGCCCGCAGCGGGAGTTCGCGGCGTCCGTGGCGCTCACGGCCGGTTCGTGGAACCTGTACCGGGGCGAGCTGGACCTCAACACCCCGCTCAACAGCGACGGCAGCGTGCGCAGCCGCCTGGTGGTGGCGCCGCAAAAGAAGGAAAGCTTTCGCGACCGCTATTCTGAGGACAAGACCGCCCTGCTCGTCGCCGTGGAGGCAGACATCGGCACCGCCACCGTGGTGTCTGTGGGCTACCAGCGCCAATCCAATGACCCCAAGGCGCCGATCTGGGGCACCATCCCGCGCTTTGCCACCACGGGCGTGCCGATTGACCTACCGATCTCCACCAGCTTCTCGCCTCCCTGGACACGCTGGGAGCGCACCTCGGGCACGTTCTATGCCACGCTGGACCACCAGATCAACGAGGACTGGAGTCTGAAGGCCGCGCTGAACCACACTGAGGGCGACACCTTCCGCCTGAGCACCTACGGCTATGGCGCCACCACCGCCAAGGCGCCCTTCATCAACCCGGTGACGGGCGCGGGCACCACGTTGTATGCCGCCGTCAGCGGCGGCAGCGAAAAGCAGGACACGGTGGACGCCTACCTGTCGGGCAAGTTCGAGCTGGGTGGCCGCAAGCACGACCTGGTGGTGGGCATGAGCTCCACCCGCACCGCCACGCGCACCGATGGCTACACCTCCCTGGCGGGCTGGAGCCATGTGATCCCCAACATCTACACCTGGGATGGCAACGCGCCTGCACCCACTTATTCCAAGACCGGCGCCTGGCGCACGCAGATCACGCAGCAGACAGGCCTGTTCGCCTCGGCACGCTGGCGCGTGGCCGACCCGCTGTCGGTGCTCACCGGCCTGCGCCTGACCGACTGGCACCGCCACTCCGACACCTATGGCACCACCGGCACGTATGCGGGCCGCTCAGCCATCCAGGATGAGAACCGCAAGGCCACGCCCTATGTGGGCGCGGTGTATGACATCACGCCCACGCTGTCGGCCTACGCCAGCTACGCGCGCATCTTCAACCCGCAGAACTACAAGGATCGCAGCAACACACCGCTGTCGCCCGTCATCGGCAGCAACGCCGAAGCCGGCCTCAAGGCCGAGCTGTTCGAGCGCCGCATCCAGGCGCACTTTGCGGTGTTCCAGACCAAGCAGGACAACTTCGGCGTGCGCGACAGCGCCATCACCACCCCGCTGCCCGACGGCACCCTGCCCTACGTGGCCGTGAACGGCACGAAATCCACCGGCTTCGAGCTGGAATTTGCAGGCATGGCCACCCGGCAGTGGCGCGTGAGCGCAGGCCTTACCCGTGCCAAGGTCACGCGCGCACCCACCGACCTGATCTGGGCCAACATGCCCGACTACCTGCTGCAGCTGGGCACGGACTACCAGCTCTCAGGCGCACTCGCCCCCCTGTCGGTGGGCGGCAACCTCACGTGGCAAAGCTCGATAGAAGGCTTCAACATCCCGCACCCGAGCGGCACGGTGACCGTCAAGCAATCGCCCAAGGCCATCCTCAACCTGCGCGCGTCCTGGCAGTTCAACCCCAAACTCAGCGCCACGCTGGCGGTGAACAACGTGACCAACCAGAAGTACTGGGCCAATCTGGACTACGGCAACTACGCCGACCCGCGCAACCTGAGCGTGACATTGCGCGCGGCGTTCTGACCGGCGTACCGGTTAGACAAGAGGCAGAGAGGGGCGACTGGGGCCTGCGCTGCATCGGCATCGCGCCGTGCGGAGCAGGCCCCGGGGCAGCCAGGGGACAATCACGCCTTTGTCCCTTTTGATGCCTCCCCGTGTCCCTTCCATTTTTTGACGCCATCATCATCGGCGCCGGCGCCGCCGGCTTGTTCTGCGCGGGCCAGGCGGGCCAGCGGGGGCTGAAGGTCTTGCTCATCGACCATGCCGATAAGGTGGCGGAGAAGATCCGCATATCGGGCGGCGGGCGCTGCAACTTCACCAACCGCGACCTGGACCCCGCCGCACCGCACAAGCACTTTGTGGGGCAGAACCCGCAGTTCTGCCGCTCGGCGCTGTCGCGCTACACACCCGCCGATTTCATCGCGCTGGTGCAAAAGCACGGCATCCCCTTTCACGAAAAGCACAAGGGCCAGTTGTTTGCCGACCGCTCGGCCGAGGACATCATTGCCATGCTGCTGGCCGAGTGCGCAGCGGGTGGTGTGACACATTGGCAGCCTTGTGCCGTCAAAAACATAGCTTTTTTGGCCGTTTCCGCGCACCCATCAAGCGTTGGTAGCTATCAAATTGATACTGACCGGGGCCCGGTACAAGCGCGGTCGCTGGTGATTGCCACGGGCGGGCTGTCGATCCCCAAGATCGGTGCCACCGACTTTGGCTACCGGCTGGCACAGCAGTTCAATGTCCCGCTGGTGGAGCGCCGCCCAGGCCTGGTGCCACTGACCTTTGACGGCGCGGGCTGGGCGCCGTATGCACAACTCGCTGGCCTGGCTCTGCCGGTGCAGATCAGCACCGGTGTCCATGAAGGCCCCCACGCTCCACCGCCGCGCGGGTCGCTGCCCCCCGAGGGGGCCGTTTTTGCCTTGGGGCGGCCCGGCGGCAAAAAGAAAGCCCGTATGGCATTCGACGAAGACCTGCTTTTCACCCACCGGGGCCTGTCGGGCCCGGCGGTGCTGCAGATTTCGAGCTACTGGCAGGAGGGCACGCCTCTGACCATCAACCTTGCGCCCACCGTGGATCTGCCCGCCGCGCTGGCGCAGGGTAAGGCGCGCTCGCGCAAGCTGATTGCCAACGAGCTGGCCACCCTGGTGCCCAGCCGCCTGGCCGACGCCTGGGCCGGCCGCGAGGCCGACTGGCAGCGCCCCATCAACGAGGCCAGCGACAAGGCCCTGGCGCGGCTGGCCGAGCAACTGGCGCGCTGGGAGCTGACACCCACGGGTACCGAGAGCTACAAAAAGGCCGAGGTGACGCTGGGCGGTGTAGACACCAAGGCGCTGTCCCAGCAGACCATGGAGTGCAAGACACAACCCGGGCTGTACTTCATTGGCGAGGTGGTGGACGTGACAGGCTGGCTGGGCGGCTACAACTTCCAGTGGGCATGGGCCAGCGCGCATGCCTGTGCGCAGTCGCTGCCGCTGGCCGGTCGTGCATGACGCATCACTGAAGCGGAAGACGCCGCCTGAACAACGCACCTACACTCGGGCCAGCCCACCGGGCTTTCACCCTCGGCGTCTTTTTCATCAGGGGACCGGCATGGATGCGATGGAACGCGCAGAAAAATTGCAGGCCGCCGCCACGGCAGTCGGAGCCCTCGTGGCCCTGGTGCCTGCGGCCAGCATCGGCGGCAACATCTTTGTCGCCATCCTCGCAGCGCTGGGTGTCGGATCGTTGGCAGGGGGCGCAGTCATGCTGCGCTGGCTGCTCACCGACGAAGGCGATGCCTACCTGCGGGCCGACTCGCGCATCTCAGGCCGCTCCACATCGCGCACCTCCGTGTGGCTGGGCAATCTGGCGCCGGGCGTGATCCTGACCGGCCTGGCGGTTCTGCTCCACCTTCGCCTGGGCTGACAACGGCACGCCCCACAGCGCGGCGCGGCGTCATCCCATCAGCGGTGCGGGTTGTGTGCTGGTGGCATCCAGCCCACGCAATGAAGCACCCAGCAGCAAACGATGCTGCAGCGCCCAGGCCTCCAGGTGGTCCAGCGGCAGCGGGCGGCTGAAGTAATAGCCCTGCAGCTCCTCGCAATCCAGCGCGCCCAGCACCTGGGCCGTGGCCAGGTCTTCCACGCCCTCGGCCACGATGCGCAGCCCCAACGTGTGGCCCAGCGCGATGATGGCGCGGGTGATGGCCATGTCGGCGGGGTTGGTCAGCATGTCGCGCACAAAGGACTTGTCCACCTTGAGGCGGTCGATGTCAAAGCGCTTGAGGTAAGCCAGGCTCGAATAGCCAGTGCCAAAGTCGTCGATGGACAGTTGCACACCCAGCGCCTTGAGGGCCGCCAGCTGCTGCGCGGCGGCGTGGGCGTTGTCCATGAGCTGCGATTCGGTGATCTCCAGTTCCAGCCGGTGGGCAGGCATGTGGACGCGGGCCAGCAGCGCTTCGATGTCAGGCACCAGCGCCGGGTCGGCGAGCTGTGCGGCCGAGAGGTTGACCGACACCGACACGCCCGCCAGCGGGTGGGGGTTCGGGTGTTCCCCACCGCTGTGGAGCGGCGCCTGCCAGCACGCCCACTGCTCGCAGGCCTGCTGCAGCACCCAGTTGCCGATGGCACGGATCATGCCGCCCTCTTCGGCAATGGGGATGAACTCGCTGGGCGGGATGGCGCCCAGCACCGGGCTGTTCCACCGCAGCAGTGCCTCCACTCCCAGCAGGTGTGCGCCCCTGGCAGACAGGCGCGGCTGGTAGTGCAGGCTCAGTTCATTGCGCTCCAGCGCACGGCGCAGTTGCTGCTCCATGGTCTGGCGCGCCACGGCGCGCAGGTCGGTTTCCATCGAATAGAAGAGCGCCATGTCGCGGCCGGTGGTCTTGGCCTCATACATGGCGGCGTCGGCGCGGCGCATCAGCTCGTCGATGTCGCTGCCGTCCTCGGGGTAGACCGCAATGCCCACGCTGCACGACACGTTCAGCTCATGCCCTTCCACCGGGTGGCTCTGGCGGATAAGCGGGATCAGCCGCCGCTCCACCAACTGCTGCACATCCTCGCGCCCGGCCACGTCGCGCATCACCACCACAAACTCGTCGCCGCCCAGGCGGCTCACCGTGTCGCGGCTGCGCACGGCCTGGGTGAGGCGCGCGGCCACCGAACGCAGCAGGCCATCGCCGATATGGTGGCCCAGCGTGTCGTTGATGGACTTGAAGCGATCCAGGTCGATGAACAGCACGGCCACCTTCTCGCCGGTGATGGGCGCCTGCGCAAGCGCCATCTGCAGGCGCTGCACACACAGCGAGCGGTTGGGCAATTCGGTGAGCACGTCGTGGTGGGCCAGGAACTGGATGCGCTCCTCGTTGTGCTTGCGGTCGGTGATGTCAATGGCAATGCCGATGTGGTTGGCCACCGCACCGCCCTTGCCCTCGCGCACAGCCGACACCATGAGCCAGGCCGGATAAGTCTCGCCCGAGCGGCGGCGAAACCGCACCTCGCCCTGCCAGGACTCCTTGTCAGCCATGGTGCGGCGTATCTGCGCCGACAGCGGCTCGCCCCCAGCCTCCTCCAGCAGCGAGCCCAGGCCTTCGCCTATGAGTTCGTAGAAGTCGTAGTGCGTGCTGCGGCAGAACGCATTGTTCACACTGATGATCTGCTGATCGGCGTTCATGATGATGATGCCCTCGGACGATGCCTCGAACACCTTGGCCCACAGCTCCAGGCGCTGTTCCATCACCTTGAGCACGTTGATGGGCGTGAACGCGGTGAGCACCGCATCGCGCCCCTGAAACTGTAGGCGCCGTGCCGACAACACAGCCCAGGACGGCTCGGGGCTGCCCTTCCAGCGCACCTCGAACTCATCGACCAAACCCTGATCCGCCAGGCGCTGAAAGAACCGCGCGCGCACGCCAGGCTCCAGCCCCACGGCCCATGGGTCGGTCTTGCGGCCACCCAGCCAATGGGCAGCGGGCGCATTGGAGTGCAGCACATCGTGCTCGGGGATCGAGGTGACCACCATGGGCATGGGGAAGGCCTCCACCAGCTCACGCTGCGCTTCGGCCGCGCGGGCACTGGCGGCCAGCTCCTGCTGTAGCACGCGGTCGCGGTCGAGCTGCGACAGCATCTCGTTGAAAGCTGTGAACAGGCGGCCGATTTCGTCACGGCTACCCCACTGCGCGCGCAGGGTGTGATCGCCGCTCTTGCGAACCTCGTCGGCCACCCGCGCCAACTGCTGCAGGGGCTTCGCAATCTGGCGTGCCACCAGCGTGACGAGCGAGAGGATGCAGCCCAGCAGTACAAGCGCCGTGCCAAGGTGCAGCCACATGCGGGCAAACAGGCTGTCCACCCGCTGGTTCAGGAGGCGCTCCAGGTCCACGATGCCCACCGACCAGGCATCGCGCAGCGCGCCCAGCACCTGGGCCTGCTGCGCGCCCACCTGGGCCAGCGTCAGGCGCGATTCGCCAGCGGCAATGCCCTGCAGCAGGGCCTGCAGGCTCGCCAGCGACGCATTGAGCGCCTCTCGCTGCGGGCGCAAGGTCGCGCGCATCTCGGGCGATCCAGCAATGAAGGCCTGGTTGTAGTCCGACTCAATGCCCTGCGCCACCGCATCCAGCCGCCCCACCAGTGTGAGCAGCTCCGAGTTCCACTGCGGCCCCCGCGCCGAGGGCGCTGCGCTCAGAAAGCTCACCGTGTCGTGCACCGCCTGCAGCAGCTCCGGGAAGCGCAGCACCACCAGCGACATCACGTAGTAGCTGTCCAGGTCCGGGTCCAGGATCAGGTTGGACTGGTTGCCCACAGTGGTGAGCAGCTCACGCCCCTCGCGCAACAGCTGGCTACGGCGGTGGGCGAGCGACTGGGCATGGCCCTTTGCTGAGGCCTCCAGGGCTGGAGACACATGGCCGGGCAATTGCTCCAGCGATGCGCTGAAGCGCTGGCCAGCGTCGCCGGTGTGCAAGCGCTCGTCGTAGGCCTCACGCACCACGGCCAGCCGCGCCAGTACCTCGACCACCTGCGGTGGCTGCTGAGAGGCATCCAGAAACTGCCCCAGCAAACCGTCGCGCACCGCCGCCGCATAGGTGGTTCCCATGATTTCCTTGCGCGCGAAGTCGATGGCCAGGTACTTCTCATGGATGAGGATGCTGGAGACGTAGATCACCGCCGTCAGGTCCAGCAGATAAATGAGCATGAGCTTGCGGCCCACACTGAGGCGGCCCAGCCAACCCGATACTCGGCGCATGAATGCCATGGTGTTGTGGCGGGACCGCCCGGGCGGATGACCTGGGCTCCCCACCGATGAATTGGAGTGTTACAACCCGAAGCAACTTCCGCGCCATTGCCGACGTCCCCGCACCGCCAGAGGCCATGCTGGTGCGGTGCATGCGCAAAGGCAGGCAGGCCTTGCACAACTGGTGCGGATAGAGGCTATAATCTCCGGCTTTGCTGGCAATGCCCCGTCGGCCAAATACTAGTTACAGACGGGGAAACCGCTTTGTACGGACTTGAGGCCCGATCTCCCCAAGCCCCTCTGCAGGCACATTTGGAAAACATTAGCTAATGACTACGATCCGCGTAAAAGAAAACGAACCCTTTGACGTTGCCCTGCGCCGCTTCAAGCGCACCATTGAAAAGCTGGGCCTGCTGACCGACCTGCGCGCCCGCGAGTTCTACGAAAAGCCCACCGCCGAGCGCAAGCGCAAGAAGGCTGCTGCCGTGAAGCGCCACTACAAGCGCGTTCGCAGCATGCAACTGCCCAAGAAGCTGTACTAAGTACCGCTTCGGCCCCGTCAGTCCCCGATACGGACGACAGCCACCAAACCCGCGCTAGGGACGCCAAGCGCGGGTTTTTGTTTTTCGGGTTTGCAAAAAGCCCCTCTGGCGTCGTTGTAGCGCCTTGCCGTTGCCACACTACTGTCTGCGGCACTACGCCTAGCCAGAGGGGCTTTTTGCAAACCCTAAGTCCCTGCCTGACCAACACAAAGACAAAGGAAAAGCCTCATGAGCCTCAAGGACCAGATCACCGAAGACATGAAAACCGCCATGCGCGCCAAGGACAGCGAGCGCCTGGGCACCATTCGCCTGCTGCAGGCCGCGATGAAACAAAAGGAAGTGGACGAGCGCATCGTGCTGGACGACGCTGCCGTGGTCGCCATCGTGGACAAGCTCATCAAGCAGCGCAAGGACTCCATCACCGCGTTTGAAGGCGCTGGTCGCCAGGATCTGGCCGACAAGGAAAAGTCTGAAATGGCCGT
>NZ_QAIH01000134.1:0-8667 GCF_003060895.1 Acidovorax sp. HMWF029 | reverse complement strand
AGGCCTACCTGCCCGAGCGGATGTCGGCAGAAGAAACGCTGGCCGCCGTGAAGGCCATCGTTGCCGAGATCGGAGCTTCGGGCCCTGGCGACATGGGCAAGGTGATGGGCGTGGTCAAGACCCGCCTGGCTGGCAAGGCCGACATGGGCCAGGTGTCGGCTGCCGTGAAGGCGGCACTCTCAGGCGGCTGAAACGACCGTTTCTTTTCTCGCATCGGCGCGGTTGAGGGCCTCCAGCCGATAAAACTGGCGCGCCCCTCGCCAGCAGCCGCCGCGCAAGGGCCGCCCCGCCGCGCTGGCGGCGTCCCCCTTGAGGGGGAAGGCGCGGAGCGACTCAGGGGGTGTTCCAAGCCTCGCGGAAATGCGCCTGCAGAAACTCCACACACACCCGCACCTTGGCCGACCGCTCCAGCCGTGTGGGGTACACGGCCCACACGTTGGCCTCTTGCTGCCACTGAGGCAACAGCTGCACCAGGCGCCCCGCCTGCAGGTGCGAGCCCACATCCCATAGCGAACGCAGCACCACGCCGCGCCCATCCACCGCCCACTGCACAGCCATCTCGCCGTTGTTGGCCGACAGCGGGCCGCGCACCTTGACCGATTCTTCCTGCGCGCCGCTGCGCAGCCGCCACACGCCAAACGGGTGGTCGCGCTCCTTGATTACCAGGCAGTCATGCGCAGCCAGATCGGCCACCGCACGGGGCATGCCCTTGCGGGCCAAGTAGGCGGGGGCTGCACACAAAACACGGTGGTTGTCGGCCAGGCGGCGTGCAATGAGGTGTGGGGCGATCTCGTCACCCACGCGCACATCCAAATCGAACCCTTCGCCCGCCACATCCACCAGACGGTCGAATACTTCCAGGCGCACCTGCAGCCCCGGGTGCTGCTCCACCAACCGCGACAGCGCAGGCGCCACGATCTGGCGGCCAAAACCAAAACTGCTGCTCAGCCGCAGCAACCCGCGCGGCTCGCTGCGCGTGACGGCCACCTCCTGCATCAGCTGCTCCATGTCGTCCAGGATGCGCTGTGCCCAGTGGAACACCCGCTCGCCCTCTTCCGTCACCGCCACACGCCGCGTGGTGCGGTGCAGCAGCTTGACCTGCAGGTCCTGCTCCAGCAGGCGGATGCGTTTGCTCACGTAGGCGGGTGACGCGCCCAGCTCGGCGGCCGCGCCGCCAAAGCTCGCCTTGCGCGCCACGGCCGCGAACACACGCAGGTCTTCCGCTGCAGGATTTTTATGCACGATTTGTGAATGATGAAGTCACAGTGAGCGGATTGTAGTTTTCGATGACGCTAGGAAAAATCTACTCCACAACGCTGGCTAGCCCCACAACAACCTCTCTCCCCTTCTCCCAAGGACCGTTTCATGGCCACCTCCACCACTCCCAAAACCTACCGTATCGCCCTCATCGCCGGAGACGGCATCGGCAAGGAGGTGATGCCCGAGGGCCTGCGCGTGGTGCAGGCCGCAGCAGCGCGCTTTGGCATTGCGCTGGAAACCACCACCATCGACTGGGCCAGCTGCGACTACTACGCCCTCCACGGAAAAATGATGCCCGACGACTGGAAGGCCCAGCTCTCGGACATGGACGCCATCTTCTTCGGCGCCGTCGGCTGGCCCGCCACCGTGCCCGACCACATCTCACTGTGGGGATCGCTGCTCAAATTTCGCCGCGAATTCGACCAGTACATCAACCTGCGCCCCGTGCGCCTGTTCGACGGCGTGCCCTGCCCCCTGGCAGGCCGCAAGCCCGGCGACATCGACTACTACGTGGTGCGCGAGAACACCGAGGGCGAATACACGTCGCTCGGCGGCATCATGTACGAAGGCACCGACCGCGAAGTCGTCATCCAGGAATCGGTCTATTCCCGCCACGGCGCCCACCGCCTCTTGAAGTTCGCATTTGACCTGGCCCAAAGCCGCCCCAAAAAGCACGTCACCCTGGCCACCAAGAGCAACGGCATCGCCATCAGCATGCCCTGGTGGGACCAGCGTGCCGACGACGTCGCCAAGGGCTACCCCGAGGTCACCCTGGACAAGCAGCACATCGACATCCTGACGGCCCGCTTTGTGCTGCAGCCCGGTCGCTTTGACGTGGTGGCGGCCACCAACCTGTTTGGCGACATCCTCAGTGACCTGGGCCCCGCCACCACCGGCACCATCGGCCTGGCCCCCTCGGCCAACCTCAACCCCGAACGCCGCTTCCCCAGCCTGTTCGAGCCCGTGCACGGCTCGGCACCCGACATCTATGGCAAAAACATCGCCAACCCAATTGCGATGATCTGGTCGGGTGCACTGATGCTGGACTTCCTCACGCATGGCCAGGGCGCGGGGCGCCAGGCGCACGATGCCATCGTGAGCGCCATCGAAGAAGTCATCAAGAGTGGGCCGCGCACGCCCGACCTGGGCGGCACAGCCAGCACCACGCAGGTGGGGGAGGCGATTGCAGCGCGGGTGGCGGCTGTTTGACTGGCTTCACTCAGTTGCTCCTGATTTGGTAGCTGGTAGCGCTTGTCCGTAAAGCGCTACCAGCCTATTCGGTTCACAAGTTTTGTCAGCCACCTCCTGGTGGAACCTTAAACTGCTCGGAAATACGTTGCTCGGCGCGCGCTGCCGAGGCAACGATTCGCGCCGCAACGCTTTGCAATGCGGTCCAACACCACGGCAACACGTGCCACAACGCGCCAGCAAGCGCCCACATTGTGTTTAGCGCCAGATGCCGGACAGGAAAGGGGAGATTGGCGCGTTGGTTGCAAGGTTGTTTCATAGTGCAGCAATGCTCGCGCGGGGCTTACCATCCGTAAAGTTGAATTCAATGACGATTCACTTCACAAAACCTGATGCGCAACCTCAACCTCGACCAGTTGCAGACCCTGATCGCCATCGCCGACCTGGGCACCTTTGCCGCCGCCGCACAGGCGCTGCACCTGGCCCCACCCACCGTCAGCATGCACATCAAGGAACTGGAGTCGCGCCTGGATGCCGAGCTGGTGGTACGTGGTCGGCGCCAGGCCGAGCTCACGCCCGCAGGCGAGGTGCTGGTGCAGGAGGGCCGCCAGCTGCTGTTGGCCGGCAACGACCTGGTCGAGCGCGTACGGCGTCACGCGTCGGGGCGCGAGGGCGTGGTGCGGGTGGGCGTGTCCGCCGGGGTCAGCACCCGCCTGCTGCCGCGCATGCTGGAAGCGCTGGCCGAACGCATACCGGGTGTGGAGATCCGGCTGGAAGCCGTGGGATCGGCCGATTCGATGCAGCGGCTCAAGGCAGGAACCCTCGATATCGCCATCATCGCGAGCCCCCAGCTGCCTTTGGCCGAGGTGCGCCAGACCCCATGGCGCAACGACTCCATGGTGGCGCTGCTGCCCTCCGCCTGGGATACGCCCGAGTTCGTGACCCCCGACTGGCTGGCCAGCCGCCGCTGGGCTTCGTTCGCCCCCGCCACACAGATGCACGGGCTGATTGCGAACTGGTTTGGCCAGGCGGGCCACCACCCGCGCCCCTTTCTGGCGCTGAGCTACCCAGGCGCGCTCAAGAGCCTGGCGGTGGCCAGCCAGTGCGCCGCGCTGCTGCCAATGGAGGAGGTGGAGGATCTGCAGGGCACGCCCGGTGTGCAGATCCGCCCTTTGCAGCCCTTGCTGATGCGCCCCATGGCGGTGGCGCACCGCCACCAGCCACCGCCCTCGCCTGCTGTAGAGGGCGTGCTCCAGCTGCTGGCCGAATTTGCACACGAATGATGGCGACGCTGCCTGCTCAGCCGCAGTCCGTAAAGAATGCGCAGACAGCGCAGACGGAGCGGGTTAGCTCCCGGCCACCTTCATGCGGTTGACCAGGATGGAACCCACGGTCTTGGCGCCGTAGTTGTAGGCATCCGCGCCCACGGCCTCGATGCCCTTGAGCATGTCCTTGAGGTTGCCCGCAATGGTGATCTCGTGCACCGGGTACGCGATCTTGCCGTTCTCCACCCAAAAGCCACTCGCGCCACGCGAGTAGTCGCCAGTGACGTAGTTCACGCCCTGGCCCATCAACTCCACCACAAACAGGCCCGTGCCCAGCTTTTGCAGCATGGCATCCAGGTCGTCGCTGGCTTGCGTGAGGCGTGAGGTCATCACCAGGTTGTGTGAGCCACCGGCGTTGCCCGTGGTCTTCATGCCCAGCTTGCGCGCCGAATAGCTGGACAGGAAATAGCCCTCCACCCGCCCACCCTTGACCACCTTGCGCGGTGCCACGCGCACGCCTTCTTCATCGAATGGCGAGCTGCCTTTGCCACCCAGGATGAAGGGGTCTTCCAGGATGTCGATGTGCTTGGGGAAGACCATCTTGCCCAGCGAGTCGAGCAGGAAGCTGCTCTTGCGGTAGAGCGCGCCGCCGCTCACGGCCTGCACAAAACCGCCCAGGAGGCCTGCGGCCAGCGTTGATTCAAACAGCACGGGGCATTGCGTGGTGGGGATCTTGCGGCTGCCCAATCGGCTCAGTGCGCGTTGCGCGGCATAACGGCCCACGGCCTCGGGCGAGGCCAAGTCAGCTGCGTTGCGCATGGAGCTGTACCAGGCGTCGCGCTGCATCTCGGCGTTCTTGCCGGGCAACGAGGCGATGGGTGCCACCGAAAAGCTGTGGCGCGAGCTGGCATACCCCCCGCGAAAACCGCGCGTGTGGGCGCTGAAGAAGTGACTTTGCTGCGCAGAGACGCCAGCGCCTTCGCTGTTGGTGATGCGGCGGTGCGTCTTGAGCGCTGCGGCCTCGCAGGCCTTGGCGATCTCTGCCGCTTCTTCGCTGGTGATGGCCCAGGGGTGGAACAGATCCAGGTCACGGTGTGTGTCGGCGGGGGCGATGTCATCCGCATCCGGCAAGCCCGCCATAGGATCTTCGGCAGTGAAGCGGGCGATGTCGTAGGCCGCCTGCACGGTTTGCTCGATGGCCTTGTCCGAAAAATCCGAGGTGCTGGCATTTCCCCGGCGATGGCCGATGTAAACCGTCACGCCGAGGGATTTGTCGCGGTTGCGCTCCACGTTCTCCAGCTCGCCCTTGCGTACGCTGACCGACAGGCCGCAGCCCTCAGACGCCTCAGCGCCTGCATCGGTGGCGCCCAGCTTCTTGGCATGTGCCAGGGCGCGGTCCACCAGTTCTTCAAAAAACGGACGGCTATAGCTGAAGCCGCTGTCGGGCATGCGCGAAGTGGCAGCGGAGGGCGCAGCAGCCAGCGCGCCAGGGGTGCGCGGGGCGCGGTTGGAGGGTTTATTCATAGCGGCAGCTATGATACTTGCCACTTTGGCGCACTCGCTGCCACCTCTCTCTTTGCCCCCACCCATGTCACGCAAACCCAAAAAAGGCTACTTTGTGAAGGGCCATTTTGTTGCCGAAGGCAGCGAACTGGACATTCAACTCAAGGCCGAACTCAAAGGCACACCCGATGCCAGCCGCACCGATCTCAAACGCGAGAGCGATGAGCTGCAAGACCTGGGCAAGGAGTTGCTGACCCTGCGCGCCGACCTGTTCGACGCCGTGGGCCTGCCCGACAAGCTGGCCGACGCGCTGGCCGAAGCCCGGCGCATCACCAACTTCGAAGGCAAGCGCCGCCAGATGCAGTACGTGGGCAAGCTCATGCGCAAGCTGGAGCCCGAACTGGTGGACGCCGCCCGCCAGGCGCTGGAAGAGCAGCGCAAAGGCTCTGCCACCGAAAAGCTGCAACTGCACCTGGCCGAACAATGGCGCGACCGGCTGATTGCCGACGACGACACGCTGGCCGCCTGGATGGCAGAGCACCCCACCACCGACACCCAGCAGCTGCGCGCGCTGATCCGTCAGGCCCGCAAGGATGCGCAGCCTGCGGGCAAGGAGGCCAATGTCCAGGCCTCGCAAGGCCTGGCGCCCCGCAAGGGCCGCGCCTACCGCGAGCTGTTCCAGCTGGTGCGCGAGCACCTTGGCGGTACCGGCACGGCAGAGTCCAGCGACGTGAACGAAGACGAGGACGGCAGCGATGAGTGAGCCCCTACACGACCCGGTGAAGATCGGCATCGTCTCCATCAGCGACCGCGCCAGCAGCGGCGTCTATGAAGACAAAGGCCTGCCCGCGTTACAGGACTGGCTCACGCGTGCGCTGCACAACCCCATCACCTTCGAGCCGCGCCTGATCCCCGACGAACAGGCGGGCATCAGCGCAACGTTGATCGAGCTGGTCGATGCCGGCTGCAGCCTGGTGCTGACCACCGGCGGCACAGGCCCCGCCCTGCGCGATGTGACGCCCGAGGCCACGCTGGCCGTGGCGCACAAAGAAATGCCAGGCTTTGGCGAACAGATGCGCCAGATCAGCCTGAAGTTTGTGCCCACCGCCATCCTCTCGCGGCAGGTGGCCGTGGTACGAGGTCAGAGCCTCATCATCAACCTGCCCGGCCAGCCCAAGGCGATTGCCGAGACACTGGAAGGCCTTAAGGATGCCGACGGCCAGCAGATCGTGCCCGGCATCTTCGCCGCAGTGCCCTATTGCATCGATCTGATCGGGGGGCCGTACCTGAACACCCAGGAAGCTGTGTGCAAGGCCTTTCGACCCAAAGGCGCCCAGCGGCCGCAGACCCTGTGACACTTCGGGTTTTACAGACCTTTGCCGCTTGCGCCAACGCTGAACCGGCCCTCACCCCATGAACTCTCCCTCCCCACTTCCCGGTAAGGACGAGCGCCGCACGCAGGAGCGCCGCATCCTGCGAGTGCAGGCCGAACTGCTGGTGCCGGGGCGCCCAGCCATGCCGGTGCGCACCGTCGATATCAGCGAAGGGGGCGTCAGCGTGCTGTGCACGGTCAACCTGGCCACGCGCACTGAGTGCACCGTGCGCCTGCCATTGCCAGTACCGCCCACGGGTCGCAAACAATTGGAATTGCGGGCTGTAGTCCTCTACAGCATCCTCAGCAGCAGCGGAGGCGGCTTTCAATTGGGCATGAATGTGCTATCCATGGATGAGGCCACCCGCAACGCCATCAAGCAATTCGTCAAGAACTAAAGGACCACAAAGCTCCATCGACGCTGCGGACAGCTCCCTGGCACAGGCACAGGCACAGCGACTATGGGGATCGCTACTTGCCCACCAGCTCGTTGAGCTTGCCCGCCTCGAACTGCTCCTTGATCGCCGCGTCGCACGGCACGCAGTCTTTGGCCTGCTGGTTGGCGACCGAGAGTTTCTCAATCGCCTGCCACAAGAGCGCAATCTGGTGCTCTTGCGATGAGGCGTTGTCGATGAGTCCGCGCATGGCCTGCGACAGAGGATCGTCCTCTTGCGTGATGCCATAAGCCGTGAACTTGCGCGCCTGCTGGGGTTCGGTCACGTCGGCGCTCTGCCCCTCTTTGGACGGAATGATGCGCGCCGGAATGCCCACGGCGGTGGCGCCTGCGGGCACGGGCTTGATGACCACGGCATTGCTGCCAATCTTGGCGCCGTCTCCCACCTCAAAACCACCCAGAACCTTGGCTCCGGCGCTCACCACCACATCCTTGCCCAGCGTGGGGTGGCGCTTGGCGCCTTTGTAAAGCGAGGTGCCGCCCAGCGTCACGCCCTGGTAGATGGTGCAGCCGTCGCCAATCTCGGCGGTCTCGCCCACCACCACGCCCATGGCGTGGTCAAAAAACACGCGCTCGCCAATCTTGGCACCGGGGTGGATCTCAATGCCGGTGAACCAACGTGCGAAGTGCGAGATGAAGCGGCCGGGCCATTTGAGGCCATTGTTCCAGCACCAGTGTGCGGGACGGTGCAACCAGATCGCGTGCAGGCCCGGATAACAGGTGATCACCTCCCACGTGCTGCGCGCGGCAGGATCGCGGTCGAGGATGCACTGGATATCGGAACGCAAGCGGGCGAACATCGGTTGTTATGGTTATTTGCAAATGAGCTGCACAGTCTATCGTTTCGCCTGCGCCGTCTCGATCATGGCTTTGGCGACACCTCTCAAGATGTGGATTTCCTCAGGGCTCAACTGCGCGCGATTAAAAAGCTGGTTGAGACGGGGCATGAGCTTCTTGGGCGCAGCAGGGTCCAGGAAACCGATGGACGTGAGCGCCTGCTCCCAGTGGCCCAGCATGCCCGCCACCTGCGCGGCATCGGCCAGCGTGCGTGCAGGCGTGGTGTCCTGCACCGCAAAACCGCCCAGGGCCTGGCGCCATTCATAGGCAATCACTTGAATGGCAGCGCCCAGGTTGAGCGAGCCGAAGCCGGGGTTGGTGGGAATCGAAAGCGCCACATGGCAGCGGTAGACATCCTCGTTGGTCATGCCAAACCGCTCCGAGCCAAACAGGAACGCGACGCCCGCCTGGCGGTCTGCTCCGGGCTCTGAGGCCTCCGGATTTGAAGCATTTTTTGGCTCTCCCGCGCACCCATCATGCCTTGATTGCTCCTTATTTAATAGCATTTCAAAGTGTGCACGGGGCGCGGCCGTGGGCGGGCCAAAGTCGCGCGGCGTCATGGCCGTAGCGCAGAGGTGGCTCATGCCGTCGAGCGCCTCGTCCAGCGTGGCGACGATGCGCGCATTGTTCAACACGTCCAGGGCGCCGCTGGCGCGCTGGATGGTCTCCTCACGCCGCAGCACATTGGCCCAGCGGGGCGCCACAAGCACCAGATCGTCGAAACCCATGGTTTTCATGGCGCGGGCGGCGGCGCCCACATTACCGGCGTGGCTGGTGTTGATCAGGAC
>NZ_QAIH01000133.1 GCF_003060895.1 Acidovorax sp. HMWF029 | reverse complement strand
CGAGGTTACCTGCAGCAGGTGAAGCTTGCTGTCGCCCATGGACGGGCGGGGCGCTGGGAGTGCGCGCAGGGGGCGTGACGGGGTTTCCTAGGGTATGTCCCAGTCCCGCTTCCCATACCCCACCAAGGCGGTCGGGCGTTGCAGATTTTGAGTCGTCCATGCCTGTAATCAAATGTTTCGTCTGCGTATTGGGTCTTCCAGTGCATCCAATCTGGACCCGCCCTGGGGTTGGGGCGCCCGTCATGCAGGCGCCACAGGGCGTGGACAGACTTTAGAGGTAGCTCTCGATGTGGGGATCACCCCAATGACGGGGCTGGATGGCCTGGGGCACTCTAGGAGGCAAGCGCTGCACCGGGTGTTGGTCACGGCTCTGGATTCTCTGGTTTCGGTTTCTCGCAAGCAGGATGGTGCAGGCAATGGGTGGCGCCCGCTGAATGGCAAGGTTTGTGCTAGGTGGCAGGCAGGGGCTTTTTGAACGGGCCCTGGTGGCCGGTGGCCACAAGCCGTTGGATGGAAGTTGTCGGGCGCGCCGCCAGGAGGCGCCTCGATGTCAGGAGTGACCGATGAAGACGATGGTTTTGCTGGGTTCGGGTGCATTGGCCACCCTTTTGTTGTCGGGTTGTGCAAGCCAGCCCCCTGTCATGCAGGCGTTCAGTGCCCCGGCAGATGGCAGCAGCATGCAATACGCTTGCGGCAACGGCGAGAAAGTGGAGATGCAGTTCTACCCTGACCAAGGCCGCAGCGTGATGCGCCGCAGTGGCTGGACGGTGGAGCTGCCCCGGCAGGCTGCAGAAACGGGCTACGCCTACAGCAACGGCCCCACCACAGTGCTGGGCAAGGGCAACGAGCTGACCATCCAGATTGGGCACCTGGCACCGATCTGGTGCCGCAGCAACCGCTCCATGATGGTCGCCGAGGTCAAATAGATCCAGATCTGTCCCTTTTCACCTACCGGCGCCTGGCCGGTTGGCTGTGTGTTTTCAAGGGCCTGCGCAGTGTGACTGTGCAGGCCCTTTGTCTTTTCAGGAAGCGTTCGGTGCACAGGCCTCGGGGGCTGTGGCAGTGGGGCGCTGCTGCAGGGTCAGCGGTGCAATCAGGTGGTTGCCCTGCGCATCCCGCACGGTAACGGCCACCTCGTGGCTGCTCTCGGCGCGGGTGTCACTGAACTGAAGGCGCATCTCGGCGGCCACGGTGCTGGTCTGCACCTGGCCGTCGTAAAACTCTGTGGTCTCCAGGGAGCCGCTCAGCACGGCCAGGCCTGTGGCATCGATTTCCCACGGGCCGTTGAACACAAAGCGGCGGCAAGTGACGGTCAGCTCCACCCGCTCGTTCTCCAGCCGCAACTCGGTGCTGCCGCAATGCTGCGCGCAAGGGGCGCCAACGGCGAAGCCAGTGCCCGAGAAACCAAGCACACCATTGATGGGCCCGGTGCCCGTGCCCCCGGTGCCGGGCCCGCAGGCGGCCAGCATCAGCAGGGTGGCGGCTGTGGCCAGCAGCTTGGCCATGAGCCAGGCCGCACGGGCCCAGAGTTCAGGAAGGACGTTCATCTTGGTCTGCGGCATAGAAGTAGCTGCCAAAGCGGGCGCGCCGGTTGCGCTCGCCGGCTGGGGTGTTTTTCTGGTCGTGGTCGTAGCGGGCCTGGGCCTCGGTCATCACGGTCTTGAAGGCCTGGCGCCAGGCCTTGGCGGCCACCACGTGCAGGCGGTGGGCTGATTCTTCGCTGAGCTGGTCCACAAACACCGCCTGCTCCAGGTAGTTGTGTTCGCCTTCCAGGTTGAGGCTGGCGGCCGCCAGGTGGTCGTGCAGGTTGTCCTGCATCAGCTGCGCCATCTCGGCAAAGCCCTGGCGTGGCACAAAGCCTGTGGCCAGCAGCCGGATCTGCCCATCCTCACCTTCCTCGGCCATGCCCAGGCGCACCAGCTCATCGAGCACGGCGCGGGGCCGCACATCGCTGCTGATGCTGGCCACCAGCCCGTCGA
>NZ_QAIH01000132.1 GCF_003060895.1 Acidovorax sp. HMWF029 | reverse complement strand
GTAGCTGCCGTTTTGTGCGGCGTACTGGTAGCGGGTGGTGGCGGCGGAGCCATCACTGATTTGCTGGTAGCCCTTGAGGTTGCCTGCGGGGTCGTAGCACCCTTGATATGAAATTGATAGCTGCTAGCGCTTGATGGACGAGCGGTGGGGGGCGATTTTTATCGGAATTTAGGCATCGGGCTTGATGCTGGGGGGAGCAAGGTTCTCTCGCGCAAATGCACTTGGACTTTGCTGTCCGAGTTTTGTGCGGCTTGCGCCGAACAAGGCATGCCCGATGCGGTGCGCACCGACAACGAGGCCATGTTCACCAGCCGGTTGTGGGCCTCGTTCTTCAAGATTGCTGGGATCAAACGCCAGCGTATTGATCTGGGCAGCCCTTGGCAGAACGGGCGTATCGAGCGGCTGTTTGGCACCTTGAAGCCGCTGCTTTCAGCGCTCAAACAGCAGCTCAAATCGAAAACCCTTCAGCCCACTTGCTTGTACGCGCTCTACGAACGTTTCATTTACGTAGGTGGTGTTACGCCGAGTCTGTGGAATCTTGAAGATCGGCGGCAGTGCAGTGACTGAGTCCAATAGGACGTGTTTGTCTACGGCCATTACCCCGCCGCTTCTGAACCGAGCAATTTCGGAACGCGCCTCGTCCAACACGTCTACCATAGTTGTCGCGTTGAACGCGAAGTAGCGCATAGGCTCATTCAGTTCGATGACCGCGAACTCGCCGTGAGGGGTGAGCAGGTCGTCCAGAACCTCCCTAGCATGGGCGGAGAAGGTAGGAATAGGGCTCAAATCAAAGTGAGTGAAATCCGGCAATACCTCTGAGCGGATTACATCACTCTCCTCTCGGTTTCTTTCGCCAGACACAAGTGGATAACTATTGCCGCGGATAGTGCCTTCGAACCACCCATTACCCCAGGCTGCGGAATCCCGAGTCTTCAATAGGAATGAGGCAAAGGAATTGAGGTCGCAAGTTAAATCGTATAGCTGCATCATCGTTTCGGGGGGACTGGTTTTGAGCCGGGATAGGTGCCATTAAGCAGCTGACCTCGGATTCGATCTAGAACATCCAAGGCATCCGGCTTTGAAGTAATACCGCGGAAGTCGCGGCGAAGCTGATCGTGGTAGTCGTCATTATTCAATTTCGGGTGATAGGCTCCAGGCGCCGTACTGCCTGGTACCTGCGGCAGGAACACACCGTTGTCCGCCGCGTTCAGGTCCTTAATTCCGAGGTTGTTGAGCTGATCACGGATGCTCTGCGCTCGCCTATCCCTATGAATAGCACCTATGAATAGGGTCAGGTCTTGCCTTTTGCCTCCCCTGGCCTCATTTCATCCAGCTGCGCACTCTCCCTCAAAGCCCTCTGTCCCGACACAATCCTGCTGATGCGGGACACGGACAGCCCCAACTGCCGGGCAATCTCTGACAGGCTGATTTGCGAGTCGTGGTGCGCTGATACAAAGCCTGCTCACGCGTGGGGCACAGGGCCAGCCAATCTTGCAGACTCTTGGGGCTGGCGCTGCCGTCGGCATTGTTTTCGGTGATGTTGCTGATGAAGCCATTGGCATCCCGCCAGGTATTGCTGGTGGCAGTCGTGCCGCCACGCGTGGTGGTGGCTTGGGACTGCAGGTAGCT
>NZ_QAIH01000131.1 GCF_003060895.1 Acidovorax sp. HMWF029 | reverse complement strand
GTGGCCGACGGGCGGGCGGGCAGGTGCGTTGGTGTGGTCATGGTCGCGGCCTTGTGTGTCCGGCGTTGCATTCGCTTTTCAAAACCGCTCGGGCTGAGCCTGTCGAAGCCTTGCGCGGCGCTTCGACAGGCTCAGCGTGAACGGTGGGGAGGGCAGACGAGGAGCGGAACGGGTGCTTGGCGGCCCACCTGCTTTCAGGCCGCAACGGTGTAGCCTTCTTCGGCAATGGCGGCGGCCAGGGCCTCGCGCGGGGCGGTGCTGTCCACGTCCACCTTGCCGCTGGCGCGGTCGATGCGCACCTGGGCGGTGGGGTCTACCTGCTGCACGGCCTGGGTGACGGCGCGTTCGCAGTGGCCGCAGGTCATGCCCTGCACTTGGAAAGTGGTGGTGGGTGCCATGGTGTGTCCTTGTAGGTGTTGAAAAGGCCGCCGTTGGTGCGACCGCAGTGAATGGTGAAGCTTGACATCGTGGCAGAGTCAAACGCCGTGCAAGCCACTCATGGTGTGAGGGTTGATAAAAATCAATGCTTGACCTTGCCATCACGTCAAGGATCAGCATCCCCGTCATGAACACCATCATCACCCCCTCCGATACTGCGCCCGGGTCCGTTCACTCGCTGGACCTGGGCATTTCTGGCATGACCTGCGCGAGCTGTGTGGGCCGCGTGGAGCGCGCGCTGCGCAAGGTGCCGGGCGTGCAGGAGGCATCGGTCAACCTGGCGACCGAGTCTGCGCGCATTGCCTTTGTCCCCAGTGTGGGCGCTGACGCTGCGGCCATGGAGGCGCTGCTGCGCCGTGCGGTGCGCAATGCGGGCTACGAGCCGCGCGCGGCGGGGCAGGAGGATGCACCGCAGGACGAGTCGCCCTGGGTGGGGTTTCTGCCTGTGGGCATGGGCCTGCTGCTGTCGGCGCCGCTGGTGCTGCCCATGGTTGGCGACCTTTTCGGCCAGCGCTGGATGCTGCCCGCCTGGGTGCAGTTTGCGTTGGCCACGCCGGTGCAGTTCATCCTGGGTGCGCGCTTTTACAAGGCGGGCTGGCATGCGGCCAAGGCGCTGAGCGGCAACATGGATTTGCTGGTGGCGCTGGGCACGAGTGCGGGCTGGGGCTTGTCGATGTGGCTGTGGCTGACGGCGCCCACCGACCACCCGGGGCATGTGCCGCACCTGTACTTTGAGGCGTCTGCGGTCGTCGTCACCCTCGTGTTGCTGGGCAAGTGGCTGGAGGCGCGTGCCAAGCGCCAGACCACGGCTGCCATCCGCGCGCTGCATGCGCTGCGGCCCGATGTGGTGCATTTGCTGAGCCAGAGCGGCGAGGTGGATGTGCCGGTGGCCGAGGTGCTGGTGGGCGACCGGCTGGTGGTGCGGCCCGGTGAGCGCATCCCTGTGGATGGCACGGTGCACGAGGGTCACACGCAGGTGGATGAATCCATGCTGACCGGCGAGCCCCTGCCCGTGGCGCGCGATGTGGGCGCGGCGCTGACCGGCGGCTCGATCAATGGCGATGGCCGCATCGTGATGGCGGTGACCGCCGTGGGTGCCGAGACGGTGCTGGCCCAGATCATCCGGCTGGTGGAAGACGCACAGGCGGCCAAGGCGCCGATTCAGCGGCTGGTGGACCAGGTATCTGCCGTGTTTGTGCCCGTGGTGCTGGTGGTGGCCCTGGCCACGCTGCTGGGCTGGCTGTGGATGGGCGTGGGCATGGAGGCCGCACTGATCCACGCCGTGGCGGTGCTGGTGATTGCCTGCCCCTGTGCGCTGGGGCTGGCCACGCCAGCGGCCATCATGGCGGGCACGGGCGTGGCGGCCAAGAACGGCATTTTGATCAAGGACATGCAGGCGCTGGAGCTGGCCCACAAGGTGGATGTGGTGGCCTTTGACAAGACCGGCACGCTGACGGTGGGGCGGCCCCGGCTGACGGCGTTGGAGGTGGTGCCCGGCCTGAACGAAGCGACTGTGATGGCGGCGGTGGCGGCGGTGCAAAGCGGCAGCGAGCACCCCCTGGCGCGTGCGGTGGTGGCAGCTGCTGGCGAGCGGCCGATCACCGTGGTCACCGCGCAGGACGTGCGCGCCGTGCCCGGGCGCGGCACCGAGGGGGAGGTGGACGGCCAGAGCACCCTGGTGGGCAGCTTGCGCTGGATGCAGGAGCTGGGCGTGGACCTGGGGCCGCTCGCAGGCCGCGCGGATGCCTTGCAGCGTGAGGGCGCCACCGTATCGGCTGTGGCGCAGCGCACCGCGCAAGGTCTGCAATTGCAAGCACTGATGGCTTTTGGCGATGAACCCAAGCCCGGTGCGCGCGAGGCGCTGGCGGCACTGAAGGCGCGGGGCATCCGCACGGTGATGATCTCGGGCGACAACCGGGGCGCGGCCGAGGCCATGGCCCGGCGCCTGGGGCTGGACCCCGGCGCGGGCGAGGTGATGGCGGAGGTGTTGCCGGGCGACAAGGCGGCCCGGGTTGTGGCGTTGCAACAGGGCGCCGATGGCAGGCACCATCATGTTGCGATGGTAGGGGACGGCGTTAACGATGCCCCGGCGCTGGCGGCTGCCGATGTGGGCATGGCCATGGGCAATGGCACCGATGTGGCCATGCACGCGGCGGGCATCACGCTGATGCGGGGCGACCCGATGCTGGTGGCGGCGGCGCTGGATATTTCGCACCGCACGGTGATGAAGATCCGGCAGAACCTGTTCTGGGCGTTTGCGTACAACGTGGCGGGTATTCCGCTGGCGGCGCTGGGCTACCTGAGCCCGGTGGTGGCGGGTGCAGCCATGGCGCTGAGCTCGGTCAGCGTCATGGCGAATGCCCTTCTACTCAAGCGGTGGCGCGTGTGATAAACATGTGCTGGCGCATCCCCGTTGTCTGGCAAACTGCAACACTTTGTTTCGAAGTGCGTGCCATGGGGGGCTGAGAGTCCGGCGCGCACCATACCCATATGAAGGACGACAGATCATGAAACTCTTTTCGGTCATGCGGCAGTTCACCATACGTTTGCGCATGCTGGGGGCCATCGGCGTGGTGCTGGGGCTGTTGGGCATGCTGGGGGGCGCGGGCATGCTGGGTATGTTCCGAATCCATGACATGAGCCAGAACTTCATGGACAACGCCTTCGTCAAGGTGAGCACCATGGCAGACCTGCACAGTGAGATGGGGGCCATCCGCCAGTACGAGAAGGACATGATCATCGCCTACGAAAAGCCCGAGGCAGTAAAGGCCGCCCACACCAAGTGGTTGGCCAGCCACGACAAGGCCAAGAAGATTGCGGGCAAGTTTCTGGAAGGGGGCGAGGACGCTGACAACGTGGTGGTGCGCAACATCATCTCCAAGCTTGACAGCTACAAGGACCTGTTTGCCCATGTTGCACGCCAACTGGAAGCCAGCGGCTACGACACGGCCACCATTGCCAATCGCATGAGTGGCAAGGCCGTGGCCGAATTCGACTTGGCCGACAAGCTGATGGTGGAGCTGGACACGGTGTTGCGCAATGAGGTCCGCCAGTCGGTGGCGCAGCAGGGCCAGGTCTCTGACCAGACCAAATGGCTGTTTGTGCTGGCAGTGCTGATTACGGTGGTGGTGGTGGTCCCCACCACGCTGATGAACATGAACTCCATCTGCCGTCCGCTGGAAGAGGCACGCAAGATGGCGCAGGCCATTGCGGGTGGTGATCTCTCGCAGAACATTGCGGCCGAGGGCAAGGACGAAGTGGCCGACCTGCAGCGCGCGTTGCGCGACATGCAGAAAGGTCTGGGCGCGCTGGTGGCGCAGGTGCGCGATGCCAGCGGTAGCATTGCCACGGCCAGCCAGGAGATCGCCTCGGGCAACCAGGACCTGTCTCAGCGCACCGAACAGACTGCCAGCAATGCACAAGAGGCCGTGGCTTCGCTGTTGCAGCTCACGTCCACCGTGCAGCAGACGGCGTCTTCGTCGCAGATGGCCAACCAGCTGGCGGCATCGGCATCGCAGATGGCGACGCACGGCGGGGGTGTGGTGCAGCAGGCCGTGGCCAGCATGCACGAGATCTCGGCATCGAGCCGCAAGATCGGCGACATCATCGGCCTGATCGATTCCATTGCTTTCCAAACCAATATCCTGGCGCTGAATGCCGCCGTGGAAGCCGCCCGTGCGGGTGAGCAGGGCCGGGGCTTTGCGGTGGTGGCCAGCGAAGTGCGCAGCCTGGCGCAGCGCAGCGCAGCAGCAGCGAGCGACATCAAGGGCCTGATCCAGAGCAGCGTGACGGCGGTGGATGGCGGCGTGCGCCATGTGGAAGAAGCGGGCACGGCCATGAAGGACATCATGAGCAGCGTGCAGCGCGTGGGTGACATCATTGGTGAGATCACGGCAGCGGCGTCCGAGCAGTCGGCCGGCATTGGCCAGGTGAATGGCTCGGTGGGCGAGATTGACCGCATGACGCAGCAGAACGCCGCGCTGGTGGAGGAGTCAGCCGCCGCCGCCGCGTCGCTGCGCGAACAGGCAGCGCGTCTGTCGCAGGTGGTGCAGCAGTTCCGCTTGGCTGACAGCGGGCATGCTGCAGCAGTGGGGCATTTTGCGGGTGGGCACTCCATGGCGCTGGCACCTGCCCCTGCGCCCACTGCCAGGGCGCTTGCGGCCCCGTCTGGCAATGGCATTGATCTGGAGTCGGCCATCAAGGCCCACGCGCAGTGGCGCGCCAAGCTGCGCAATGCCGCCCAGCAGCGTGAGCATCTGGATGCGGACACCATCGGCCGCGACGATTGCTGCGAACTGGGCCGCTGGCTGCATGGCAAGGGACAGGGCTCCTATGGCGCTTTGCCGGCGTTCCAGTCGCTGGTGGACCGGCACCGAGAATTCCACGAGGTGGCAGGTGGAATCGCCAGGATCATCAACCGTGGCGCTTACGCGGAAGCGGAGGAAGCGCTGGCTGGCAACACGCGGTTCTCCCAAGCCTCCAGTGCGGTGGGCGCAGCGATCGTTCAGCTGCGCAACCAGCTCTGATCACTGTATCGGTGGACCCGATCCTGGCCTGGCGGAGGCTCTGAATCCAGCGATGCGGCGTACCGTGCGCAAGGTCCTGCAGGCTTGGCTTGCAGGACCTTTGCTCTTTGGGGGCAGCGCCATGGTGCGGGCGGTGCGCCGCCACGTTCTGCGCCCGGTTTGTTGACCTGCCTCATGGGGGACGGGCCCCTGGCGTGGCACCCTTGGCCCTGTTGTTCATTCTGCGGGAGCGTGCGCCATGTCATCGATCAGCCTGCGAACCATTCGCGAGGAGCATGCGTCGCTCGCGGCGGTGCTGCACTCGCTGCGCCTGATGCTCGACCAGGGCCCGGGCGACGATCCCGCCGCGTTTTTTGATGTGATGCGGGCGATGCTGTTCTACATCGACGAGTTTCCCGAGCGGCAGCATCACCCCAAGGAATCGCAGTGGCTGTTCCCCCGGGTGGCCGAACGCTCGCCCCAGGCCGCCGAGGCCATTGCGCAGTTGGAACGCGAACACGCGGGTGGCGAGGCGGCCGTGCGCGAGCTGCAGCACCTGCTGCTGGGCTGGGAGCTGATGGGCGATGCGCGGCGCGAGGTGTTTGCCCAGGCGCTGCAGCGCTACATCCGCTTCTACCTCGACCATATGCGGCTGGAGGAGTCTGTGGTGCTGCCAGCGGCCCAGGAAAACCTGCTGCCGGGTGACTGGGTGGCCATCGACGCGGCCTTTGCCAGCAACACCAACCCGCTGGCCCCGGGCAAGCCGCGCGATGTGGCGTATGACCGCCTGTTCACCCGCATCGTGATGCGGGCTCCCAGTCCGATAGGGCTTGGAAGCCCCCCCTGAGTCGCCTTCGGCGCCTTCCCCCTCAGGGGGGACGCCGCCAGCGCACGCGAGCGCAGCGCTGCCTAAGCAGCTTGGCGGCCCTTGCGCGGCGGCCGCTGGCTTGCTCAGCGCCAGTTGTCACCAGCGCGCCCCGCCGGGGCTGGGTGCGAACTCAGGCGCTCAGCGCCGGGTAGTCCGTATACCCCTCGGCCCCACCGCCGTACAGCGTGGCCCGGTTCACCTCGTTGAGCGGGGCGTTGGTTTTGAGGCGCGCCACCAGGTCGGGGTTGGCAATGAAAGGGCGACCAAAGGCCACGATGTCGGCGCCATTGGCGATGGCTGCATCGGCCAGTTCGCGGGTGTAGGCGTTGTTGACCATCCATGCACCCTGGCCGCCCGCAGCGCGGTAGGCGGCCTTGAGGGCGGTGTAGTCAAACGGGCGGCCTTCCACTTCGCGCGGGCCGCCGGTGGCGCCTTCAATGAGGTGGAGGTACGACAGGCCCAGGGGCCCGAGCTGGCGCACCACGTAGTCGAACAGCGGTTGCGGGTCGGCATCGACAATGTCGTTGGCGGGGGTGACGGGCGACAGGCGGATGCCGGTGCGGCCACCGCCGATTTCCTCGACGATGGCGCGGGTCACTTCCAGCAGCAGGCGGGCGCGGTTCTCGATGCTGCCGCCGTAGGCGTCGGTGCGCTGGTTGGCGCCGGTCTTGAGGAACTGGTCGATCAGGTAGCCGTTGGCGGCGTGGATCTCGACGCCGTCAAAACCGGCCTCGATGGCGGCACGGGCGGCGCGGCGGTAGTCGGCCACGATGCCGGGAATCTCGGCCAGCTCCAGCGCGCGGGGCATGGAGGTGGGCGTGAAGGTGGGCACGCCGTCTTTGATGAGCACGGTCTTGGTGTTGGCCTGCAGGGCTGAGGGTGCCACGGGCGCGGCATTGCCAGGCTGCAGGTCGGTGTGCGAGACACGGCCCACATGCCACAGCTGCACCACGATCTTGCCGCCTGCTGCGTGCACGGAGGACGTCACCTTTTTCCAGCCCGCAATCTGCTCGGGCGCATACAGGCCGGGTACGTCGGCATAGCCCTGGCCCTGCTGGCTGATGGCGGTGGCCTCTGAAATGATCAGGCCCGCGCTGGCGCGCTGCGTGTAGTAGGTGGCGACCAGGTCGGTGGGGATGGCATTGGGCGAGCGGTTGCGCGTGAGCGGCGCCATGGCAATGCGGTTGGCCAGTTGCAGGTCACCGGCTTGGACGGGGTCGGACAGGAAAGGCATGGTTCGAGGCTTTCGGAGAAAAAGGGTTGCAGACCATCGATGGAACGGGCGCAAGCGTAATGCTGCAGCGCAAAACTTGCAGCGCACATGTGTCAACAAGGCTTCTGTTTTTGTGATAACCGCGCGGGCGGTTGGCGTGCCGGGCGCTGGCACCGGCACGCTCTACCGGGCTGCGGCAGAATCAAAACGCCATGCCCACACGCCCAGCCCCTGTTGACATTCCTGCTTCTTCCTCCACAGCGCCCATCCAGGCCCTGTGGCTGGCTGTGGCGCTGTCCATGGGGGCCGCGATTTCGCTGGGCATCACGCGCTTTTCCTATGCCCTGCTGCTGCCACCTATGCGCGAAGACCTGGGCTGGTCGTACACCCTCGCCGGGGGCATGAACACTGCCAATGCGCTGGGCTACCTGCTGGGTGCGCTGGCCACGCCGCTGCTGCTGCGGCGGGCCGCTGCGGGCCGGGTGTTGCTGGTGGGGGCGGTGCTGGCTTCGGTGTTCATGGGGCTCAGCGGGTTTTTTACCGCTGCGCCTTGGCTGCTGCTGCAGCGCCTGCTGGCCGGGGTGGCCAGTGCGCTGGTGTTCATCGCCGGGGGTTTGCTGGCCGCGCGGCTGGGCGCGCATGAGCCTGGGCGCAGCGGTCTGCTGCTGGGGCTGTACTACGGGGGCACGGGCTGGGGCATCAGCCTGTCGGCGTTGCTGGTGCCGGGCGTGCTGGCGGCAGCGGGGCCCGTGCCGCACCCCTGGGCGTGGGCCTGGTGGGCGCTGGCGCTGGCTTGCGCGGCGGCCACGGCGGTGTTGTGGTGGCCCGCCCAGGCTCTGCAGGTGCTGGCCCCGCCACCGGCCAGCCCCACGGCGTTCAACATCACGCCGCCGCCCGCCAGGCTGCACTGGCGAGCCCTGGCCCCTGCGCTGCTGGGCTACGGGCTGTTTGGCGTGGGCTACATCGGCTACATGACCTTTGTGGTGGCGCTGCTGCGCGAGCAGGGCGCCAGTGGGGGTGCGATCACGGGCTTTTATGCGCTGCTGGGGCTGGCCGTGGTGCTGTCGTCGCGCATCTGGGCTGGTCTGCTGGACCGCAGCCGCGGCGGCGAGGCGCTGGCGCGGCTCAACGCGCTGCTGGGTGTGGCGACTCTGTTGCCCGCAGTCACGGGCGCATGGCCGGTGGTGCTGGCATCGGGCCTGCTGTTTGGCGGGGTGTTTCTGTCGGTGGTGGCATCCACCACCGCCCTGGTGCGGCACAACCTGCCGCAGGCGCTGTGGGCCAGCGGCATCAGCGCGTTCACCATCGTGTTTGCGGCTGGGCAGATCGTGGGGCCCACGGTGGTGGGCTGGATCGCCGATGGCCCCGGAGGCTTGGCGCGCGGGCTGGTGTTCTCGGCCTGCGCGTTGTGGGTGGGGGCGCTGGTGGCGTGGCGGCAGCGCCCCTTGTAACCCCAGCCTTACTTCAGCAGCCCTTCAGCCTTCATCGCGGCTTGCACCGCAGGGCGGGCACCCACGCGCTCGCGGTAGGCCGCCAGATTCGCCAGGCCGGAGATGTCAAGCTTGGTGGGTTGGGTCCAGTTGGTCACGGTGAACAGGTAGCCGTCGGCCACGGTGAACTGCTCGCCCATGAGGTACTGCTTGCCAGCGAGCTGGTCGTCCACCCACTGCAGGCGCTGCAGCAGGCGCTCGCGCACCAGGGGCTTGTAGCCCTCGGGGGTGGCGGGGTTGAACAGGGGGCTGAAGCCCTTGTGCAGCTCGGTGCCAATGAAGGTCAGCCATTCTTGCAGGCGGTAGCGCGCCAGGGTGCCGTTGGCGGGGGCCAGTTGCTTGTCGGGCACCTGGTCGGCGATGTATTGCACGATGGCCGGGCCTTCGCGCAGGCGCTCGCCGTTGTCCAGTTCCAGCACGGGCACGTAGCCCAGCGGGTTGATGGTGTAGTAGTCGGTGCCGTCTTGCAGCTTGTGGCTCTTGGTGCTGGCCAGCACGGGGGTGTAGGCCAGGCCTGCTTCGTGCAGGGCGATGTGGGGGGAGAGCGAGCAGGCGCCGGGCGAGTAGTACAGCTTCATGGATAGGTCCTTGAAAACGGTCGGAAACCGCCGATGCTATGCGTTGCGCAGGATTCTTGCAGGCGCCGGGGCACAACCCCGGCACCTGCTCTGAGGTGCGTCTGGGATGGGACGCGTCAGCTGTCGTAGCCTGGAAGGTCGCGCTGCACCTTGCGCAGCAGCGCAGGCCAGGCAAAGGCGCCGCCTAGGCCGCCCGTCTGCACGCGCATGGCCTGGGCCACGCCCTTCACGATTTGCGGGTTCACCTGTGTCAACTCGCCACCTGCCTGCGCATCAATCTGGATGCGGCATGTGTTCTCGAAGGTGTACATCGACAGGAACGCGTCGGCAATCGTCTTGCCCACGGTGAGCAGCCCGTGGTTGCGCAGCATGAGGAAGTTGGCCTCGCCCAGGTCGGCCTGCAGGCGGGGCTTTTCCTCGTCGCGGAAGGCCACGCCTTCGTACTCGTGGTACGCCAGCGAGCCCAGCACAAAGGTGCTTTGCTGGCTGATGGGCAGTACACCGCACTTTTGCGCGCTCACGGCCACGCCAGCGCGCGTGTGGGTGTGCAGCACGCAGCCCGCCTCGGGCCGGGCCTCGTGCACGGCGCTGTGGATCACAAAGCCAGCGGGGTTCACGGGGAAGGGCGAGTCGTGCAGCTTGTTGCACTGCATGTCCACTTTGATCAGGCTCGACGCGGTGATTTCGTCAAACATCAAGCCATAGGGGTTGATGAGGAACTGGTGCTCGCCCGGGCCCGAAACCGATTCGGGTAGCTTGGCGCTGATGTGGGTGAAGACCAGGTCGCTCCAGCCATACAGCGCAACGAGCCGGTAGCAGGCGGCAAGGTCGCAGCGCAGTTGCCATTCTTCAGGGCTGACGCTGGCTTGCAGCGAGGGGATGGTGAGCATGGGGTGGTGTCTCCGCTGTTGTGGTTGGGGGAGGCACCACTGTAGGCCGATGGGGCGCGGGTGACTGTCAGGCACGCTACACAGGCGGGGGGTGGATCAGAAGGCGCTATAAAAATAGTAGCTTTCGAGGCAATGCAGTCGCGCGGAGAAGGCCTTTTTTGCCTGAAATCACGCGGCGGGCGTCTCCGGAATCGGTGCGCGCATGCCTGCGTTGATCAGGTTCCAGCCGTTGATGATCGCAATCGCAAAACCCAGGTCGGAGATTTCCGCATCGCTGAACACGGCCCGCAGCCTGGCAAATTCTTCGTCGCTCGCATCGCTGTGGGGCGTGGCGGTGATGATCTCGGCCCAGCGCAGTGCGGCGCGCTCGCGCTCGCTGAAGAACGGTGCCTCGCGCCAGCCCGCCACCGCGTTCAGGTGGCGCGGCGCCATGCCGTCCTTGACCAGCACATGCCAGTGCATGTCCATGCAATACGCACAGCCGTTGATTTGCGAGACGCGCAGGAAAACCAGCTCTGTCAGGCGCAGGCCCAGGGAGCCCTTCTTGACGGTGTCGGACAGGTTCACCAGGCCCATGAAGGCCTGGGACGAGAGCTGGTGGTAGGGGAGGCGGGCGGTGTGCTGGGGCATGAAAAACTCCTGAAGGGTTGGAAAGAAAACAAACTGCTCTGGAAGAAGCCGCAGTGAACGGGCTGCTGCCGCCTTCCATACCCTTCAAGACGTTGAGCGGTGCGCGGTTGTGACAGGCCGGGCACCCTCCTAAAAAATCTTTCGCCTCTTTCGCCTCTGTCGCCTCTGTCGCCTCAGCGTTCGTCCAGCATTGCTGGCACCCCCGCCAGCTTGTCCGGGTTGCGCACCGCATAGATCGCCGTGATGCGCTCCCCATCCGTCACCAATGCCTGCGCCGATTCGAGTTGGCCGTCCACGTAGCGCAGCAGCCCCGGCTCGCCATTGATGAGTGCCATGCGGTACACCACCTGCGCACCCAGGCGAAGGAACAGGGCCCAGTACAGGTTGGCAATGCGAAACGGCCCCACCAGTGGCTTGGGGAAGGACGGCACCTTGCCGCCGCCGTCGCCGATGAGCTGCGCGTCCTCGCTCAGCAGGGCTTCGATGGCGTTGCGGTCGCCGCTCTGGGCCGCGACCATGAAGCGCTGCAGCAGTTGGTGATGCACATCGCGTGGCACCTCAAAGCGGGTGCGTGCCTGCTGCACGCGTTCGCTCGCGCGGTGCACCATCTGGCGGCAGGCGGCTTCGGTCTTGCCCAGCTGGGCGGCGATCTCGGGGTAGTCGTAGTCGAACACCTGGCGCAGCAAAAAGGCTGCGCGTTCCTCTGGCCCCAGGCGCTCCAGCACATACAAAAAGGCCACCGACAGCTCGCCCGCCAGCTCGGCGGCTGCCTCCGGCGTGTGGTGGTGCGGCGCATCGCCGGTGGTGGGGTCGTGCAGCTCCACCAGCGGCTCGGGCAGCCACCAGCCCACATAGGCCTCGCGCTCGGCCTTGAGCGCGCGCAGCCGGTCGATGGACAGGCGCGTGACCACCGTCACCAGCCAAGCCTCGGCCGACTGCAGCGCGGTGGGGTCCTGGCGGCTCCAGCGCAGCCAGGCGTCCTGCAGCACATCCTCGGCATCGGCGCGCACGCCCAGCATGCGGTAGGCAATGCCGAACAGGCGCGGGCGCAGGGGGGTGAAGGGG
>NZ_QAIH01000130.1:18386-27855 GCF_003060895.1 Acidovorax sp. HMWF029 | reverse complement strand
GGGCTTGGGGCGGGCGGCGTGGAGCAGGCGGCCAGCGTTCCTACAATCAGCGCCGTCACAACAAGGCGCAGGGGGTTCAAGGTCATGGGGCTGATTTTGCTTGAAGCGCTGCTAGCGCTGGTACTGCTGGTGGCCATTGTCTGGTGGACCATGTTCTCGGGCCGCAAGAAGGGCGAGTTGCCGGGCGACGATGCCGACCAGCCACCCAAATGACTCATTTTTTGATAGCTATAAAGCGCCATGGGATGCGCGCAGACGGCCTAAAAATCTCTAGAACCGCAGTCCTTGGCCGCTGAAAGTCACCCCGCCCCGCGCAGCAGGTTGGCCAGCTCCACGGCCGACTTGACCTGCATCTTGTCGAACACGCGCGAGCGGTGCACTTCCACCGTGCGCACGCTGATGTCGAGCTGGTCGGCGATCAGCTTATTGGGCAGCCCCGCCACCACCAGGTCCATCACGTCGCGTTCGCGGTCGGTCAGATCGCCCAGCCGCACCTGCAGGTCACTGCGCGCGCGCAGCTGGCTAAGGCGTTCGGTGGACTGGGCCAGCGCCTGCTCGATGCGGTCCACCAGGGCGTTGTCGGAGAAGGGTTTTTCGCAGAAGTCGAACGCGCCGCGCTTGACGGTGTCCACCGCCGTGGGCACGTCGGCATGGCCGGTGAGAAAAATCACCGGCATGGTGGCCAGTGCGCCCCGCGCGGAGAGCTGGTCGAACAGCGCCAACCCGCTCATGCCGGGCATGCGCACATCCAGCAGCAGGCAGCAGGGTTGGCGCTGGGCCGAGCGGCTTTGCAGCATGGCGTCGAAGGCCTCGGCGCTGTCGTAGGACTCGCTGGGCAGCCTGCGCGACCGCAGCAGCCAGGCCAGGGCTTCGCGCACGCTGGCATCGTCGTCCACGATGTACACGGTGGCGTTGGTGATGGGTTCCATCAGGGTCTTGAATCAGGTTGGGAGGCGGGCAGCGTAAACGTGAACACCGTACCACGCGGCGAATTCGGTGCGAACCCGAGAAAACCACCGTGCTGCTCGATCACCGTGCGGCACATGCTCAGGCCCAGGCCCATGCCTTCGGGGCGGGTGGTGAAGAAGGGGGTGAAGAGTTTGGCGGCCACCTCGGTCGGGATGCCGGTGCCCTGGTCGGTCACCACGAACTCGATCCAGTCGCTGTGCTGGCTGGAGGCCGCGTGCCGCACCCGGATGTCGAGCACGCGGGTGCGCACGGTGGGGTCGTCCATGGCCTGCATGGCGTTGCGCGCCAGGTTCAGCAGCACCTGCTCGACCATGGTGCGGTCGCACAGCGTGGAGGGCAGGCCGGGCTCCACGGTGGTGAACACGCGCACACCCAGCTTGCGCGCCTGCAGGCTCACCAGCGGCAGGATGGCGTCGAGCAGCTGTTGCGCGCTGACCGCCTCGCGCGCCTGGTCGCGGCGGCGCACAAAGTCGTGCACGCTTTTGATCACGCGGCCCGCGCGTTCGGCCTGGCGCGCAATCTGGCGCATGGCCATGCGCACGTCATCGAGCGCATCGGGGACGGGCGGGGCTGCGCTGGTGTCTGCGGACGTGCAAGCGAGGGCTGGAGCGGCCTGCTGCTCCAGCAGATTCAGCGAGCCGTTGGCGTAGCTGGAGATGGCGGCCAGCGGCTGGTTCAGCTCGTGGCTGAGCAGCGAGGCCATCTCGCCCACCGTGGCCAGCCTGGCGGTTGCCTGCAGCCGCTCCTGCGAGGCGCGCGAGAGTTCTTCGACGCGGCGCTGCTCGCTGATGTCCAGGAAGGCGCTCATCCAGCCGGTGTGCTGCCCCTGTGCGTTGATCAGCGGCGCTTCGATGATGAGCACAGGGAAGCGTGTGCCGTCCTTGCGCATGAATTCGGACTCGAAGCCTTCGCGCGGTGGCATGGTGCCTGCAAAACGGATGGCCTGGCGCTGCTGGTATTCCTCAACGCGCTCGGGGGGCCAGTACGGCGCCGACATGCTCAGGCCCAGCAGTTCCTGCGGCGTGAAGCCCACCATCTCGCAGAACGCCGGGTTCACGTAGGTGATGCGACCCTGTAGGTCGCGGGCGCGAAGGCCGGTGACGAGCGAGTCCTCCATCGCCTTGCGAAACGCCAGCGCGTCGGCCAGGTCACGCTCGGCGCGCAGGCGGCGGCGGTTGTCGCGCACCAGCACCACCATCACCGTGACCAGCGCAATCGACATGGCGGTGACCAGCGCAGTGAGCACGTTGGGGAACACGCTGGGCGCGGTATGCCAGCCGTCCATGCGCAGCACCAGGGTGGCCCCGGGCAGGTCCAGCAGGTGCTGGGCTGTGAACATGCGCGAGCCCCGGCGGGCTGCGCCCATCACGGCCAGGCGGGTGCCGTCGGGTTCGGTGAACGAGGCCTCCTGGCTGCGCGTGAGGTTGTGCGCCACCAGGTTGAGCAGCATGTCCTGCAGCCCGTAGGTGGCCACCAGGAACCCGGTGGTGCGCCCTCCGGCAGTCAGGGGCACACACAACTCCATCATCTCGGAACCCAGGCCGTCGCCATGCGGCTGGAAGTAGCTGGTGGAATAGGCGGGGCTGCCCAGGCGCCGGGCGTTGGTGCAAGCGATGCTGAGGTCGGACTGGCTGCTTTCGCGCAGCCGCATGTCCCAGGCCACGGGGCGATAGGGCGACTGCACATGGGTGCGCAGCTTCAGGTGGGCGTCGCGCCATTCGATGCGCACCAGTTCGCGGCGAATGCGCAGCAGCTCTGAGGCTTCGACCTCCCAGGCCAGCTGCCCCGGCGCATCGGCGGGCAGCGCCTGCAGACTCTGCAGATTGTGTGTGAGGGCGGTGCGGATGTCGGACACCGCATCGGCCGCATCGCGCTCCAGGCGCGTCTGCACCTGGCTGGCCTCGTAGCGCCCCGCCAGCCACACCATGGTGGCCAGCATTGACACGACCAGCAGCACAAGGGCCGTCCAGAGCGACCAGCGTCGCCATGCGCCGCGCCAGCGCTGTACAAGAGTGCGGGGGGGGCGGGTGTTGGTCACGGCAGCACGCGGTGCGTCAGCGCGGGGAGCTGCGCGCGCACTGCGCGCAAACGCTGTGCATCCAGCACGCCGGCCACGGTGCCAGGCCCCTGGTCCTGCTGCGCCAGCACGGTACCCCAGGGGTCCACCAGCATGCTATGGCCCCAGGTGTGGCGCCCGTTCTCGTGCACGCCGCCCTGTGCGGGGGCCAGGACGTAGGTCAGGTTCTCGATGGCGCGGGCGCGCAGCAGCACCTCCCAGTGCGCTTGCCCTGTGGTGTGGGTGAAGGCGCTGGGCACCAGCACTAGGTCGGCACCCGCGCTGGCGTGGGCGCGGTACAGCTCAGGAAAGCGCAGGTCATAGCAAACCGACAGGCCCACCCGCCAGCGCTGGCCATCGCGCGCCTGCAAGTCGAACTGCACCGGCGTGTTGCCTGCCTCGATCACGCGGCCTTCGTCATACAACTCCCGCCCGTTGTCAAAGCGGAACAGGTGGATCTTGTCGTAGCGCGCCACGCAGGTGCCGGTGGGGCTGAAGACAAGCGTGGTGTTGCGCACGCGGTCGGGCGCGGCGGTCTGCAATGGCAGGGTGCCGCCCACGATCCATATCTGCAGCGCACGCGCCGTGTCGGCCAGAAATCGCTGTATCACCCCATCGCCGTCGGCCTCGCGCAATGCGAGCTTGTCGGTGTCCTTGTGGCCCATCACGCAGAAGTATTCGGGCAGCACGGCCAGTTCGGCGCCGCCCTGAGCAGCCTCTTCCAGCAGTGCGCGGGCCGCGCGCAGGTTGTCGTCGCGCTGTGTTCCGGACACCATCTGGATGGCGGCTACTTTCATGAGGGCTCTCCATTCTTCGGTGGGCTGCTGCGGGGCGTGGCATCGGTGGCGGGGCTGGCCTCGCGGCCTCGGCGCGCCACACGCACCACGCGCGGGTCGGCCCAGGTGCCGTCTACGCGGAACTCCTGCGTGGCAGCCTCGATGAGCGGGCCGCGCAGGAACACCTGAGCCAGGAAGCTGCCTAGCCCGATCACGGGGTTGATGGCTGTGGCCACCAGCGAGGCAGTCATGGCGTTGATCTCGGGCACCACCACCACGCGCAGGTCCTGGGTTTCGTGGTCGATGTTGGCATGGCCTTCCATCAGCACGGCGGCGTTGACCCCCTTCATCTGCAGGTTGTTGGTGGTGGCCACGCCCTGCTCGATACGCACATCGCCCCGGACAAAGTCGAACGCAAAACCCTCGCTGAACACGTCACGGAAGTCGAGCGTCAGGCGGCGTGGCAGCGATTGCAGGCTCAGCACGCCCAGCAGCTTGGCCAGGCCCGGGTCGGCCTTGAGGAACTGGCCGGACTCGATATTGAGGTTGATCTGCCCGGTCATGCTGCGGTAGTCGGGGCTGAAAGGCGCGCCGATCCAGGCCACCTGCCCCTCCATGCGGCCCTTGCCACGCCGCACCACATTGGCCATGCCCATGCGGCCCAGCAGTTCGCCCGAGTCGCGGATGTCAAGTTTGAAGTTCAGCACCGTGCGCCGCTCAGCCGCGCGCGGGGCGGCCCCCGCCGCATTGAGCACGGCCCAGTTGCCGTTGGCAGTGAGGCTGGCCTCAGGCGCGGTGATGTTGAACTTGGCGAGACGCCACTCGCGCTGGGCGCCTTCGCCGCCCCGGTTCTGGGCCTCCACCTCGACCCGGCCCAAGCGTTTGCCGCGCAGCTCGAAGTCGTCCACCACGATGTCGAGCGCGGGCAAGGTGCCGGGCTGTTCGTCCAGCAGGGATTCCACTTGCGTGACCTCGCTCTGCGGCATGTTCACGCGCGAGAGCCGTGCAAACAGACGCCCGTTGGGATGGTCGGCGCTGCCCGGCTGGCGGTATTCCAGGTAGCCGTTGAGTTCGGTGGCGTCCAGGTTGGCGCGCCAGGTCGTGCCGTCGCGCAGGGCGCCCGCCACCACGTTGTGCAGGGTGCGGCCCTGTAGCGTCAGCTCGCGCGCACGCAGTGCCAGGGTGGTGGGCAGATAGTCCTGCGCCATGGCTGCGCCGGAGGGGCCAGGCGCGGCGATAGCGGCTGGGGCCGTGCGAGCGGATGGCTCGGCCGTGGTGGCCTGCGTCAGCACGTCCTCCCAGGCGTCCACGTCCACCTTGCCCAGGCTGATGTTGGCGGCCACGCCCTGCGCGGGCAGTGGTGCAGCCTCCCCGCCGCTCAGCCCCAGGCCAATGGCGCCGCGCAGCACGCGGGGCTGGGGGCCGCTCAGGTCACGCAGGTAGGTGGCCGAGCCCAGGGCGCCCAGGTCCAGTGTGATCTGGTCGCGCAGTGGGGGGGTGTTGTTGCCGTTGACGGCCAGGCCGGTGAGGGATTCGCGCGCCACCTGGATCTCGAAGCGCAAGGGCAGGCTGCTGTCGGTGGGTTTGCCCAGCGGCGGTGGCAGCGCCAGTGCCAGGCCCTGCAGTGTGGTGCTCACTTGCAATTCGGGCACGCCCCGGCGGAACGCCAGGGCCAGGGTGTAGGGCGTGCTGCCGGTGGCACGGCGTGCCAGCTGCGCCAGCGTGCCCAGCTGAGGCGTCTGTTGCAGGCCCTCGGCAGTGGCCGTGCCCTGGGCGCGCAGCTGCACGGCCGATTCGGTGGCGGGCGCGTTGGGCGCCAGCGCCCTCATGCCGCCCTCCAGCCGCACGTTGCCGCCCAGCGCCTGGGCCTGCATGTTGGTCAGCGAGAACCCGGTTTCGCTGAACTGCACGGCACCCCGCACCCGGCTCAGCGCGGGCGTGTCGGGGGTGATACGCAGCTCGTTGCCCGCCAGCGTGACGGTGCCCTGCACCTTTGATTTGTTGATGTCGCTGATGGGCAGGCTCAGGCGCAGCTGGAAATCGGCATTGCCGGTGCCGCTGGCCTGGTCGAGCGCGTGGCCGGTCATACCCCCCAGGGGCGAGGTGGTCATGAGCGTGAGCAGCTCGGCCAGGGGGCCACGCGCGTCGGCGTTCACGGCCACCACGGTGTGTTCCAGGTCGGGGATCCTGGCGTCCACCTTTGAAAGCCGCAGGCCCTTGCTGCCCGCAAAGCTGCCGCTGGCGCCGCGGACCATCATGGATGAGCGCTCGAAGATCAGCTCGCCTCCTAGCTCGGTGAGCGCGGGCCAGGGCAGGGTTCCGGCAGGCTGCAGCGAGGGCGGCACATAGGCGTAGGTCACGTCCTTGACCCGCGCCGCAATGCGGAACTCCCCCAACTTGGGGTCGTTGAAGGGCAGGTCGTGCAGATCGCCTTTGACGCGGAACTGCACGTTGCTGGCGCTGCCCGCCACCACCGCATCCCGCACATAGTGGCGCGACTCGGCAGGGATGGACAGGGGCAGATAGCGGTGCACGCGCGTGCCGTCGGCGCGGTTGAGCGTGCCGGTGAGGTCTAGCACTCCCGGAAAGCGCGATTTGTGGGGCGCCTTGCTGGCATCGCTGGTGTGCCAGGAGGCGCGGACCTCACCCTGAGCATCTGCGTTGGCAAACTGGACATCATTGGCCTGTACGGCGATACGACTGCCCTCGATCTGCCAGCGCAGGTCGGCGCTGAGCCGGTCCAGCGGGAGCATTGGGTCTTCGAACACGCCCGGCAGCACCAGCGCCCCGGAGGCCATCGTGAGCGCAGCCTTGCCGCCGGTCTGGGTCATGTCGATGTCCACCGTGGCGCCGCGCAGGCCCATATGGGTGGGCGCGGCCCCTTTGGGGCCTCCGGCCAGTGCCAGCCCCCGGATGCGGCCTTTGACCTGGTATTGCTGCAGGCCATCAAGGGGGCCTTTCCAGGTGGCCTGAATCTCATCGACCAAGCCCTCTGGGGTGTAGGTGTGCACGGCATCAAGCGCTGCAGGGCCCAAGGGCAGGCGGCTGGCGATCTGCGCGAGCGCAGCCAGGTCCATGCGATCGGCACGGAGCTCGCCCTGCTCCGGGGCCTTGCCCATGGCCGCCGTGTGAATGAGCCGCAGGTTCCCGCCAGGCCAGGTCAGGCCGTCATCGGTCTGGAACTGCAGGCCTTGGGTGGAGAACTCGAACCCACCGTTTAACCTCCTCCCGCCCAGGCGCCCCTGGATGGAGGGCAGCACCAGTGCCTGCAGATCGGGGCTGAGGGTTGTGTTCACATCGGCCAACGCCAGGTCGGCTGTGCCGCCCACAATCTCCCCGCTGCGCACATCGGCCCAGGCGCGCAGCGCACCGCGGCCCTGCGCCACCTCAATACCCACGTCGGCGTGGTGGCGAAGCTGCGATACATCGACCCGCGCAAAATCGGCAAACACTTGGCCGTTCCAATGTTTCCAGTTGCCATCGCCAGCACGCAGCAGCGGCGCGCGGAACAAACCTACTACGGTGAAGCGGTCGCCCCAGCCAGGTGGCGGGGTGGCGTCCAGGCGCATGTGGTGGTGCCAGTTGCCGTTGCGCAGCAGCAGGTTGACTTTCTCCAGCGCCAGTGCGGGGGCGCCTCGCTGCTCGTCGGTCCAGCGGACCGTGCCATCCTCGATGAAGACCTCGCCCTGGGAAAATAGCCAGTCGGCCGCATCGTTGTTGTCGCCCTGGTTCTGGGCAAACTCCAGCCCCGCGACGTAGATGCGACCGTCGCTGGCACGGCGCACGTCCAGCTCTGGCCTTTGAACATAAAGCTGCTCGAAACCGCCCTTGAGCAGCGAGCGGGGCGACAGCGCCACGACCACCCTCGGCAGGTGCAGGGCTGGGTGCCCCGAGGCGTCCAGCAGCGCCACGTCCGACAGCTCAATCGACGGCATCAGCCCTTCGGTGCGGGCTGCGATGGCACCAATCTGGACGGGAACCCCCAGAGCCCGTGCGGCATGCGCCTGCAGCTGTGGGCGGAAGTCCCCGATTCGCGGCACAATCCAGCCATGAAGGGCCCCCCACGCGATGGTCAGCAGCAGCCAGAAGGCGAGCAGCAACCCCAGTGACCACCGCGCAAAACCTGCCACTATCTTGAGCAGGCGTGAGGGGTGCGTGGTGGGATCGATCATGGTGGGATTGAATGTGGCAGGAATTATGACCCGCGTGCCTCGCGTGGGTTCACTACAAACTCAGTACGCAGCCTTGGGCTTCCCGCGCCCTGTTCGCCATGACCGCACCGTCCGCTGATCCCCGCTGCAACCAGCCCTTGTCCGAGGGGCCGCTGGCCGAGCACTCGCGCTTTTACCAACGCCTGCACCGCCGCTACGCGAACGACCTTACTTTGCTGCCACCCGGTTATCCGGTGTTGGCCACTATGGAGCAGGCCTACGAGGCGCTGTGCACACGGGGCTGCGACACCGGCACCGCTCTGCGCATGCTGCGCCAGCTGGTCATGGAGCGGCTCATCCGGCTCGATTGCGAGGCCCAGGCCCCGTTGGCCGACATCACCCGCGCCGTGACCGAACTTGCCGAGCTGGCCCTGGATCGAGCCTGCTCCCAGGCGCGACGCGAACTCGACGAGCGCCATGGTGCACCCTGTGGGCCGCAGGGTCAGCCCGTGCAGCTTTGGATCATCGGCATGGGCAAGCTCGGCGCCCGCGAGCTGAATGTGTCCAGTGACATCGATCTGATTTACGTTTACGAGCATGACGGCGAAACCGCAGGCATGCCGGACGGCCGGGGCCGCATCTCCAACCACGAGTACTTTGCGCGCGCCGTCAAGGCCATCTACAGCCTGGTGGGCGACACCACCGAACATGGATTTGTGTTCCGCGTGGACCTGGCGCTGCGGCCCAACGGCAATTCGGGCCCGGCCTCGGTGTCGCTGGCAGCGCTGGAGGAATACCTGCAGATCCAGGGCCGTGAGTGGGAGCGTTTTGCCTGGCTCAAGAGCCGGGTGGTGGCCCCTCGCGACAGCATTGGCCGCCCCGAGGTACAGGCGCTGCGGGGGGTGGTGCTGCCCTTCGTTTTCCGTCGCTATCTCGACTACAGCGTGTTCGACGCGCTGCGTTCCCTGCACAGCCAGATCCGCGACCACGCCGCCAAGCGCAGCGCGGGCCATCCGGAGCGTGCCAACGACGTGAAGCTTTCGCGCGGCGGTATCCGCGAGATCGAATTCACCGTGCAGCTGTTGCAGGTGGTGCGCGGCGGCCAGTTTCCCGAGCTGCGCCGCCGCCCCACGCTTGACGCCCTGCAGCGGCTGGCCCACGCAGGCCTCATGCCACAGGTGACGGCCGACGCGCTGGCGCAGGCCTATGTTTTCCTGCGCCGGGTGGAGCACCGCATTCAGTATCTGGACGACCAGCAGACCCATGTGCTGCCTACGCGCGATGACGACCTGGCCTGGATCGCCCAGACCATGGGCTTCAAAGACTGCTGCGCTTTTTTGCATGAGCTGGATGCCCACCGCGAGCTGGTGGCGCAGG
The DNA here is from genome assembly GCF_003060895.1 of Acidovorax sp. HMWF029. GTDB lineage: Bacteria > Pseudomonadota > Gammaproteobacteria > Burkholderiales > Burkholderiaceae_C > Acidovorax. The sequence continues at coordinate 18,526 of NZ_QAIH01000130.1, read as the reverse complement.
AGTTCGACACCTTGCTGGGGGGGGCGGGCAAGAAGCAATGCAATGGCGGCGGCTGTGGTGGCCCCCGCGCTGCTGCGCCCCCTCCGCCTGAGCTGGAGGCGCTGCTGGAGCAACTGCCTTCCGGATTCCGCGAACGCGTA
>NZ_QAIH01000130.1:0-18376 GCF_003060895.1 Acidovorax sp. HMWF029 | reverse complement strand
GGGCCTGCGTGACGAGGCACGTGCCCGCCTGTTCCGCCTCGTGCAGCGCACCGCGCAGTGGCTCAAGGAAGGGCGCGTCACCGAAGAGGCCTCCGTTCGCCTGGCCAACTGGCTGGAACCCCTGCTGCGGCGTGAGAGTTACCTTGCGCTGCTGCTGGAGCGCCCCTCGGTGCACGAGCAACTCCTGCATTTGCTAGGCGCCGCCAAGTGGCCCGCGCGCTACCTGCTGCAGCACCCTGGCGTGATCGACGAGCTGGTGGGTGACCACCTGCTGTCCGAGCGTTTTGTGGTGGCCGATTTCGAGCGTGAGCTGGCAATGCGCCTGGCCTCATTGCGTTCCACCGGCGAGGACGACGACGAAACCTTGCTCAACCTGCTGCGCCGCGCTCAGCACGCCGAAACCTTCCGTACCCTGGCGCGGGATGTGGAACGCCGCATCACCGTCGAACAGGTGGCCGACGACCTCAGCGCCCTGGCAGACAGCGTGCTGCGCATCACCAGCCAGTGGTGCTGGAGCCGTCTCAAGAACCGCCACCGTGAAGAGCCCCAGTTCGCCATCATTGGCTACGGCAAGCTGGGCGGCAAAGAACTGGGCTACGGCAGTGACCTCGACATCGTGTTTGTATTCGACGACGACGACGAGCGCGCTCCTGAGGTCTACGCCGCCTTTGTGCGCAAACTCATCAACTGGCTCACGGTGAAGACAGGCGAGGGCGACCTGTACGAGATCGACACCGCGCTGCGGCCTAACGGCAACTCTGGCCTGCTGGTGACAAGTTTCGAGGCCTATGCCAACTACCAGCAGCAGCGCGGCAGCAACACCGCCTGGACCTGGGAGCACCAGGCCATGACACGTGCTCGGTTTGTGATGGGCAGCGAGGCTTTGCGGGCGCGGTTTGACGCCGTGCGTGAAGCCGTCATCACTTCTACCCGCGACCCGCTGGCCTTGCAAAGCGAGATCGCGACCATGCGCGAGCGCGTGCGCTCGGCCCATCCCACGCCCGCCGGGCGCTTCGATGTGAAGCACAGCCCGGGCGGTATGGTGGACGCCGAATTCGCCGTGCAATACCTGGTGCTGTCGCAGTCGGTGGCCCACCCCGAGCTGCGCGGCAATGTGGGCAACATTGCGTTGTTGCAGCGCGCCGAGCAGGTAGGATTGCTGCCTGCCGGCGTGGGCATAGCAGCTGCTGATGCCTACCGCGAGCTTCGCCGCGTGCAGCACCTGGCGCGCCTGGACGAAGCCCCTACCCAGGTGACGCCTCCCGCGCTGCAGGCCGAACGCGATGCGGTGTTGGCGCTGTGGCGGGCCGTGTTCGGCGAGCAGGCATAGCGCCCTATTGGGGTGTGACAAATGGTTGCATTTTGGTGTGGCATCGCGTCCTGAAAATTCATTAATTCAAACAACTGTTTGAATTATGGTGGTTTAATCCGGGGCCATGAGTTCCGGTGCTCCTTCCTTCATTCCTGCCTCTCAGCGTACGGCCCGCAGTGACGGCGAAGACACGCGCGCGCGCCTGCTGCAGGCCGCGCTGCAGCTTTTTTCCGAAAAGGGCTTTGCCCAGACTTCCGTGCGGGCCATCGCCCAGGCAGCGGGCACCAATGTGGCAGCCATTGCGTACCACTTTGGTGACAAGGCCCAGCTATACACAGCTACGTTCTACGAGCCCTTTGGCAGCAGCAGCGATCTGATTCCGGTGTTTGCAGACCCGGCGCTGGATTTGCACGGCGCGCTGCACCGCTACTTCGCGGGATTTCTGGAGCCGCTCAAGCACGATGACCTGGTGACGCAGTCGCTGCGCCTGCACGTGCGGGAGCTGCTTGAGCCCACCCATGTGTGGCCGGAACTCATCGAAAGCGAGTGCCGTGCTCCTCACATGGCACTTATCCAAGTCCTGTGCCGACACATGGGTGTGTCGGTGGTGGACGACGACATGCACCGGCTCGCCTTCTCTCTGGCGGGCCTGATCATGCAGATGTGGACGCAGCGCGACCCCCTGCAGGCCATTGCTCCCCAGCTGGCGGTTGCCGGGGCGGTGGATGCGTGGGTGGAGCGGTTGACTGGCTACGCCCTGTGCATGGTGCAAGGGGAAATCACCCGGCGGCAGGCCGCGCAAGGGTCCGAGCACCCCGCTTCCAGGACTTCGCACAAGAAGGAATCCAACGCATGAGATTGAGCACTACCTTGAGCACCAACAGATGGGCTTGGGGGGCCTTGCTGCCCCTGGCCCTGGGCGCTTGCGCAACCAGCGCGCCGCCAGCCCGGGTGTCGGCCGTCCCACCCGTGGCATGGCAGGCCCCATTGCCTCACCAGGGCTCGCTGGGCGACATGGCCCGGTGGTGGACTCAGCTGGGCGACCCGCTGTTGGTCGAGCTGATCGACGCCGCCCAAGCCGTGAGCCCAGGCATGGCCCAGGCCCAGGCACGCCTGGCGCAGGCCCGCGCCACGCAGGTCAGCAGCCGCGCCGCGCTGCTGCCGTCGCTCGACGCGCAAGCCAGCGCGAGCCGGGGCCTCAACGAGCAATTGGCGCGCGTGGCCACCACGGCGCAGGCCGGGCTGCAGGCGAGCTGGGAGATCGACCTTTTTGGTGCGAACCGCGCTACCAGCACGGCTGCCGACGAGCGACTGGCGGGCGCACAAGCCCTGTGGCACGAAGCACGCGTGAGCGTGGCGGCCGAAGTGGCGCAGCAGATCAGCAGCCTGCGCACTTGCCTGGCGCAGTTGCAGGTGGCCGAACGCGACGCGCAGTCGCGCGGTGAGACCTCGCGCCTGTCCGGCCTGAGCGAACGCGCGGGCTTCACCGCGCCTGCCACAGCGGCCCTGGCACGCGCAAGCGCAGCCGAGGCCCTGGCCCGCACATCGCAGCAGCGCATGTTGTGCGATGTGGACGTGAAGACCCTGGTGGCGCTCACGGGCTGGGGCGAGTCCACCTTGCGCGCCCGCCTCGCCACCCCTGTGGCTGCGGCACCCGACGCGCTGTTTTCCATTGCAGTGTTGCCCGCGCAGGTGCTGGCCCAGCGACCCGATGTCTACAACGCCGAGCGCGAAGTGGCCGCCGCCAGTGCCGAGGTGGGCAGCGCGCAGGCGCAGCGCTACCCGCGCCTGTCGCTCAGCGGCTCAGTGGGCAGCGCCTGGGTGCGCGCCAGTGGCGTGACGACCGACCTGAACACCTGGACCATCGGCCCCTTGGCGTTGAGTGTGCCTCTGTTCGACGGTGGCCGCCGTGCGGCGGTGAGCGACGCCGCGCAGGCCCGCTACGACGAGGCCGCCACGCTGTACCGCGCCAAGGTGCGCCAGGCCGTGAGCGAGGTGGAACAGGCACTGGTGCGCCTGCAGAGCACGGCCGAGCGCAACGCGAGCGCGCGCACGGCGGCCGAGGGCTACCGCACATCGTTCGACGCGACCGAGGCACGCTGGCGCGGCGGGCTGGCCAGCCTGGTGGAGCTGGAGGATGCGCGGCGCACCTGGCTCGCCGCCGAGAACGCACTGGTCGCGCTGCAGCACGAACGCCAGACCGCCTGGATTGCGCTGTATCGGGCCGCTGGCGGCGGGTGGGGCGTGCAGACGGCCGTCGCTACGGCCGCCCCCACCGCTGCGCGCTGAATGAACCCCTGGGGCTTGGCCGATCGCTGACCTCCTTTTCCTGACACCGACTGGATGAACGGATAGACAACATGCAAACGCAACGCTTTCAAATTTCTGCCACGGCTTTCGCCGTGATCGCTGCCTGTGTGCTGGCCACGGGCGGCGCCCTGGTGTACTCCGGCGCATCGCGTGCCGCCGATGAACCCAAGGCGGGCCAGCCCCGCCCCGCGCTCACGGTGAGCATGGCCCAGCCGCAGCGCATTGCCGTGCCTGTGCGCCTGGCTGCCAACGGCAATGTCGCGGCCTGGCAGGAGGCCAGCATCGGCGCTGAGAGCAACGGCCTGCGCCTGACCGACGTGCGTGTGAACGTGGGCGACGTGGTCAAGGCCGGGCAGGTGCTGGCGACCTTCTCGGCCGAAACGGTGCAGGCCGACGTGGCGCAGGTGCGTGCCAGTCTGCTGGAGGCCCAGGCCAATGCCGCTGAGGCCGCCGCCAATGCCGACCGGGCCCGCGCACTGCAAGCCACGGGTGCTCTGAGCCAGCAGCAGATCCAGCAGTTCACCACCGCGGAGAAGACGGCCCAGGCGCGGGTGGAGGCGGCTCAAGCCACGCTCAACGCTCAGCAGCTGCGTCTGAAATACACCCAGGTCGTGGCGCCCGACGGCGGTGTGATCTCGGCCCGCACGGCCACGGTGGGCGCTGTTGTGGGCGCAGGCACCGAACTGTTCCGCATGGTGCGCAAAGGCCGCCTGGAATGGCGTGCCGAGGTCACCTCCACCGAGCTGCGCCGCATTGCGCCCGGAGCCAAGGTCAGCGTGACGGCGGCCAGCGGCGCGACGGTCGAAGGCACGGTACGCATGGTCGCGCCCACGGTGGACCCGCAGACCCGCAACGCGCTGGTGTATGTGGACCTGCCCGCCGACGCGGACTTCCGGGCGGGCATGTTTGCGCGCGGCGAATTTGCGCTGGGCAACAGCGATGCGCTCACCGTGCCGCAGGAGGCCCTGGTCGTGCGCGATGGCTTCTCGTACGTGTTTGTGGTGGGGCCCGAGCAGCGCGTGCAGCAGCGCAAGGTGCAGGCAGGCCGCCGCGTGGCCGACCGGGTGGAAGTGCTGACGGGCCTGGACGCCAATGCCTCGGTGGCCGTGCGCGGCGCGGGGTTTCTCAACGACGGTGACCTGGTGCGCGTGGCTGCAGCGACCGCAGCCCCTGCCGCGCCCGTGCAGGCCCCAGTGCCCGCGGATTCAAAGCAAAAAATGCCTTCGCCGCGCGATGGTAAAGCACTTAATGCTATAAATTGAGGAGCAATCGGATGAATGTATCCACCTGGTCCATCAAGAACCCCATCCCGGCGCTGATGCTGTTTGTGCTGCTGACCTTCGGCGGCCTGCTGTCCTTCAACGCCATGAAGGTGCAGAACTTCCCGGACATTGATCTGCCAACGATCTCGGTCACCGTGGCGCTGCCGGGCGCATCGCCCGCGCAGCTTGAAAACGACGTGGCGCGCAAGATCGAGAACAGCATCGCCACGCTGCAGGGCCTCAAGCACATCTACACCAAGGTGCAGGATGGTGGGGCCACCATCACCGCCGAGTTCCGGCTGGAAAAGCCCACGCAGGAGGCGCTGGATGACGTGCGCTCCGCCGTGGCACGCGTGCGCGGCGAGTTGCCGGGCGATGTGCGCGACCCCATCGTGACCAAGATGGACCTGGCCGCGCAGCCCGTGCTGGCGTTCACCATCGCGTCAAACCGCATGGATGACGAGGCGCTGTCGTGGTTTGTGGACGATGCCGTGGCCAAGAAGCTGCTCACCGTGCGCGGCGTGGGTGCGGTCACCCGCGTGGGCGGCGTGCAGCGCGAGGTGCATGTGGCCCTCGACCCGGTCAAGCTGCAGGCCCTGGGGGCGACGGCGGCCGATGTGTCGCGCCAGCTGCGCCAGGTGCAGACCGAAAGCGCCGGAGGACGCACTGACCTGGGTGGTAGCGAGCAGCCCGTGCGCACGCTGGCCACCGTGCAGTCGGCGCAGGAGCTGGCCGGCCTCACGCTGGCGTTGTCTGACGGGCGGAAAATCCGCCTGGACCAGGTGGCCACCGTGTCTGACACCATTGCCGAGCCGCGTGCCCTGGCCCTGCTCAATGGCAAGCCGGTGGTGGGCTTCGAGGTGGCGCGCAGCAAGGGCGCGAGCGAGGTCGAGGTGGGCGCGGCCGTGCAGGTGGCCCTTCAGGAGATGCGCGCCCAGCACCCCGACCTCACTATCACCGAGGCGTTCAACTTCGTGCAACCTGTGCAGGAGGAATACGACGGCTCCATGCACCTGCTGTATGAAGGCGCGCTGCTGGCCGTGCTGGTGGTATGGCTGTTCCTGCGCGACTGGCGCGCGACCTTTGTGTCGGCCGTGGCGCTGCCGCTGTCGGTAATCCCGGCATTCATCGGCATGCATCTGCTGGGTTTCTCCATCAACGTGATCACTCTGCTGGCCATGTCGCTGGTGGTGGGCATCCTGGTGGACGATGCCATCGTGGAAGTTGAAAACATCGTGCGCCACCTGCGCATGGGCAAGACGCCCTATCAGGCGGCCATGGAGGCCGCCGATGAAATTGGTCTGGCAGTGGTGGCCACCACCTTCACGCTGATCGCGGTGTTTTTGCCCACCGCTTTCATGAGCGGCATTGCCGGCAAGTTCTTCAAGCAGTTTGGCTGGACGGCGTCGCTGGCGGTGTTTGCCAGCCTGGTGGTGGCGCGTGTGCTCACGCCCATGATGGCGGCCTACATTCTCAAACCCATCGTGGGTGGCCACAAGGACCCGCGCTGGATGACGACCTACCTGCGCTGGGCGGCATGGTGCATCAAGCACCGCTGGGTCACCTTCATGGGCACTGCGGCGTTCTTCATCGGATCGCTGGCGCTGATCCCGCTGCTGCCCACGGGTTTCATACCGCCCGACGACAACTCGCAGACCCAGGTGTACCTGGAGCTACCCCCCGGCGCCACGCTGTCGCAGACCCGCGCGGCGGCCGAGGACGCGCGCGAGCGCATCGCGCGGGTGGACCATGTGAAGAGCGTCTACACCACCATTGGCGGCGGCACTGCGGGGGGGGATCCTTTCATGGGTAGCTCAAACGCCGAGACGCGCAAGGCCACGCTCACCATCCTGCTGGCAGAGCGGGGCGACCGCCCGCGCAAGCAGGGCATCGAGAACCAGATCCGCGCTGCGCTGGAAACCCTGCCTGGCGTGCGAAGCAAGGTGGGCCTGGGCGGCTCGGGTGAGAAGTATGTGCTGGTGCTGACCGGCGATGACCCGCAGGCGCTGACCACTGCTGCGCTGGCGGTCGAGAAGGACCTGCGCACCATCCCTGGCCTGGGCAGTGTGTCGTCCACCGCCAGCCTGGTGCGCTCGGAGATCGCCGTGCGCCCTGATTTTGCGCGCGCCGCCGACCTGGGTGTGACCAGCAGCGCGATTGCCGAAACCTTGCGCATCGCCACGGTGGGCGACTATGACGTGTCGTTGCCCAAGCTCAACCTCGCGTCGCGCCAGGTGCCCATCGTGGTCAAGTTGCAGGACGATGCCCGCAAGGACCTCGCGCTGCTGGAGCGCCTGCCTGTGCAGGGCAGCAAGGGCCCGGTCATGCTGGGCCAGGTGGCTACGCTGGAGTTCAGTGGCGGCCCTGCCGTGGTGGACCGCTACGATCGCGCGCGCAACGTGAACTTCGAGATCGAACTCTCGGGCCAGCCCCTGGGCGATGTGACGAAGGCTGTGGAGGCCCTGCCCTCCATTCAGAACCTGCCGCCGGGCGTGCGCCAGATCACGATCGGTGATGCCGAAATGATGGGCGAGCTGTTTGCGAGCTTTGGCCTGGCCATGCTGACGGGCGTGTTGTGTATCTACATTGTGCTGGTGCTGCTGTTCAAGGACTTCCTGCACCCGGTCACCATCCTGGCGGCATTGCCACTGTCGCTGGGCGGGGCGTTTGTGGGCCTGCTGGTGGCGCAAAAGAGCTTCTCGATGCCCTCGCTCATCGGGCTCATCATGCTCATGGGTATTGCAACCAAAAACTCGATCCTGCTGGTCGAGTACGCCATCTTGGCGCGGCGCGAGCATGGCATGACGCGCCTGGAGGCTCTCATCGACGCCTGCCACAAGCGCGCACGGCCCATCATCATGACCACGCTGGCCATGGGTGCGGGCATGCTGCCCATCGCCATTGGCTTTGGCGCGGCGGACGCCAGCTTCCGCTCGCCCATGGCAGTGGCGGTGATCGGGGGGCTCATCACCTCCACCCTGCTGAGTCTGCTGGTGATTCCGCCGGTGTTCACCAGCGTAGACGACCTGGGCCAGTGGTTCGGGCGCATGTTGCGCCGATTGCGGGGCTTGCACCCGGCGCGTGAGCCTGCCGAAGCCTTGCCACCTGCGCCACCCACGGCGCATTGACTGTCGTCCAGGCCCCGAGGGCCTGGCAGCAACACGGGGGTTGCGTCTGCTGAAAAGCCGGGAAATCACCCGGCAGGCGAAGGGTTTGCCGGGCGCGGTGCGTTGGATAATGTGTAGAGAACCATGAACCTCGTCGGCCTCAACATCGAATCCATCCAGCTCGGTCACCCGCTGCCTTTTGTGCTGCGGGGCTCCGATGGCGCCCTGCTGGCCCAAAAAGGCTATGTGATCCGCACCCGGGAGGAACTGGCCAAGATGGTAGCCCGGGGGCGCCAGCTGTGTGTGGACACCGACGAGTCGGGCGGCAGCCACCGCGCCTACCTGGCACAGCTGCAGCGCATGCTGATAGCGGACACCAACCTGGGCGAGATCGCCGCAATGAAGATGACGGCCGCCGAGGAGTCTGCAAGCCGGGCCCGTGCAGAGGCTGCCCGGGCCCAGGCGGACTGGCCTGAGCTGCAGCTGCGCGCCACGCAACTGCTGCGTACGCCCTCGCCCAGCGATTTTGGTGCGCGCTTCCAGGCACTGCATGAAGAACTGGCCCGCCACTGCGAGCAGACGCCCGACGCCACCCTGCTGGCGCTGATCTATCTGTCGGCCCAGGAAACACGCATGTACAGCGCTACCCACTCCATGCTGGTGAGCTGCGTGTGCATGGTGGTGGCGCGTGAGATGCTGCGCTGGCCTGCGGGCCGGGTGCAGCAGGTGGGGCATGCGGCTCTCAGCATGAACATCTCCATGACGGAGTTGCAGGACCAGCTGGCCCAGCAGTCCCATCCTTTGACTGCGGCGCAGATTGCCGCAGTAGAAAACCACGCCGAGCGTTCCGAGGCACTGCTGCGCCATCTGGGCGTGGCGGACCCGGTATGGCTGGAGGCCGTCCGCTGCCACCACCACCGCACCCCCGGCCCACTGGACCAGAAGACAGATGCCCAGCAGATGGCGCGCCTTGTTCAGCGTGCCGACATCTTTGGAGCACGGCTCGCGCCCCGCGCTGCCCGCTGGCCCATGCCGGTCACTGCTGCCATGCAGGCCAGCTACTACGACGAAGAGCAGCAGGCGGACGAAGCCGGTGCTGCGCTGGTGAAGACTCTGGGTGTGTACCCGCCGGGCGCCTTTGTGCGACTGGCCAGCCGCGAGGTGGGTGTGGTGATCCGTCGGGGCACCACCGCCACCACGCCCAAGGTGGCCGTGGTGACCAACCGCGACGGCATGCCCACGGGCGAGCCCATCCCGCGCGATTCGGGCATGCCACCCTGGAAGGTCACCGGTGTGGTGGCCTTCAAGGATGTGCGGGTCAAGCTCTCCCTGCACCGTCTGTTGCAGATGGTCTGACCTCTGGGCGCACCTTGGGTGTCGCCAGCAGTTCCCCCTTCTTTTTCCCTTTTTCCCCGGTCTGCCCGCCGGCCCAGCATCTTGCGGGCATGGCCCGCGTGCGCTTGCCCGCTTGCTGTACGCAGAGCGGGCGGGCCTACCCATGCTGCCATGTCGGAAATATGAATCCAAAGGCGGGGGTAATGCGTATACCGTTCAGTACAAATAAAAACTCATGTGGACAAAAAATGATGAAGCGGTTAAATTGCCCCCATCACTTGCCAGCTGCCCAACACCCCATGAACACAAAGTCACGCTGTATCTCCCTGGCCGCCCTGCTGGCGGGGCTGTTGCTGGCGCCCCAGGCAAAGGCGGCGGACACCGAGGCCCAGTGCCCTAGTACGCTGAAGCACAGCTTCCCCCGCCTGCAGGACGAAAAGCCCCAGTCGCTGTGCCAATACAGCGGAAAAGTGGTGCTGGTGGTCAATACGGCCAGTTTCTGCGGCTTTACCGGCCAGTACAAGGGGCTGGAGGAGCTGTATGCGCGCTACAAGGACAGGGGCCTGGTGGTGCTGGGCTTTCCGTCCAACGACTTTGCCCAGGAAAAAGGCAGCAACAAGGAGATCGCGGACTTCTGCGAAAACACCTTCGGGGTGAAATTTCCGATGTTCGCCAAGAGCAGCGTGAAAGGCCCTGAGGCCTCGCCGCTGTTCCAGCAGCTGGCGCAGTTGTCAGGCACCGCGCCGCGCTGGAACTTCCACAAGTACCTGCTGGGGCGTGACGGCCAAGTAGTGGACAACTATTCCAGCCTGACCGGCCCTGACAACAAGGGCCTGGTGCGGGCCATCGAGCAGCAACTGGCCCGGCCCGCCCCCCGGTGAGCGCCATGGTTTCTTTACGTTTTTTTATAAAAATTCCGGGCGAGCTCTGGAACTTCGCGGAAATGGCACCACTCTATCCATTGCGCAAGACGATTGCGCAGCGTACAGTTTTAATGTTGCGAAGCCTTTCGGGCCCCCGGGTTCCGACTGACCTCCTGGAGCGCTTCTCCTCCCTCCCTCTCTTATTCGTTTCGGGACGCTTCGCAACCTTTTTATTCCGTGTACCGGCCAGAGGGAGCCGGTCATGAAAATCGCCATCATCGGCACCGGCATCTCCGGGCTATCCGTCGCGCACAAGCTGCGCGGTCAGGCAGACATCACGCTGTTTGAGGCGGGTGACTACTTTGGCGGCCACACCCACACGGTGGATGTGACGTTGCCCGATGCGTCGGGGACATTGGTTACCCACGGTGTGGACACCGGCTTTCTGGTGTTCAACGAGCGCACCTACCCCCACCTCATCCGCCTGCTGGCCGAGCTGGGCGTGGAGACCGCCAAATCCGACATGTCGTTCTCGGTGCAGGTGCCCTCCGCCCTGGGCGTTGGCCGCGCTCTGGAGTGGAGCGGCACCAACCTCAGCACGGTGTTTGCGCAGCGCTCCAACCTGGCCAACCCGCGCTTTCTCGGCATGCTGCGCGACCTGCTGCGCTTCAACAAGCTGTGCACACGCATTGCAGAAAAACAGGCCGAGGCGGCGCTGATGCAGCCACTGGGCGACTTCTTGCGCGAGCACCGCTTTGGCGACGCGTTCCGCGACTGGTACTTCCTGCCTATGTTGGGCTGCATCTGGAGCTGCCCGACTGACCAGATGCTCAAGTTCCCCGTGGCCACCATGATCCGGTTCTGCCACAACCACGGGCTCATCCAGGTGAGCAACCGCCCACAGTGGTGGACGGTGTCTGGTGGTGCGCGCCACTACGTGGAGAAGATCGTGGCGGGCATTGCCGACAAGCGTCTGAACACCCCCGTGCGCCGCATCGAACGCGACGCGGCTGGTGTGCGTGTGTTGACTGCCGGCTATTCAGAGCACTTCGACAAAGTGGTACTGGCCACGCATTCCGACCAGTCACTCGCGCTGCTGGCCGAACCCACCCTGCAGGAACGAGCCGTGCTCGGCGCCATCCGCTACCAGGCCAACCGCGCCGTGCTGCACACCGACACTTCGGTGCTGCCTGCGCGCCGCGCTGCCTGGGCTGCTTGGAACTACGAGCGTGCCCAGCAAAAGAGCCGCGAGTCGGCCCGTGTGTGCCTGCACTACCTCATCAACCAACTGCAGCCCGTGCCCTTTGCCCAGCCAGTGGTGGTGTCGCTCAATCCGGTGCGCGACATTGCGCCCGAAAAAGTGATCGGCAGCTACGAGTACGCACACCCGGTGTTCGACATGGCCGCCATCCGTGCGCAGCAGCAGGTGGGCAAGCTGCAAGGGCAGCAGAACACCTGGTTCTGCGGCGCCTGGACGGGCTATGGCTTCCATGATGACGGGCTGAAATCCGGACTGGCCGTGGCCGAACGGCTGCGTGCCACCCTGCCCACACCCATGGCGGAGGCCGCGTGAGTCTCACTTCAGCCCCGTCCGCAGCGCCCCTGATCGGCTTCGGTCAGGTGCGCCACGCGCGGCTGCGGCCCCGGCGGCATGCATTTGCCTACCCCACGTTTTTCCTGATGCTGCCCATGCGCAGCCTGCCCGGCCTGCGCAGCGCGCTGGCCGTGAACCGAAGCGGCGCCATCAGTTTTCATGACGTGGACCACGGCGACGGCCGCAGCGCCGTGCAGGGCGGGGCGCTGGCCTGGCTCGACGAGCTGCTGCGGGCCGAAGGCATCACCGACGCAACAGGCGAGGTCTGGCTGCACTGCTACCCGCGCGTGCTGGGCTACACCTTCAAGCCCGTGAGCTTCTGGTACTGCCACCGCACCGATGGCAGCCTGCGCGCCATCGTGGTCGAGGTGAACAACACCTTTGGCGAGCGCCACTGTTATCTGTTGGACACCCCCCAGTACGGCGTGGAGCAGCAGGCGCGCAAGGTGTTCCATGTGTCGCCGTTCTGCGAAGTCAGTGGCGGTTACCGCTTTCGTTTCATGCGCACCGAGGCCGGTGCGCAGGACGCGGGCCGCACCGTGGTGCGCATCGACCACGACGACGATACCGGCCCGCTCATCCAGACCAGCGTGAGCGGCACCCTGCACGCCATCACCCCGCAGACCCTGCGCCAGGCGCTCTGGGGTTATCCCGCCATGACGCTGGCCATCATTGCCCGCATTCACTGGCACGCGCTGCAGCTGTGGCTCAAGCGTGTGCGTTTCCACCGCAAGCCCGAGGCGCCCGCCGCCGCAGTGACCCGCTGATTTCCATGACGAACGAGACCGCCATGAATTCCACCACCGCCCCCCGCTCTGCCCTGACCCTGCCAGCAGGCACACCGGCTGCCGCCCGCACTGCGCTCAAGCTGCTGCAGCGTCTGCAGCATGGCCACCTTACTGTGCAGCTGCCCGACGGCACCTTGCAGCACTTCGGGCACGGCAACGGCCCCTCGGCAGCGATCACGCTCAAGAACTGGAACGTCTGCAGCGCCGCGCTCAAGTCGGGCGACATCGGCTTTGCCGAGAGCTACATCGCGGGCGACTGGACCACGCCGCACCTCACCGACCTGCTCAAGCTCTTCATCGCCAACCGCCAGCAGGTGGAAGGCGTGATCTATGGCACCTGGGCTGGGCGGCTGCTGTACCGCATCAAGCACCTGCTCAACCGCAACACGCGCGCCAACAGCCAGAAAAACATCCACGCCCACTACGACCTGGGCAACGCGTTCTACGAGCTGTGGCTGGACGACACGATGAACTACTCGTCCGCGTGGTTCGAGGGCGACGCAGACGGCGACATGCGCAAGGCCCAGCACGCCAAGGTGCGCCGCGCGCTGCGCATGGCTGGCGTGCAGCCGGGCTCCCGCGTGCTGGAGATCGGCTGCGGCTGGGGCGCACTGGCCGAGATGGCGACCGTCGAATTCGGCGCGAATCTCACGGGGGTGACGCTCTCCACCGAGCAGCTCGCATTCGCGCAAAAGCGCATGGCCCAGCAGGGAGTGGCCGAACACGCCGACCTGCGTCTGCAGGACTACCGCGACATCCAGGACGGTCCATACGACGCCATCTGCTCCATCGAAATGGTCGAGGCCGTGGGCCGCGAATACTGGCCCACCTACTTTCAGTCGGTGAACCGCCTGCTCAAGCCGGGCGGCAAAGCCTGCATTCAGAGCATCGTCATCGACGACAGCCTGTTCGAGCGCTACATCAGCTCCACCGACTTCATCCAGCAGTACATCTTCCCCGGCGGGTGTCTGCCCTGCCCGCGCGAGTTCCGCCGCGAGGCCGAGGCCGCAGGCCTGCGCGTGGTGGATGAGTTTGCGTTCGGCCAGGACTACGCCGAGACCCTCAAGCGCTGGCGCGAGCGCTTTCTGGCGCAGCGCACGCAGATCCTGCAACTGGGGTTCGATGAGCGCTTCATGCACATCTGGGAGTTCTACCTCGCCTACTGCGAGGCCGCGTTTGCCATGGGCAACATCGACCTGGTGCAGTACACCTTGGTGAAAGCATGAATGCTATTAAAAACATAGCTATTAGCGCTTTGCTATCAGGCGCAGGGGCCGTTTTTGGCTCGAATTTTGCAATGGCGCAAGGCCCGCAAGGCGCACAAGGGGTTGTTGCCGCGTCGCCAAGCGCCAGCGCACCTTTGGCGGGCGCGCGCCTGGTGGGGCAGGGCACCTTGCGTTTCCTGGGTTTTGAGGTGTACCGCGCTCGCCTGTGGGCCCAGCCCGGTTTTGATGCCGACCAGTACAGCGCACACCCGCTGGCGCTGGAGCTGACCTACCAGCGCAACTTCACTGCCGAGGCCATTGCCAAACGCTCCATCGAAGAAATGCGCCGCGTGGGCAGCTTCACGCCGCAGCAGGCCACCCACTGGCAGCAGGCGCTGCAGGCGGCGTTGCCGGATGTAAAACCTGGCGACCGCCTGCTCGGCCTGTACCAGCCGGGTGCAGGCGCCGTCTTCAAGATGGGCGGCCGCGTGGTGGGCGAGGTGGCTGACGCCGAATTTTCTCGCCTGTTCTTCGGCATCTGGCTCTCGCCCCAGACCTCCGAACCCGGTCTGCGCCGGGAGCTGCTGGCCGCCACCCGAACCGCAGGCCAACCATGACCGCCATGCAGCCCATCCGCGCCAGTGCAGGCTTGGCCTATGGGCTGCTCGGGCTGCCGCTGGCGTTTGTGGCGCTGCCTCTGTATGTGCTGCTGCCCAACCACTACGCACGCGAATTCGCCATGCCGCTGGCCACGCTGGGCTCGGTGCTGCTGGCAGCGCGGCTTTTTGATGCGTTCATCGACCCGCTGCTGGGCCGCCTGTCCGACCACCTCTTTGGCCGCTCGGTGCGTGCCGTGCTGGCGGTGGGCGCGGGGTCGGCAGTGGTGCTGGCACTGGGCTTGACCAGCCTGTTCTTTCCACTAGTGCGTGGGGCCGACGCGCTCATCACCTGGGCGCTGGTGGCGCTGCTCATCACCTACACCGCCTACAGCCAGCTCAGCATTGCACACCAGTCCTGGGGCGCGCGGCTGGGCGGCGACGAGCTGCAGCGCGGCCGCATCGTGGCCTGGCGTGAGGGCGCAGCGCTGGTGGGCGTGGTGCTGGCCTCGGTGCTGCCCGCGCTGCTGGGCCTGCCGGTCATGCTCAGCGTGTTTGCCATCACCTTGCTGCTGGGCTGGTGGGCTTGGACGCGTGCGCCACGCCCCGCAACGCATGCGGGCGGTGCCGTGGCGGGGGTGTACCGCCCCCCGCAGCGCGCCAGCCTGTGGCGGCCCTGGGGCCGCCCTGCGTTTCGCCGCCTGCTGGCGGTGTTCATGCTCAACGGCATTGCCAGCGCCATACCGGCCACGCTGGTGCTGTTTTTTATCCAGGACCGTCTGCAGGCCCCGTCCGCGCAGGAGCCGATGTTTCTGGCGGCCTATTTTGTGTGTGCAGCGCTGTCCATCCCGCTGTGGCTGCGCGCTGTGGCGCACTGGGGCCTGGCGCGCACCTGGCTGGCGGGCATGCTCTTGGCGATTGGCGTGTTTGTGTGGACGGCGTTCCTGGGCGCGGGCGATGTGGTGCCCTTCCTTGTGGTCTGTGCGTTGTCGGGCGTGGCCCTGGGCACCGACCTGGCCCTGCCTAGCGCGCTGCTGGCAGGTGTGATCGCGGCGGAGGGCGACAGCGGCCAGCACGACGGCGCGTATTTCGGCTGGTGGAACTTTGCCACCAAGCTCAACCTGGCGCTGGCCGCAGGCCTGGCGCTGCCCCTGCTGGGCTGGCTGGGCTACACCCCCGGCACGCGCAGTGCCGAGGGCCTGCAGACCTTGGGTTGGGCCTACGCGGTGCTGCCCTGCATGCTCAAGTTGCTGGCAGCAGGGGCGCTGTATTTCCTGGTGCTTCGGCCGGCGCACCGCACGGCCAGCGCCTGACAGTCTGAGGGAACTCCCATGATGCAAAGACGCCTTCTCCTATCTGCCGCCGTGGCGGCCCCTGTGGTGCTGTCCGGCTGCGCCAGCCAGAACCTTGATAGCTACGCCAGCGAAAAGCCGGTGCTCGACCTGGCCCAGTATTTCAACGGCAAGATCGACGCCTACGGCATTTTCCAGGACCGCAGCGGCCAGATCGTCAAACGCTTCACCGTCGTCATGGACTGCACTTGGAAGGGCAACGAGGGCGTGCTCGACGAAGCCTTCACTTACTCCGACGGCACCACGCAGCGCCGCATCTGGCGGCTGACGAAACATGCCGACGGCCGCTACACCGGCACTGCCGACGATGTGGTGGGCACCGCCAACGGCCAGACGCGCGGCAACGCCTTCCGCTGGAACTACACACTCGCCCTGCCGGTGGATGGCACGGTCTACAACGTGGATCTGGACGACTGGATGTACCTCATTGACGACCGCGTGATGCTCAACCGCGCCACCATGAGCAAGTTCGGCGTACGGCTGGGCGAGATCACCTTGTCCTTCACCAAACGCGCACCATGAGCCTCAACCCCCCCCTGCGCGACTGGCATGGCCGCCGGGTCTGGCTCATCGGGGCCAGCAGCGGCATTGGCAGGGCCACGGCAGTCGCGCTGCATGCGCGCGGTGCGCAGGTCATCGTGTCGGCGCGCAACGGCGATGCCCTCCAGGCGTTCGTGGCGCAGCACCCCGGCAGCGTGGCCCTGGCCTTCGACACCGCCGAGCCCGATCAGGTGCAGACCGCTGCCGTGCAGGTGCTGGCAGGCGGCGCGCCCGATCTGGTGTGCTACTGCGCTGGCTACTACCGCGACATGCGCGCCACCGATTTCGACCTGGCCGTGATGCTGCGCCACGAGCAGATCAACTACAACGGCGTGCTGCATGTCCTGGCTGCCGTATTGCCCGCCATGCTGGCTGCAGCCCAGGCCGGGCGCCCAGGGCATGTGAGCCTGATCAGCAGCGTGGCGGGTTTCCGGGGGCTTCCCAAGAGTCTGGCCTACGGGCCCACCAAGGCCGCGCTCATCAACCTGGCCGAGGCGCTGTACCTGGATCTGCACGACCTGGGGCTGGGCGTGAGCGTGATCAACCCTGGCTTTGTGGCCACGCCGCTCACGGCGGGCAACGACTTCACCATGCCCGCCCTGATTTCGCCCGAGGCGGCAGCGGATGCGATCCTGCAGGGCTGGGCGCGGGGGCAGTTCGACATCCACTTCCCCAAGCGCTTCACCCGCGTCATGAAGCTGCTGCGCGTGCTGCCGTATCGGTGGTACTTTCCGGCGGTTCGCAAATTCACAGGTCTTTGAACGGTATGCACCCACCGGAAACCACGATCGCTACGGAAGAAACCGTCACGCGCGTCATTGCGTTCTTTGAAAACCTGTCGCCCGCCGATGTGGCGACCATCGGCCAGTTCTATGCGCCCCAGGCGCGCTTCAAGGATCCGTTCAACGAAGTCGTGGGCGTAACTGCCATCCAGGGCATTTTTGCCCACATGTTCGAGGCGCTGGAGCAGCCACGGTTTGTGGTCACCGGCCGCGTGGTGCAGGGGCAGCAGTGTTTTCTGACCTGGGATTTCCTCTTTGCCTTCAAGAGCTTTGAAAAGGGCGTGACCCAAACGGTGCGCGGCGCCTCGCACCTGGTGCTGGACGAACAAGGTCTGGTGACCCTGCACCGCGACTACTGGGACGCGGCCGAGGAGTTGTACGAAAAGTTGCCCGTGGTCGGTGCGCTGATGCGCTGGCTCAAGAAACGCGCCAACAGTTAAGGATGTCCTGCATAACTCCCTGCGGTCTGTGATAGCGCGGCCTCGGGCAGTCCGCTGCGTTGCTTTTTCTTGCCAATAGCCGGGCTATTGGCTGCAAAAAGACGCCTTGCGGCCTGTCCCGATCCGCACTACCACCGACTCGCGAGGGTTATGCAGGACATCCTTAACAATTAGTTGATCGTTGGCGGGTGTTGTATCGCGCCAGGGGCTTGATGCTGGCGCTCAGGATGGCCTGGTGTCTGCGAAGCTCGGGCGCAGCATCAGCTTGTCCAGCAGCTTGCCCAGGTTGGGGTATTCGTTGCGCCAGGCGATTTCTGGGAAGCGGAACTCCAGCCAGCCCAAGGCACAGCCCACGGCGATGTCGGACAGGCTCAGGTGGATACCGCTGCAATAGGGCTTGTCGCCCAGGCCCTGGCTCATGGACTTGAGGCCGTCGTTCACCTTGATCAGCTGGCGGTCAATCCAGGCATGGCTGCGCTCGCTGTCCTTGCGGTGGGCCCAGGTGGCTTCCAGGCGGGCCAGAATGGCGGCGTCCATCACGCCATCGGCCAGCGCCTCCCAGGTCTTGACCTCGGCGCGCTCGCGGCCTTGCGACGGGATCAGCTTGCCCACGGGCGAGAGGGTGTCGAGGTATTCGACGATCACGCGGGAGTCAAATACCGCTTCGCCGCCTTCCATCACCAGGCAGGGGACCTTGCCCAGCGGGTTGGAAGTGGCGATGTGGGTGTCGTCAGCCCAGACGTTTTCTTGTACGAACTGGTAGTCGAGCTTTTTCTCCGCCATCACGATACGTACCTTGCGCACGTAGGGGCTGGTGGTGGCTCCGATCAATTTCATGGTGTGTCTTCCAGTGCGCGGGGATGCTGAACAATTCGGGTTTGATTCTATCG
>NZ_QAIH01000129.1:9713-14440 GCF_003060895.1 Acidovorax sp. HMWF029 | reverse complement strand
GGGTGATGGCGGCGGGGTCTCGGCCCTGGCCCCAGCCACCAGGACCGTGCTCAGGGCCACCACTGCGGGCAATGCCGCCCAGGCCCGGGGGCTGGTGGGCATGGCGGTGCGCGCAGTGCGTGACGTAGGAGTCTGAGGCCGTGATGCAAAAGCGGTATACATGGGGGCAGGTCAGTAGCACAGGGCTTGTGGCCATGCTAGGGCGGCCCCCCGGCCATGGTTTGCCTCTGTGTTTGCGTTTTGTTGACCTTGTGTCCCACGCGCCTGCACCGCCCCGGCGGGCATGGAGAGGGGATCAGTAGGCGGTGGTGCCCGCCACTTGCAGGCCCCGCACCCAGGCGGCGTACTCGGCAGAGCTACCCTGCTCCGTGGGCAGATAGGGCGCCCCTGCACCCGTGCCGCTGTGTGACCGCACCTCCGAGGGCGCAATGCCAAACGCCGTGCGGAACGCCCGGCTGAAATGGGCATTGCTTGTAAAACCCACCCGCGTGGCCACCTCGGCCACGCGCAGGCGTTGGTTGGCCGGGTTGGCCAGCGCCTGATAGGCCGCCAGCAGCCGACGCTGCTGCACATGGTGGGCCACCCCGCCCAAGGGCTCGAACAGGCGATACAGCGTACTGCGCGAGAGTCCAAAAGTGCGGCACAGGGCGTCGGCGCTCAGGTCGGCCCCCAGGTGGCGGTGGATGTGCTGCTGGATGCGCTGCAGCGTCACCCCCTCGATGGCGTCCTGGGCGCCATGCAGCGTGCGGGCGCTGGGCTGCACGCAGGCCGCCAGCATCTGCACACTGGCGCGTGCAACGGCGGGTGCATCGTCCAGCGCAATACCGGGCAGACGGCGCTGCAGCGACAGCAGGTGGTCGCTCAGCAAGCCACCCAGCGCCGAGCCGCCGCGCAGCACGGTGCCGTGCAGGTCAGAGTCGCGCACCCCCAGGGATTCGTGGAGCAGCTCGCGCGGCACAATCAGCGTCATCACATGCGAGGCGCGTGCAAAAGTGCGCAGAGTGCGGCCCAGGTCCAGGATGGCGATGTCGCCAGGGCGCACCTCGATGTCTGTGTTCCCGTCGCGCTGGCCCACAAAGCCGCCGGTGCGGTACCACTGCACCAGGTAATGGTCGAGCCCGTCGCGCACCACACGGGGCTGCGCACGCAAAAATTGTTGCCCCGCGAAGTGCAGGTCACCCACCAGCAGATGCCCCAGATGGGTTGCATGCACGGTGGCCTGGAAGGTCGCAATGCTTTGCGGTACGAGTGGCGCCACGTCAAACACCACCGAGATGCTTTGGCGCCACGCCTCAAACCGTGCTTCTCCCGCCTGCTGGTCGGTGGTGAACAGGGTGGACGGAAGGGGCTGCGGGGCGGTCATGGTGCGCCTATTATGTGGGGGCCGCGCACAAAGGGCTGGTGACCTATCATGGTGGGTTTTCCCCGCACCGAGCCCGCCCGTGACCCCTCCCTCCATTGCCGACGACCGATCCGCCGATGGTGTGTACCTCGCCCGCGCCCTGCGCGAGCAGCGCATCAGCATCCGGGGGGCGCGCACGCACAACCTCAAGAACATTGACCTCGACATTCCGCGCAACCAGCTGGTGGTGATCACGGGGCTGTCGGGCTCGGGCAAATCGAGCCTGGCGTTTGACACGCTGTATGCCGAGGGCCAGCGGCGGTATGTGGAGAGCCTGTCGGCCTATGCGCGGCAGTTTCTGGGGCGGCTGGACAAACCCGATGTCGACCTGATCGAAGGCCTTTCGCCCGCCATCAGCATTGAGCAAAAGGCAACCAGCCACAACCCGCGCTCCACCGTGGGCACGGTGACCGAGATCCACGACTACCTGCGCCTCTTGTACGCCCGCGCGGGCACGCCGTTCTGCCCGGACCACGGCCTGCCGTTGGCGGCGCAGACGGTGAGCCAGATGGTGGACGCCGTGCTGGCGCTGCCCGAGGACACCAAGCTGATGATCCTCGCCCCCGTGGCGCGAGAGAAAAAAGGCGAGTTCACCGAGCTTTTTGCGCAGATGCAGGCGCTGGGCTACATCCGCTTTCGGGTGGATGGGCAAATCTACGAGCACGAGAGCCTGCCGCAACTCAAGAAGACCGAGAAGCACGACATTGACGTGGTGATCGACCGCGTGAAGGTGCGTGCCGACCTGCAGCAGCGCCTGGCCGAAAGCATTGAGGCCGCTCTGCGGGTGGGCGGCCACGACGGCAATGGCCGCGTGCTGGCGCTGGAGATGGACACGGGGCAGGAGCACCTGTTCAGCAGCAAATTTGCCTGCCCGGTGTGCAGCTATTCACTGGCCGAGCTGGAGCCGCGCCTGTTCTCGTTCAACTCGCCCATGGGTGCCTGCCCGGCGTGCGACGGCATTGGCCAGCGCGAGGTGTTTGACCCCACCCGGGTGGTGGCCTTCCCCACGTTGAGCCTGGCCAGCGGCGCAATCAAGGGCTGGGACCGGCGCAACGGCTATTACTTTGCAATGCTGGAGAGCCTGGCCAAGCACTACGCGATTGACATCGAAGCGCCGTTTGAATCGCTGCCTGCCCCCGTGCAGCACGCCATCCTGCACGGCTCGGGCGAGGAAGAAATCGCCTTCAGCTACATCCTGGACAGCGGCGCCCAGAAGGGCAAGACCGTGACCAAGAAGCACCCCTTCGAAGGCATCATCCCCAACATGGCCCGCCGCTACCGCGAGACCGATTCGGTGGTCGTACGCGAAGACCTGGCGCGCTTTCGCAGCACCCAGCCCTGCCCCGAATGCCACGGCGTGCGGTTGCGCCGCGAGGCCCGCCATGTGAAGGTGGGCGAAGGCGAGCAGGCCCGCGCCATCTACGAAGTGAGCCATGCCACGCTGAGCGACGCGCACGCGTGGTTCCACGCGCTGAAGCTCACCGGCGCCAAGGCCGAGATTGCCGACAAGGTGGTGCGCGAGATCGCCACGCGATTGCAGTTCTTGAACGACGTGGGCCTGAGCTACCTGAGCCTGGACCGCAGCGCCGAAACGCTGTCGGGCGGTGAGGCGCAGCGCATCCGCCTGGCGTCGCAGATCGGCTCGGGCCTGACGGGCGTGATGTATGTGCTGGACGAGCCCAGCATCGGCCTGCACCAGCGCGACAACGACCGGCTGATCGCCACCCTCAAACACCTGCGCGACATCGGCAACAGCGTGATCGTGGTGGAGCACGACGAAGACATGATGCGCGCCGCCGACCATGTGATCGACATGGGCCCCGGCGCGGGCGTGCACGGCGGGCGGGTGATGGCGCAGGGCACGTACGACGAAGTGCGCGCCAATGCGCAGTCGCTCACCGGCCAGTACCTCTCAGGCACCCGCACCATTGCCGTGCCCAAGCGTCGCACGCCCTGGCTGCCGGTGCTGGACCAGCCTGCGCCCGTGGTGGAGACAAAGACCAAATCGCGCTTTCCGCAGACTGAGGCCAGCAAGCGCCGCGCCGAACGCATGGCCGAGCACCATGCGCGCCAGGGTGCCGTGCAGGCGCTGCGCGTGGTGGGCGCCACGGGCAACAACCTCAAGGGCGTCACAGTGGACTTCCCCGTGGGGCTGCTCACCTGCGTGACGGGGGTCTCGGGGTCGGGCAAGAGCACGCTGGTGAACGACACGCTGTATGCCGCCGTGGCCCGGCAGATTCACCGCGCACATGAAGAACCTGCCGAGCACGAAGAGATCGTGGGCATTGAGTATTTCGACAAGGTCATCAACGTAGACCAGAGCCCCATTGGCCGCACGCCGCGTAGCAACCCGGCCACCTACACCGGCCTGTTCACCCCCATCCGCGAGCTGATGGCCGAGACCAACACCGCCAAGGAGCGTGGCTACGGCCCCGGGCGCTTCAGCTTCAACGTGTCGCAATCGGCTGGTGGTGGCCGCTGCGAGGCTTGCCAGGGCGACGGGGTGGTGAAGGTGGAGATGCACTTCTTGCCCGATGTGTACGTGCCCTGCGACATCTGCCACGGCCAACGCTACAACCGCGAGACACTGGAAGTGCAATGGAAGGGCAAGAACATCGCCCAAATTTTGGAGCTGACGGTGGAAGACGCAGCGGCCTACTTCAAGGACGTGCCATCAATAGCCCGCAAGCTGCAGACGCTGCTGGATGTGGGCCTGTCGTACATCCGCCTGGGCCAGGCCGCCACCACGCTGTCGGGCGGCGAGGCGCAGCGCGTGAAGCTGGCGCAGGAGCTGAGCAAGCGCGACACGGGCCGCACGCTCTACATCCTGGACGAGCCCACCACCGGCCTGCACTTTGCCGATATTGATCTCTTGCTCCGCGTGCTGCACCAGCTGCGCGATGCGGGCAACACCATTGTCATCATCGAACACAACCTGGACGTGATCAAAACCGCCGACTGGCTCATCGACATGGGCCCCGAGGGCGGTGCGGGCGGCGGCACTGTGGTGGGCGTGGGCACACCCGAGGAGCTGGCCGCCAACCCGGCCAGCCACACGGGGCGGTACCTCGCGCCCTATCTGCAGTCAAAATTGCAATGAAAATGGCCGTTTGCGCTCGATAGATCTGCTTTTGATGCTATAAAAATAATAGTAATTGTGCAGGCGCCTTATGGCAGGCGCCGCGCCACCTCGGCGTCCAGTGAGCCCATGAAGGCCTCCACGGCCCGGGTGTAGGGGCTCTCCAGCCCCAGCTGGGCGTTGATTTCGCCGTGGCTCAGGTCCTGCGGCAGCACTTCGGCGCGGCCACCCAGGCTGTGCACATGG
>NZ_QAIH01000129.1:0-9672 GCF_003060895.1 Acidovorax sp. HMWF029 | reverse complement strand
GGCGACAGCAACCGCCAGTAGGCCGGGTCTGCGCCAAACGCGTCGTCGTACAGCGGCATGTGGGGCGCGCGCATGTAGGCGGGCACGTTCATCACCGCACTGTCGAGCACCACCGTGCCCAGCCAGGGCCAGGCGCCCTCGCGCAAGGCCTGCGGGGCGCGGGCGTTGAGCAGCGCCACCAGGTGGGCGCCTGCCGAGTGGCCCATGAGGATGAAGCGGCTGGGGGCAGCGCCCCAGGTGGTGGCGTGCTGCTGCGCGGCCATCAGCGCGGCCTGCACGTCGCGCTCCTGCTGGGCCACGGGGGTGTCTGGCAGGAGCCGGTAGTTCACCGAGATCAGCACAAAACCCCGGGGCACCCAGCGCGCCACCTTTTCTTGCACCACGCGGCCCATGGCCTTGTCGCCGTGGCGCCAGCCGCCGCCGTGCACCATGAAGACCACCGGTGCGCGCACGGCGCTGGCAGTGGATGAGGACGGTGTGGGCAGGTACACATCCATGCGCTGGCGCGGGTCGCTGCCATAGGGCACATCGGCAATGCGCTGCACGCCGCTGGGCAGCGCGGCGGCTTGTGCCTGGGCTTGTTGTAGGGCTTGCCTTTGGGCGGCGATTGCACGCAGGCGTCCGCCGCTCTGGGCGCCATCGGATGCGGGCGCCTGGGCCCAGGCTGGGGCGGCCAGGGCGAGGGTGGCTACGGCAGAGAGGGTGAAGAGGGTGAGCGCGCGATGCACGGTGGACATGGGGAGGACTCCTGCGGCAGTGTTGGGTTTGCCGATGTACTACTGTCGCACTCGCCGGTCGGCAAATGGTTGCAGCACGGCGCCAAGTCATGACAAAAAATGACAAAGGCGCAGGGGGTTGTCACAGGATGTCATCAGCGCGCATCGGAGGGCGCTGGGTGCATGCCCGGGCCCCGTGGGAGCACCGTAACATCGGGCCTGCGGTTGCCTGGCCGACATGACCCCCCGCCCCATGACCCTCACCCTCGCCAAGATCCTGGTCGCCGACGACGAGCCCGACCTGCGCGCGCTGCTGCAGCGCTACCTGGGCGACCAGGGCTACACCGTGCGCACGGTCGATGGTGCGGGCCCGCTCGATGTGCTGCTGCAGCGCGAGCGGTTTGACGTGCTGGTGCTCGACGTGATGATGCCAGGCGAGGATGGCCTGTCCATCTGCCGCCGCCTGCGCGCGCAGGGCGAGACCATTCCCATCCTCATGCTCACTGCCCGGGGCGACCCGGTGGACCGCATCGTCGGTCTGGAGATGGGGGCTGATGACTACCTGCCCAAGCCCTTCAACCCGCGCGAGCTGCTGGCCCGCATCCAGGCCATGGTGCGGCGCCAGCGCATGCTGGGCGCGCACACCGGGCCGCAGGGCGTGCACGAACGCCTGGCGTTTGGCGATTTTGTGCTGTTGCCCGCCGAGCGGCGGCTGGAGCGCCGGGGTGAAGACATGCCCCTCACCACCGGCGAGTTTGCGCTGCTCCTGGCCCTGGCGACCAACCCCCACCGCCCCCTGGGCCGCGACCGGCTTCTGGCCCTGGCCTACGGGCCCGAACACGCTGCCACTGACCGCAGCATCGACGTGCAGGTGATGCGCCTGCGCAAGCTCATCGAAACCGACCCGGCGCAGCCGCGCCACATCCGCACCGTGTGGGGGGTGGGCTATGTGTTTGTGCCCGACGGTGCTGCGCCGGCTGGGGGTGGCACACCATGACGGCCCCCGCTGCACACCCCCGTGGCCGGGGGCTGTGGCCGCGCAGCCTGCTCGGGCGCAACCTGCTGTTGATGGCGGCGCTCATCGTGCTGGGGCAGCTGGTGGCTGCGGTGCTGGTACGGCAGATGATCTTTCAGCCCCGTGTGGCGCAGGTGGCCGATGGTGTGGCACGCAACGTGGCCGCGCTGCGTGCGGGGCTGCAGGCGCTGCCCCCGGCGCAGCGCGCGGCGTTTGTCGAGGCGTTCAACCGGCAGGCCGTGGCGGCCACCCCGCCCGTGGCGCCGCAGAGCGCAGCGCCGCGTGCGCTGCTGTCGCCCATGGAGCGGCAGTTTGTGTTGGCCGTGGCGCGCCGCCTGGATGTGGACGATGCCGCCAACTCCCCCCAGCCCCTGTGGCGCCGCGACAGCACCGGCATGCTGGCCCTGCGTGTGGAACACCCGGGTGCCAATGGCCCCGAGAGCTACTGGCTCAACCTGCCCAGCGTGTTCCCCACGCGCACCTTCACCGGCGCGTGGCTGGTGGCCACGCTGGCCAGCATGCTGCTGGCACTGCTGGGCGCGTGGTGGCTGCAGCGCCACATCCACCGCCCGCTGGCGCAGGTGGTGGGGGCCGCGCGCCAGCTGGCCCAGGGCCAGGCCCCTGCTGCGCTGCCCGAGGCCGGACCGGAGGAAATCGCCACCGTGGCCCGCAGCTTCAACCACATGGCGCAAAGCCTGGCCGCCGCCGACCACGAACGCGCGCTGATGCTGGCGGGCGTGTCGCACGACCTGCGTACCCCGCTGACCAAGCTGCGCCTGGGGGTGGAGATTGCCGGTTCGCAGGTCGATGCACCGCTGGCTGCCAGCATGGCGCGCAGCGTCGACGAGATGGACGGCATCGTGGGTCAGTTCCTCCAGTTTGCACGCAGCGGCGAGGCCGAGGCTCCCACCCGCGCATCGCTGAACGACCTGGCCCGGGCCGTGGCCGAGGCGCAGACCGACCATGGCCGCACGCTGTTGCTGGAACTGGCGGCCCAGCTCCCTCTGCCCGAGGTGCCCGCGCGCCCGCAGGCCCTGCGCCGGGCTCTGGACAACCTTGTGGAAAACGCCTGGCGCCACGGCACGCCGCCCGTGGTGTTGCGCACAGGGGCCGATGCCGACAGCGTGTGGCTGGAGGTTCAGGACCAGGGCCCCGGCATTACCGCCGACGACATCGACCGCATGCGCCAGCCTTTTGCACGCGGCGGCGGCACAGCGCGCTCCGGCCCACCCGGTGCGGGGCTGGGCCTGGCCATCGTGGAGCGCGTGGCACGCAGCCACGGCGGGCGACTGGAGCTGCACAGTGCACCGGGCGCCGGGCTGAGGGCGCGGTTGGTGTTGCCGATTCAATAAAAAATAGCCGCCACCGCCTGATAGCATTGTCTTTTTAGCTATCAAATGGATAGCTAATGAGTGCTGCGTTCTCCCATCTTGCGGTACAGCGTCTGGCGGCTGATGCCCAGCTGGCGCGCCGCCTGCGACATGTTGCCGCGCGCGGCCTGCAGCGCCTGGTCGATGGCGGCGCGGGAGAGTTGCTGCAGGTTCAGCGGGGCCGGGCTGGCAGGGGCTTGGTGTTGCGCCGTTGAGGACGCCGGGGCCTCCATCAGCGCCTGCGCCAGGTCGTCGGGCATGTGTTCCCAGCCCAGGGTGTCCTCGCCCTCGGCCAGCATGGCGCAAGCGGTGCGCAGCACGTTGGCCAGCTGGCGCAGGTTGCCCGGCCAGGCATAGGCAGCCAGGAGGGCGAGCAATTCGGGGGCCAGCTGCACTTCGCCACCCAGGCCTTGTTCGGTGGCCAGGTCGGCCAGCAGGCGCTGCGCCAGCGCCACAAAATCGCTGCGTTCGCGCAGCGCGGGCAGCTGCACCGTGAGGCCGTTGATGCGGTAGTACAGATCCTGCCGAAAACGCCCTTGCTCTGCCGCCCGCTGCAGCTGCTGGTGTGTGGCGCAAATCAGTGCAAAGTCCACCGGTACGGCCTTGCTGGCGCCCACGGGCGTTACGCTGCGTTCCTGCAGCACGCGCAGCAGGCGGGTTTGCAGGGCCAGCGGCATGTCGCCGATTTCGTCGAGGAACAGCGTGCCGCCCTGTGCCTCGCGCAGGCGGCCCAGGTAGCCTTCCTTGCGTGCGCCGGTGAAGGCGCCGGCCACATGGCCGAACAGTTCGGATTCGATCAGATGCTCAGGAATCGCCGCGCAGTTGATGGCCACAAAGGGCGCGTCGCGGCGCGGGCCGCTGGCGTGAAGGGCGCGTGCAAACACCTCCTTGCCCACGCCCGATTCGCCCTGCACCAGCACCGCAATTGGCTTGCCCGCCACGCGGCGGGCCTTGTCGGCCGCGCTGCGCCAGCGTGCATCGCCGGTGTCGAGCTGGGCCAGTGCATCCTGCACAGGCGCCACAGCGCCGTTGGCCCGTGTTGGTGTTACCCAGGTGGCGCCATCCATCTGCACCTGGGCAAACAGCAGGGCGCCTTGTGGGGAACGCACCGCCAGCGGTTGCTGCGGGCGTCGCTTGTGGTGAGAGAGCAGGTCATCGAGCCGCACACTCAGCACATGCTCCAGCAAGGTGGCACCCAGGTCGCCCGCATGCAGGCCCAGCTGGGCCAGTGCCATGCGGTTGGCACCCACGATCCAGCCGTCGCCCGACACCGCCACGATGCCCTCGGCCACGCTGCCAATGCCCTCGGGTGCGCTGTGCAGGTGCAGGCGGATGTTGCGCTTGCAGGTGGCGGCCAGCAGGCGGTTTTCGATCATGCGGGCTGCCGTGCTGACCAGGCCCAGGGCGTGCGCGTGGCCGTTGCGGTAGTCGCCCGAGATGTCGAGGATGCCCAGCAGGTCGCCTGTGGACGAGAGGATGGGCGAGGCCGCGCAGGTAAGAAAGCCGTTGCGCTCCAGGTAATGCTCGCCACCATGCACCTCGACCGCGCAGCCCTCGGCCAGCGCCGTGCCGATGGCATTGGTGCCCCGGTGGGCTTCGTGCCAGGATGCGCCGCTGGTCAGCGCCACGCGCTCGGCCTTGTCCACAAAGTGCGGGTCGCCCAGTGTGTGCATGAGCATGCCGCGCCGGTCTGCCAGCACCACCACACTTTGGCTGTGGCGCACCTGCTCGAACAGGTACTCCATCACCGGGCGTGAATGCGCGAGCAGCTCGGGGTTGCTGGCCAGCACCTGGCGCAGCGTGCCGCTGCTGGGGTGGTCGATGCCCTGCGGCCGTCCGGTAGGCACCAGGCCTGCGGCCATGCTGCGCGACCAGGATCGGGCCAGGCGTTCGTCCACCAGCCCGCTGGGGCACTGGCCAGACTCCAGCAGGTGCTGGCGGGCCTGTCGCAGGGCGACGGGAGAAGTGTTGGGGCGCACGTTGTTGTCTCCGTGCAGGGTCATGGTGCCCTGCTTTGGTGGTTGTGAGGCCCAGTATGGCGGCCTGTGTGGCCCGGGGCAAGGGCGCTGGCGCAAGGTGGGCGCCAACTGTTCCATTTCGTGACAGGTGTCGCGGCCCGGCACAGCCCCGGGTTGTCCACTGCGACAGGTTTGCGCGGTGGTCGTTTAAAAAACCCAATGAAATCAACGCCCCATGCATTGGTACGCGCTGGCATGTGTTTTGAGTAGCGGTGGGTATCGGACGGGCTTTCAGCGTTCGCCCGATGCACACAACCACCGCAGGAGACAAACACCATGACCGTGTACGCAGCCCCCGGCGCCCCAGGCGCCAAGATCACCTACAAGTCCCAGTACGACAACTTCATCGGCGGCAAATTTGTGCCCCCCGTGAAGGGCCAGTACTTTGATGTCATCACGCCCGTGAGTGGCAAGGTCTACACCCGCGCCGCCCGCTCCACCGCCGAAGACATTGAACTGGCACTGGACGCCGCCCACGCCGCCGCCGACGCCTGGGGCAAGACCGACGCCGCCACGCGCGCCAACCTGCTGCTCAAGATCGCCAACCGCATCGAAGAGAACCTGGAGCGTCTGGCCTATGCCGAAACCGTGGACAACGGCAAGGCCATCCGCGAGACGCTGAACGCTGACATCCCGCTCACGGTGGACCACTTCCGCTACTTTGCGGGCTGCCTGCGCGCGCAGGAAGGCGGCATCAGCGAGATCGACGAGAACACCATGGCGTACCACATCCACGAGCCGCTGGGCGTGGTGGGCCAGATCATTCCGTGGAACTTCCCCATCCTGATGGCCGCGTGGAAGCTGGCCCCCGCGCTGGGTGCGGGCAACTGTGTGGTGCTCAAGCCTGCAGAGTCCACCCCCATCTCCATCCTCATCCTGGTGGAGCTGATTGCCGACCTGCTGCCGCCCGGCGTGCTCAACATCGTCAACGGTTTTGGCCGCGAGGCGGGCATGCCGCTGGCGCAGAGCAAGCGCATCGCCAAGATCGCGTTCACCGGCTCCACCAGCACCGGCCGTGTGATTGCGCAGGCCGCCGCCAACAACCTCATCCCCGCCACGCTGGAGCTGGGCGGCAAGAGCCCCAACATCTTCTTTGCCGACGTGATGGACAAGGACGATGCCTTCTTGGACAAGGCCATCGAGGGCCTGGTGCTGTTTGCATTCAACCAGGGCGAGGTCTGCACCTGCCCGAGCCGTGCGCTCATTCAAGAGTCGATCTACGACAAGTTCATGGAGCGCGTGCTCAAGCGCGTGGCCGCCATCACGCACCAGAACCCGCTGGACACCGACAGCATGATGGGCGCGCAAGCCAGCAAGGAGCAGCTCACCAAGATCCTGAGCTACCTGGACCTGGGCAAGCAAGAAGGCGCCGAAGTGCTGGCCGGCGGCGGCCAGGCCCACCTGGGCGGCGACCTGGAGGGCGGCTACTACGTGCAGCCCACCCTCTTCAAGGGCCACAACAAGATGCGGATCTTCCAGGAAGAAATCTTCGGCCCCGTGCTGGCGGTGACCACCTTCAAGGACGAAGCCGAGGCGCTGGCTATTGCCAATGACACGCCCTACGGCCTGGGCGCTGGCGTATGGAGCCGCAACGGCAACGTGGCCTACCGCATGGGCCGCGCCATCAAGGCCGGACGGGTGTGGACCAATTGCTACCACGCCTACCCAGCGCACGCTGCGTTTGGCGGCTACAAGGAGTCGGGCATCGGGCGCGAGACCCACAAGATGATGCTGGACCACTACCAGCAGACCAAGAACCTGCTGGTCAGCTACAGCGAGAACAAGCTCGGCTTCTTTTGATGGGCATCAAGAGTTGAGGCGGCCTGGGTGCTTGGCGGCACCCGGGCAGGCGTACGATTTTCGGCGAAGCGGCCTGTTGCAGGCATTGCAGAGCAGGCCGTGGGTTCGATCCATTCAGGAGATTCACGATGACCAGTACGTTTTTCATGCCCAGTGTGAACATCATGGGCGCAGGCTGCCTGCAAGAGGCCATGGCGGCGCTGAAGGGCCACGGCTTTCGCAAGGCCTTGATCGTCACCGACGGCGTGCTGAGCGAGCTGGGCGTGGCGGCGCGCATCCAGGCCCAGTTGGCCGGGCAGCAGATAGCCTCGGTGGTGTTTGACGGCACGCAGCCCAACCCTACGGTGGGCAATGTGCGTGCCGGGCTGGCGCGGCTCAAGGCTGAGCAGTGCGACTTCGTGATCTCTTTGGGTGGAGGCTCACCGCATGACTGCGCCAAAGGCATTGCCCTGTGCGCCACCAATGGCGGCGAAATAGCCGACTACGAAGGCGTGGACCGCTCTGCCAAGCCGCAGCTGCCCCTGGTCGCTATCAACACCACGGCAGGCACGGCCAGCGAGATGACGCGTTTTTGCATCATCACCGACGAGACGCGCCACATCAAGATGGCCATCGTGGACCGCAACGTCACGCCCATCCTGTCCGTCAACGACCCCGAGCTGATGCTGGCCAAGCCCAAGGGCCTGACAGCAGCCACCGGCATGGATGCGCTGACCCACGCTGTGGAGGCCTATGTGTCCACCGCCGCCACTCCCATCACCGATGCCTGCGCGCTGAAGGCGGTGGAGCTGATTGCCCGCCACCTGCGCACGGCGGTGAATCATGGCGACGACCTGAACGCCCGCGAGCAGATGGCGTACGCACAGTTCCTGGCAGGCATGGCGTTCAACAACGCATCGCTAGGCTATGTGCATGCCATGGCACACCAGCTGGGCGGCTTCTACGACCTGCCCCACGGTGTGTGCAACGCACTGCTGCTGCCACATGTGGAGGCGTTCAACGTGCCCACGTCCGCCGCGCGCCTGCGCGATGTGGCGCACGCCATGGGTGTGAACGTGGCGGGGCTGGACGCTGAAGCTGGGGCACAGGCCTGCCTGGTCGCCATCCGACAGTTGGCGCTGGACATTGGCATCCCCAAGTGCCTGAGCGACCTGGGCGTGAAGGAGTCCGACATTCCGCTGCTGGCCACCAATGCCCTCAAGGATGCCTGTGGCCTGACCAACCCGCGCCGTGCTACGCAGGCCGACATTGAAGGCATCTTCCGCGGGGCCATGACGGCCTGACGCCATGCTGGCCATACAAGCCGCTGAGGTCACCCTGGGCACCACGCCCTTGCCACCACCACGGGTGGTGGCCACCCCTGCCGCGCTGGAGCTGGTGGCCTTGCTGCAAGCCAAGCACGGCCCCGATCTGATGTTCCATCAATCAGGCGGCTGCTGCGACAACAGCGCCGCCAATTGCTACTTGCCCGGCGAGATCACCATGGGTGCGGGCGATGTGTACCTGGGCGACATCGGCGGTTGTCGCTTCTACATCGGCAAAGCCCAGTACGAGACCTGGAAGCACACCCAGCTCATCATCGATGTGATTGAGGGAACGGGCGGCACCTTCTCGCTGGAGGGGCCGGAGGGCAAGGCCTTTCACACCCGCTCGCGCGTGTTCACGGCGGCCGAGCTGGATGCGCTGGGCACTACGCCACCAGCGGGTTGGAAATTTGATTAAAAAAGGCCACTGCCGCGCATTTAGAAAAGCTTTGTTGCTATATAAATAATAGCAATTTGCCGTGTTGAAACAAGGGCACCCCACGTACCTGTTATCAGCGCGGTATTTTGTGAAAAGCCTGTTCTACAGTACCTGGCGGCGCGCAAAGCGCACCACCGTGACGCCCGCGCGCGCCTGCCGCACCGAGGGCATGACCAGCACGCAGCCGTCGTACGGCGTGGCCACAGGCACGCCGTCGTTGTCGCCAATTACTGTGCCGGCCTTGTCAAACATCTCCAGCCCTGTGTAGGGCGCCACAAAGCGGAAGGCGCTGCTGGTGGCGACCACGGGGCCGGTCACCTCCAGCGCCCATTGCTGGGGTGCGTCGGGCTGGCGCCAGCCGGGCAGCTGCTGCGCGAGGGTGCCAGCATCCAGCACACCGGACTGTTCCAGGAAACGCACACACTGGTCCTGCGCCACCGCGTGGCTGGCGGGATCGCCGTGAAAGCCGCATTCGACGAGCAGCGAGCGGGTGTCGCCGCCCTGGCCCTCTCCATGGCCGTCCTGCAGGCCAAAGCGGCCATAGTCGCGCATGCGCACGCCGTCCTTGTGGCCCGCGTCCACCACGATGTACTCGGGCGAGCGCATGGCGCGCGCCAGTTGCCGGTTGCGCGGCTGGATGCCGGTGAGCAGCAGCGGCGCCGAGGGCTCGTGCATCGAGTGGATGTCGAGCAGCCAGTCTGCTTGCTTGACCCACGGGCGCAGCGCGGCGGCGCGGCGGCGCTCGTTGGTGTCGGCTGCATCGATGCGCTCGTCCAGCCACTGGCGGTTGAGGTCTTCGTCGGTGAAGCGCGAGGCATCGTGGTTGCTTGGATCAAAGCGGTCGAACGCGTCGAGGTTGCAAAACGCGAGCGTGAGCGTGCCCTGCTGCGGACGCACACCGGCTTCGAGCAGGCCCTTGAGCGCCCAGGCGCCGCACAGCTCATTGCCGTGCACCAGTGCGCTGATCATCAGGTGGCGCCCGGGCTGGCCCGAGTCAAAGTGCCATACAC
>NZ_QAIH01000128.1 GCF_003060895.1 Acidovorax sp. HMWF029 | reverse complement strand
CTCCTGCAAGTAGGAACAGTGGGGGGATGTCCCGCACTGTGCCGCCCGAATGTGGAGAAATCTGGTAGCAAAGGAATCTGGATGAATGCTATCAATACAATAGCTTGATAGCTTTTTCTGGTGCGCGGAGAGCCGCTTTTTTGTTCAACTTTCTGGCCCGGCATGGTTCCCATCGGTACATGCCGGGCCATTGGCACAGTGCGGCGCGCTGCGGTGCAGTTCAACTGTTGGCTGCGCAAGCCGGGCACTGCCCTTTACGCCTCGGCAACTACATGGCGCCGTGGCGGCCTGCGGGCTCAGTGGTGGCCTGCAGCGGGGGCGGTGTGCGACATCAGGCGGTCGGTCAGTGCAATTGCCAGCGCGCTGAGCAGGAACACGGTGTGGATGATGGTTTGCCACATCAGCACTTTGACGTCGTAGTTGGCTGCGTTGATGAAGGTCTTGAGCAGGTGGATGGAGCTGATGCCGATGATGGCGGTGGCCAGCTTGACCTTGAGCACCGACGCGTTCACGTGG
The DNA here is from genome assembly GCF_003060895.1 of Acidovorax sp. HMWF029. GTDB lineage: Bacteria > Pseudomonadota > Gammaproteobacteria > Burkholderiales > Burkholderiaceae_C > Acidovorax. The sequence continues at coordinate 5,645 of NZ_QAIH01000128.1, read as the reverse complement.
CTCAGCCATTCGGGCTGGTCGGGATGGTCTTCCAGGTGCAGGCGTGAAACAAAGGTTTCATAGCCGCCCACGATCACCATGATCAGCAGGTTGGAGATCATGACCACGTCGATCAATGCCAGAACGACCAGCATGATGATGGTCTCGTTGAGCGCGGTGACCTCGAAGTCGCTCTTGTAGCCAATGCTGGAGACCAGGCTCTTGAGCGCCGAAGTGTTGCCAAAGGCGGCTTCGATCAGGTGCACCAGCTCCACCCAGAAATGGAACACATACACCGCCTGCGCCAGGATCAAGCCCAGGTACAGGGGCAGCTGCAGCCAGCGGCTGGAAAAAATCAACGAGGGCAGGGGGCGCATGCGTGCGGGGGGCGCGGAGTTTTTGGGCTGGGTCATGGTGAAATGGAAAGGTTGAGGGTTCTAAGGTCGCGCGATTTTAGGGGGGTGGCGTGACAGCCCCTTCACCAAGGTGCCATCTCGGCCTGGTGCAGCGTCTAGACGTAGATTCTGTAAGCTTCGCGCCAGTCAGTGGCTTGTAAGTGCTGCGCCCGACAGTACCGCCCAATTTCAATTCCATCAAAACCAGGAGACAACACCATGAGTGCGCCCACATCCGCGATCGAATCCGTTTTGGTTGAGAACCGCGTGTTCCCGCCGTCCGATGCGGTCGTCAAGGCCGCCCGCGTGTCGGGCATGGCGGGCTACGATGCACTGTGTGCCGAAGCAGACAAGGACTTCGAAGGCTTCTGGGCCCGCCTGGCGCGCGAGAACGTGAACTGGACCCGGCCCTTCACCCGCACGCTCGACACCTCCAACGCCCCGTTCTTCAAATGGTTTGACGATGGCGAGCTCAACGCATCGGCCAACTGCCTGGACCGCCACATCGGCACCCCCACCGAGAACAAGACTGCCATCGTCTTCGAAGCCGACGATGGCGCCGTCACCAAGATCACCTACAAAGAGCTGCTGGCCCGCGTGAGCCAGTTTGCCAACGCGCTCAAGGCCCACGGCGTGGCCAAGGGTGACCGTGTGCTGATCTACATGCCCATGACCATCGAGGGCGTGGTCGCCATGCAGGCCTGCGCGCGCATCGGCGCCACGCACAGCGTGGTGTTCGGCGGCTTCAGCGCCAAGGCCGTGCAGGAGCGCATCATCGACGCAGGCGCCGTGGCAGTGATCACCGCCAACTACCAGATGCGCGGCGGCAAGGAGCTGCCGCTCAAGGCCATCATCGACGAAGCCCTGGCCATGGGCGGCTGCGACACCATCCGCAACGTATTCGTGTTTGAGCGGACGGCCACAGCCTGCAACATGGTGGCTGGGCGCGACAAGACCTTTGGCGAGATGCTGGCCGGACAAAGCACCGAATGCCCCCCCGTGCCCGTGGGCGCCGAGCACCCGCTGTTCATCCTGTACACCAGCGGCTCCACCGGCAAGCCCAAGGGCGTGCAGCACAGCACCGGCGGCTATCTGCTGTGGGCCAAGCTCACCATGGACTGGACGTTTGACTTGCGGGCAGACGACGTGTTCTGGTGCACTGCCGACATCGGCTGGATCACGGGCCACACCTATGTGGCCTACGGTCCGCTGGCAGCGGGTGCCACGCAGATCATCTTTGAAGGCGTTCCCACCTTCCCGAACGCCGGCCGGTTCTGGCAGATGATCGAGAAGCACAAGTGCACGATCTTCTACACCGCGCCCACCGCCATCCGTTCGCTCATCAAGGCCGCCGAGGGCGATGCTGCCGTGCACCCTGCGCGCTCGGACCTGTCGAGCCTGCGCATCCTGGGCAGCGTGGGTGAGCCTATCAACCCCGAAGCCTGGATGTGGTACCACAAGAATGTGGGCGGCGAGCGCTGCCCCATCGTCGACACCTTCTGGCAGACCGAGACTGGCGGCCACGTCATCACCCCACTGCCCGGTGCCACGCCGCTGGTGCCTGGTAGCTGCACCTTGCCTTTGCCTGGCATCACCGCTGCCATCGTGGACGAGATGGGCAACGACGTCGCCAACGGTGCTGGCGGCATCCTGGTCATCAAGAAGCCCTGGCCTAGCATGATCCGCACCATCTGGAACGACCCCGAGCGCTTCAAGAAGGCCTACTTTCCAGAAGAACTCAAGGGCTACTACCTGGCGGGCGACGGCGCCGTGCGCAGCGCCGACCGCGGCTACTTCCGCATCACAGGTCGCATCGATGACGTGCTGAACGTCTCGGGCCACCGCATGGGCACGATGGAGATCGAATCGGCCCTGGTCTCCAAGACCGATCTGGTTGCCGAGGCCGCCGTGGTGGGGCGCCCCGACGACGTGACGGGTGAGGCCATCTGCGCCTTCGTCGTGCTCAAGCGCGCCCGCCCCACCGGCGAAGAGGCCAAGCAGATCGCCAACGAACTGCGCAACTGGGTCGCCAAGGAAATCGGGCCGATTGCCAAGCCCAAGGACATCCGCTTCGGCGACAACCTGCCCAAGACCCGCAGCGGCAAGATCATGCGCCGCCTGCTGCGCAGCATTGCCAAGGGCGAGGCGATCACACAGGACACCTCAACGTTGGAAAACCCTGCAATCCTGGATCAATTGGCCAAGGCCAATTGATCCAGGTGGCGCCGTGTAACGGCGCCAGCGCGCAGCGCTTGCGGGGTTTGTGGACACTCATATCGCGCAGCGATGTGACGTGGCCACAGAACCCCGCAATTCTGGATCACCTTGCCCAGACCAGCTGATTCAGGGAGGCGTCGCGCAGACTGCGCCTGCGATGCCCCCAAAACAAAAGCCGCGTCACATTCCCTGTGGCGCGGCTTTTTTGCTGCGGCTCCGGGGCGTTGCACCCCAGACCAGCAGTTGCGTCAATCGCTTCTTACTTCTGCGTCAGCACCCAGGCTGCCAGCTTCTTGGCGTCTGCATCATTGACCTGTGCATTGGCGGGCATGGGAACAGGGCCCCACACGCCAGAGCCACCCTTGATGATCTTTGTGGCCAGCTTGTCCACGGCATCTTTCTGGCCCGCGTACTTGGCAGCCACGTCTTTGTATGACGGGCCCACCAGCTTCTTGTCCACGGCATGGCATGCCATGCAGTTCTTCGATGTCGCCAGGGCCATGTCGGCCATTGCGGGTGCCGCTACCGACAACATCATGGCAAGAGTGATCAGGGTACGCTTCATGGTGGGTTTTCCTGTGGTTGAGTTACAGTGCTTTTAATGGGATTGTAGTGACTTGGGTTGACAAGCACTTGTCCCTTATCAAGTAGGCCTGTGATGGCACTTTCTGGAGTTTGTGATGTATCTGCTGGGTCTTTCCCTTCTCATACTGGCACTGAAATATTTTGAAATCGGCCCTGTGGCGACCTGGTCCTGGTGGTGGGTGCTGGCCCCTTTTGCTGCCACTGCGTTGTGGTGGGCCTGGGCGGACTCCACGGGTTACACCAAGCGCAAGGCGATGGAGAAGATGGACAAGCGCAAACAAGACCGCATCAACAAACACAAGGAAGCCCTGGGCATTCAGCCGCGCAAGCCGCGCTGAACTGCTGGCGCGCTGGATGCAGCGCTGGTCCAGCTTACCCACTGAAAAAAAACGCCCGAAGCATTGCTTGCGGGCGTTTTTGTTAGGGACACCCCTAGCTAAAGCGCGGCAGGGGTACTGGGCGCGCTGCAGAAACTTCCCCTGTCTCAATATCAACCCATCACTCCTCAATACGCGTCCAGCACCGCCCCCTTGCTCGCGCTCGATGCATTGAACGCAAACTTGGCCTGCACGCCCCGTGTGTAACGTGGGGCAGGGGCCGTCCAGTCAGCACGGCGTTTGGCGATCTCTTCATCAGGCACGTTGAGCTGCAGAAGCAGCTGGCGCGCGTCGATGGTGATGCTGTCGCCTTCGTTGACGAAGGCGATGGTGCCGCCCGCAGCGGCTTCAGGCGCCACGTGGCCGACCACCATGCCCCAGGTACCGCCCGAGAAGCGGCCGTCCGTGATCAGGCCCACGCTCTCGCCCAGCCCGGCGCCAATCAGTGCGCCGGTGGGGGCCAGCATTTCGGGCATGCCGGGGCCGCCCTTGGGGCCCAGGTAGCGCAGCACCATCACATCGCCCGCTTTGATCTTGTCGGCCAGGATGGCTTCCAATGCCGATTGCTCATCGTTGAACACTCGGGCAGGGCCGGTGATCACGGGGTTCTTCAGTCCTGTGATTTTTGCCACGGCGCCCTCGGGGCTCAGGTTGCCCTTGAGGATGGCCAGGTGGCCCTGCGCATACATGGGGTTGCTGATGGGGCGGATCACATCCTGGTCAGCACGGGGCTGGTCGGGCACGTCCTTGAGCACTTCGGCGACTGTCTTGCCGCTGATGGTGATGCAGTCGCCGTGCAGCAGGCCTGCGTTCAGCAAAACCTTCATGACCTGCGGGATGCCGCCCGCGCGGTGCAGGTCCACAGCCAGGTACTTGCCGCTGGGCTTCAAGTCGCACAACACGGGGGTTTTCACGCGCACGCGCTCGAAGTCGTCGATGCTCCATTCCACGCCTGCCGCGTGGGCAATGGCCAGAAAGTGCAGCACCGCGTTGGTGGAGCCACCCGTGGCCATGATCACCGCCACGGCGTTCTCGATGGACTTTTTGGTCACGATGTCGCGCGGCTTCAAGTCCATCTTGATGGCCTCGATCAGCACCTTGGCCGATTCCTTGGCCGAGTTCATCTTCTCGTCGTGCGGGTTGGCCATGGTGGACGAATACGGCAGGCTGATGCCCAGGGCCTCGAACGCGCTGCTCATGGTGTTGGCGGTGTACATGCCGCCGCACGAGCCGGTGCCGGGGATGGCGCGCTTTTCGATCTCCTTGAGGTCAAAGTCGCTGAGCTTGCCCGCTGCGTTCTCGCCCACGGCCTCGAATACGCTCACGATGTTCAGATCCTTGCCCTGGTAGTGGCCCGGCAGTATGGTGCCGCCATACACATAGATGGCGGGCACGTTGGCGCGCAACATGCCCATCAGGCCGCCGGGCATGTTCTTGTCGCATCCGCCGACCACCAGCACACCGTCCATCCACTGCCCGCCCACGCAGGTCTCGATGCAGTCGCTGATGACTTCACGGCTTACCAGGCTGTACTTCATGCCTTCGGTGCCCATGGCCATGCCGTCGCTGATGGTGGGGGTGCCGAACACCTGGGCGTTGCCACCCGCTTCCTCGATGCCTGCAATCGCCGCGTCGGCCAGCTTCTGCAGGCCGCTGTTGCAGGGGGTGATGGTGCTGTGGCCGTTGGCTACGCCCACCATGGGTTTGACGAAGTCGCCTTCCTCATACCCCATGGCGTAGTACATGGAGCGGTTGGGCGCACGCGACTTGCCCTGGGTGATGTTGGCACTGCGGCGGTTGATGGGCGCGGAAGGCTTGCTGGAGTCGGTCATCGTGGGGCGTCCTGATCTCTGGTTTGGGGGGGCTGGAGCGGAATGGATCATTCTGCCAGCGCCGTTGCCGCGCGTGTCGTCTGCCCCTGCCCGCCCCAACGCTAACGCCCCGAGCGGCCATGGGGCTGGGCGATAATTGACAGGTTTGCCCCCGGCACGGCTCAAGAGGTTGGTTGCACGGGCGCGCGAGGGGCCAATATTCCGGCGGCCCGCTTCCCTTTCAGCGATTTTCCAGAAGCCAGCACGATGCCCATCTACCG
>NZ_QAIH01000127.1 GCF_003060895.1 Acidovorax sp. HMWF029 | reverse complement strand
TCTGTGGGGGGCGCTATGGGCTCGGTGGCGGTTGGCACTGCGTCAGTGCCCGCGTCCGGGCCTGTGGTCATGGTTTCGGCAGGAAGTTGCGGCGCTGCGTGCCCGGCCATGGTGGAGGGCGCGGGCGTGGTGCGGGCCTGGGGTTTTTTGCGGTCAGCAGGTTGCAGCGCCGCTGCACGGGCGGTATGGGCTGCCGGTGCTGTTGCCACTGTGGGCAGCGCGGGGGGCAGTGGTGCGGCGATGCTGCGCGTGCTGAATGCCCGCCCCGTGGCTTGTGCCGGGCTGTCCCAGTGCAGCGGCACCCCGCTCAGCACCAGCCAGTGCAGGGCAAGCACCAGGGCGGTGATGGCAACCAGCGCGCGGCGGGGCATGGGGATGGCGTGAGGCCGGGTCAGGCGGTGCCTGCGCCCAGGTCGCGCGAGAGCTGGGCCGCCGCCGCGCGCAGCGGTGCGTCGATGGCGCCGTCCCACTCCGGATCGAACGTGGCGATCGAGCCCAACGTGGTCATGCCCAGCTCCAGGTGGCCGTCGGCATCGAACACCGGCGCGCAGAAGGCGACGATGCCGGGCAGCAAGGTGTCCACCACGCGCGCGGCGCCACGTTCACGCACCTCGGCCAGCAGGGCGTTTACCTCGGCCATGGTGGCGGGAAGGTCGGTGCGGCGCATCTTCACGGCGCGGGCCAGCTCTTCCTTGAGCAGCGGCGCCACCACATCGGGCGACATGAAAGCCGCAAAACACCTGCCCGTGGCCGACGACAGCAGCGGCATCACATCGCCCAGGCGCAGGTTGGCGGTGACGGCTTGGGGCGACTCCTCCCAGTGCACGATGGTCGGGCCGTGGTTGCCCCACACCGCCAGCGCCAGCGTGTGGCCGATGGTTTCCATGAGTGCGGGCATGCGCTCGCGCGCCAGGCGCACGGCGTCCAGCCTGGCGAGCGATGCCAGGCCCAGCTTCAGGGCTGCAGGCCCCAGGTCGTAGCGCGCGGTTCGGGGGTCCTGCGTGACCAGGCCCAGGCGCTGAAAGCTCACCAGGTACCGGTGGGCCTTGGCCGCGCTCATGCCCGCAGAGGCCGCCACATCCTTGAGCATGAGCGGCCCGCGCGAGCGTGTCAGCCCCTCCAGCAGGGCAAAACCCACCTCGACCGATTGAATTCCTGCACGTTCTTTGTCCATGTGCACTAAAATTTGCGAGTTTTGTTTAGTTAAATCAATTTACCCAAGCGTAATTTCGCTAGCGGTGCCCATCAACCCTCTGAGACAAAGGTCCTGCCACCATGAAACTCGCTACCTACAAAGACGGCTCGCGCGACGGCCAACTGGTTGTCGTCTCCCGCGATCTGGGCACAGCCCATTATGCGACCGGCATCGCCAACAAGCTGCAGCAGGTGCTGGACGACTGGGGCTTCCTCTCGCCCCAGCTGCAGGACCTGTACGACCAGCTCAACAGTGGCCGCGCGCGCCACGCGTTCCCGTTCGACCCCGCCCAATGCATGGCCCCGCTGCCACGGGCGTACCAGTGGGCGGACGGCTCTGCGTATATCAACCACGTCGAATTGGTGCGAAAAGCGCGTAACTCCGAGGTGCCAGAGAGTTTCTACACCGATCCGCTGATGTACCAGGGCGGCAGCGACGATTTCATCGGCCCCTGCGACGACGTGGTCGTGCCCAGCGAGGCCATGGGCATTGACTTCGAGGCCGAGATCGCCGTCATCACCGGCGACGTGAAGATGGGCACCACCGCCGACCAGGCGCTGGACGGCATCCGCCTGGTGATGATTGCCAACGACGTGAGCCTGCGCAACCTGATCCCCGCCGAGCTGGCCAAGGGCTTTGGTTTCTTCCAGAGCAAGCCCGCCACCGCCTTCGGCCCCGTGGCCGTGACGCTGGACGAGCTGGGCGACGCCTGGGACCACGGCCGCGTCAACCTCACCGTGCAGTCCACCTGGAACGGCCGCAAGGTCGGCATGTGCGACGCAGGCCCCGAGATGACCTTCCACTTCGGCCAGCTGATTGCCCACGTGGCCAAGACGCGCAACCTGCGCGCGGGCTCCATCATCGGCAGCGGCACGGTGAGCAACAAGGGCATCACCGACGCCAATGGCCGCACCGAATGGCCCAAGGGCTACAGCTGCATCGCCGAAAAGCGCTGCATCGAGACGATTCAGGATGGCAAGCCGAGTACCGAATTCATGAAGTTCGGCGACACCATCCGCATCGAGATCAAGGGCAAGGACGGCGCCAGCATCTTCGGCGCCATTGATCAGGCGATTGCCGCCCCGGCCGCCTGAGCACCCGGCCGGCTGAAAATTTGAACAAAAAAGGCTGCTTGCGCGCGATGGATAAGCGCAAGCAGCTATCAAATCAATAGTATCAAGGAGACAACCCATGCAACGCAGAACCCTCTTGTCCGCCCTGGCCGCCGCAGGCGCCACCACCGCCGCGCCCTGGGCCGCTGCCCAGGCTGCCTGGCCCGACCAGCCCCTGCGCTGGGTCGTGCCCTACCCGGCTGGCGGCGGCACCGACGTGCTGGCGCGCACTGTGGCCGAAGCCATGCGCCAGACGCTGGGCCAGCAGATCGTGGTGGACAACCGCCCCGGCGCCTCCACCAACATCGGCGGCCAGGCCGTGGCCACGGCCAAGCCCGACGGCTACACCTTCATGTCGGCCGACAACGCCATCCTGGCCTACAACGAACACCTGTTCACCAAGCTGCCGTTTAACCCCGAAAAGGACTTCACCTACGTGGGCGGCATCAGCCGCTTCCCGCTGGCGCTGGTGGTGCACCCATCGTTCGAAGCCAAGACGGTGAAGGAGTTTCTGGACTACGTGCGCGCCAACCCCGGCAAGCTCAACTACGCATCGCCCGGCAACGGCTCGCCGCACCACCTAGCGATGGAGATGTTCAAGCACCGCACCAAGAGCTTCATCACCCACATCCCCTACCGGGGCGCCGCCCCTGCGTTGCAGGACGTGATGGGGGGGCAGGTGCCCTGCATGTTCCTGGACCTGGCCGCCGGCCTGCCCGTGATCACCTCGGGCAAGGTGCGCGCCCTGGCCATCGGCTCGGCCAAGCGTGTACCCGCGCTGCCCGACGTGCCCACGCTGGCAGAAGCCGGTGTGCCCAACACCGAGGTCTTCGCCTTCCAGGGCATCCTGGCGCCCGCAGGCCTGCCCGCCGCCATCACCACGCGCCTGAATGCCGAGCTGAACAAGGCCCTGCAGAGCCCCGCCGTGGTCAAGCGCATGACCGACTTCGGCATGGAAGCCCTGCCCGGCACGCCCGAACAGTTCCGCGCCATGGCGCGGGCCGAATCCAAGCGCTGGGGCGAGATCATCAAGGCGGCAGGGGTGAAGCTGGACTGATCGCGCAGCACTTCAGTGCACTGGGCCGTGCACCGGGTGGCCTCGCCTTGCCGGGCCTGGCCACCCTTCAGCCTTGCAGGCCCATCTATTCAGGCAGGTGGCATACCGCCTCGATGTTGTTGCCTTCGGGGTCAATCACAAAAGCGCCGTAGTAGTGCGCGTGGTAGTCGGGCCTGAGGCCCGGGGCGCCGTTGTCCTTGCCGCCCGCCGTGATGGCGGCGGCGTAGAACGCATCTACCTGCGCCCGGTTCTGGGCCCGCCAGGCCAGATGACAGCCCGTGGTGGCAGGCTGGCCACCGTAGGGCGAGGGGCCGTCGATGAACCACACATCCGCTTTTTTGCCGTCGGGCTCGGCCGGGTCCGGGTAGGCAAAGCCCAGCATGTTGGAGCCGTAGTTGCCTTCAAAACACAGGCTGTAGCCCAAAGGCGCGAGGGCGGCGGTGTAAAACGCCTTGGTGCGGGCGATGTCGGTGACGCGGAAAGTCATGTGGTCCAGCATGGGAAGGGCTCCTCGGGTTGTTGTGCCCCGTTTTATATCTCAAATACTGTATTTGTGTACAGTATCTTTGTCAGGGCACACAATCAACCGTGCTGGTGGACCTTCAGTTCCAGCCTTCGAGCACCAGCTTGCCTCGTGCCTTGCCGCTCTCGATCAGGGCGTGAGCCCGCTTCAGGTTGTGGGCGTTGATCGCGCCAAAACGCTGGTCCAGCGTGGTGCGGATCAGCCCCGCGTCCACCAGCTGCGCCACCTCGGTCAGCAGGCGGTGCTGGCCGATCATGTCGGCGGTGCCGAACAGCGCGCGGGTGAACATCAGTTCCCAGTGCACCGACACCGACTTGCGCTTGAATTTCGTCACGTCGAGCGACACCGGGTCGTCGATCAGCGCGAACTGGCCCTGCGGCGCGATGGCCTCCACGATCTGGTCGAAGTGGGCATCGGTCTGCGTGAGGCTCACGATGATGTCCACCGTGGGGTGGCCGATGCGCGCCAGCTCTTGCGTGAGCGGCTGGCTGTGGTCGATGACGTGGTGGGCGCCCAGATCGCGCACCCACTGCTGCGTTTCGGGGCGCGATGCGGTGCCGATCACCGTGAGGCTGGTCAGCCGCGCGGCCAGCTGCGTGAGGATGGAACCCACGCCGCCGCTCGCGCCGATGATGAGCAGGGTCTTGTTGGTCGGCTGCTTGCCGGGCGCCACGCCCAGGCGGTCAAACAGCAGCTCCCACGCGGTGATGGTGGTCAGTGGCAGGGCTGCGGCTTCGGCAAAGTCCAGTGACTTGGGGGCGTGGCCCACGATGCGCTCGTCCACCAGGTGCAGCTCGCTGTTGGTGCCGGGGCGGGCGATGGAGCCCGCGTACCAGACGCGGTCGCCGGGTTTGAACAGCGTCACCTCCGTGCCCACTGCACGCACGATGCCGCTGGCGTCCCAGCCCAGCACCTTGTAGTCAGGGCCGTCCGCACTGCGCGAACTGCTGTTGCGCACCTTGGTGTCCACGGGGTTCACCGAGACGGCATGCACCTCCACCAACAGGTCGCGGCCGGTGGCCACGGGGTCGGGTTGGGTGATGTCGAGCAGTGCTTCGGGGTGGTCGATGGGGTGGGCAGTTTGGTAGCCGATGGCTTTCATGGCGGGTCCTTGTGTGTCGGTGGATGGGGATTGGGAAAAGGGGCGGTAGCGGCCGGGGGCCGGGTCACGCCCATGCGGTGGCGGTCGGTTCCACGGCGGTTGTGTGGACGGGGCCGTAGTC
>NZ_QAIH01000126.1 GCF_003060895.1 Acidovorax sp. HMWF029 | reverse complement strand
GGTCAGCTCCTGGCGCAGGGCCGCGGCCAGCAGGGGTTCGTCTTCGGCAATCAGGGCGCGGGGGCGGGACGGGTTCATGGTGTGGGTGGGAATTTCAAAGGAAAAATGACGTTTGCGCGCGTCCCGCCTGTGTTCCCAGCTATCAATTCAAGAGCTCCTGCGTTGCCGTGCAAGGTGGCCAGCCGTTCGCGTGCCTGGGCCAGGCCAAAGCTCTGCCCGGGGCCGGGTGTGGGTAGTTGCTCAGGCAGGCCCACACCGGTGTCTATCACCTCCAGCACCAGCTGGGGGCCGCTGTCGCCAGGCCGTGTGCTGGCGCGCACGGTGATGTGGCCGCCCTCCACCTGGGGCTCCAGGCCGTGGCGGATCGCGTTCTCGACCAGGGGCTGCAGCAGCAGCGGGGGCACGGGCACGCTGCGCAGGGTGTCGGGCAGTTCCAGTGTGTAGGCCAGGCGCGGGCCCATGCGCACCGCCATCAGCTCCAGATAGTCTTGCAGGCGCTCGAATTCGTCCTCCAGCGGGTGCTGGGTGCTGCGCGACGCGCTGAGCGTGGCGCGCAGGTAGGCAATCATGCGGTCCAGCATCTCCTGCGCGCGGGCGGGGTCGGTGCCGATCAGCACCCGCAGGTTGGCCAGGGTGTTGAACAGCATGTGGGGTTCGAGCTGGGTTTCCAGCAGTTTCAGGCGCGCCTCGGTCGCATGCATGCGCGCCTCGGCCATCTTGTCCTCCAGGTACGCCGATTTGTGGATGGCGTAGAAGTAGTAGCTGCCCACCAGTCCGGCAATGGCCGTGATGAGGATGGAGGTGCGTTGGTCTGCCCCGGACAGCGATGCGCCCGCCGGGTAGAAGTGGAAGTAGTGGACGCACAGCGCATCCGCCAGCAGCGTGCCCGCCAAGTAGCCGATGATGATGCCCGCTGCGACCAGCGCAATGCCCTGCCAACCCTGCGGCCAGCCTGTCTCGGCGGCCGATGGAATCAGCTCGCGCCCCAGGTCGATGATGGCCCACGTGAAGGTGCCGATCAGCACCGAATACACCACCGGCGGCCCGTAGGGCTTGTCGGGTATGAACGCGTACTGGAGGGTGGCCACGACCAGCGTGAATGCCACCACCTGCAGGTAGTGCCGCAGCTTGCTGACCCCACTGAAATCGCGGCGCAGCATCATGGCCGGTTCTGGCGGCGCTGGAGGGCTTCGCGCTCGCGCTGCACCATGCGCTCGCGCAGGTCGCCGCCGGTGCCGAGCAGAAACACCGACACCCCATGCAGGACCAGCCCCAGCCCCCAGCCCAGCAGGGGGTACACCGACCAGGGGCGGCTGCCAAACGCATAGCGCGACATGGCAAAAATCACTGCGTTGACCAGCACGAAGGCCACCGCATGCACGTACCAGCCCAGCTTGGCGTTGGCGCGGCGACGGGCCAGCACATCCAGTTCTTCGGGGCTCAGGTGAGTTGGCATGGCAGCAAAAAGTGGGACGAGGTGGTCGGAATTTTAGGTGGCAAGGCGGCTTGCTACGCCGGGCAGGCCTGCCGCGCCACCGTGGCAACGGCTTGCGCATCCAGCGTCAGCCCCATGTGGTTCACGCCCGGTACCAGGGTGACGGGCACGGGCTTGCCCGCCTGGGCAAACAGGTCGGCAAAGCGGTCAGCGTGGAACAGCTCGTCGTCCTGCCCGGCCACGATGCAGACGGTGCCCCGGGCATTGCGGATATCGCCCAGATAGTCGTTGTGGGGGCGGAAGTTGGTGGCCACCGTGTACGAATAGTGGGGCGTGAGCAGCTGGCGGGCCACATCGTTTAGCGCAAAGCTCAGCACGGGCAGGTGGTTCCAGTGGGTGATGCCGAACTGGTTGATCAATGTGAGGGCAATCATGCGCGGCAGACCTACCGATGCCCAGCCACCGCTGTCTGGCCGCGATGTAGGCGCGTTGTGGTGCAAGAAAGGGGACAGCAGCACATAGTGGTCAAACAGGCCCTGCCGCGCGCTGCCTGCAAAACGCAGCGCAAAACCTCCGCCTGCCGAGAAGCCCATCAGCGTTTGCGGGCCCGCGTGGGGCACGGCGCGCAAAAAGTCCTCGATGTCGTCTTCCATCTGACCGATATAGGCGGCTTGGCCCCGGGGGCCGGATGCGCCGTGCCCCCGCATGTCAAGGGAGGCCACGGAGTGGCCTTGTGCAGCCAACGCCTGTGCCAGTACATGGTTGGACTGCCCGCGCGCAGAAGATCCGTGCACCAGCACCACCCGGCGTTGGGGAGCGTCGGGCGCTGCCCCGGCGGGGCTGTAACTGTGCCAGGCCAGCGATGCGCCATCGCGCGCCGTGTAGCGCTGGGCCGGGGGCACATTGCTGTAGTCCACCCCTTTGAACGGGTCGTTGATGCTGGCCAGCGGCGGGATGTCTTTGGGGCCGCCCCAGGCAATGGCGGCGGCAAGCCCAGCGATGGCGGCGGTCAGGAGGATGGTTGCGATCAGCATGGTGTAACGGCGGCGGGGCTGGGGTGCGCGGGTTGGTGTCATGGTAGCGAGCAGGCCGGGGTGGCCGTGGAGATGGAGAGCATACGGCGGGCCAAGGCCAAGGCGCTGCTCGTCGATGTATCAGCGCTGGGGGACTGGAAGTGGCTGCAGGTGCTGGGCAAAGAAGTCCACGATCCGGGCGTCCACCTCGGGCAGCACGTTGCGGTCAAAGCCGGGCGGGTCGCCCAGCAGTGCGGTCTGCACGTCGTTGAGCAGATGCAGCGGTGGCATGGGCGACAGCATGGCGCCGTGGCTGGCGCCCGGCAGGTGGGCCACATGGGTGCAGCGCTCCTGGCAGGCGGCGAGCACGGCGCTGCTGTGAAAGCGCGGCACCTGGTTCACATCCATGCCCGCCGTGACCAGCCCGAGCGCAATGCGCGGGCGGACCAGGCTGGCCATGTCGAAGTCGGCCGCAAACGGCACGCTGGCCACGGTGGCTTGCACGCGCGGGTCCTGGTGCGTGTAGGCGGTGTCGTCGCCGAAGCGGTGGCGTATCACGGCCAGCGCAAACCACTTCTTCAAGCCGTCCAGCAGATTGCCGTGCAGCCGGGTGATGAAGCCGACGCAGGAGGAAAAGTCGTCAGCGATGTGGGCCTCGCAGTGCTGGCGAAAGCGCGCGGGCGACCACGCGCCGCCCGCGAAGCTCAGGGCCGTGTGGCCACCGGCAGATCCGCCAAAAACCCCCACTTTGTTCAGGTCGAGCAGCGGGGCCAGGCGGTTGTCCCGGGCCACGGCGTCGATGGCGCGGGAGACCTCGGGCGGGCGGCGCTTCCAGCTTTCGGGGCCGGGCGTGGACGGGTCCTTGACGTTGTCCCCCGCATGTTCGGGCAACGCAACCACAAAGCCTGCTGCCACCATTGCGCGTGCCAGGTCGGTGTGGACCCACGGGTTGCCGCCCGACCCGTGAGTGATGACAAGCAGGCGGCCATTGCCCTGCACGGCAGGAGCCCGCCAGGCCAGCTGCAGCTGGAAGGGCCCTCGCTGCACGGGCTCGTCGGCACCGCTGCTGGGGTAGAACACGGTGACGGGCCCGTCTCCCTCCAAACCGGGCAGTTCCATCAGGCCCGTGCCTGCCTGGCTGGCAGTGTGGATGCATGCAGCGATGAGGGAGGTGATCCAGCGGTTTTCCATGAGGGGGCCTCGGGGTGGGGGCAGATCAGGAACTGTTGCCCTGGCGGGCAATGCGGTCGCGCTCGGCCTGCACCATGCGCTCATGCAGGCCGCTGCTGCCCGCCAAGACAAACACCACCACGCCGTGAAT
>NZ_QAIH01000125.1:7009-8493 GCF_003060895.1 Acidovorax sp. HMWF029 | reverse complement strand
AACACGCCCAGGCCGATGGCGATGTACCAGACGATATCGTAGTTGCCCGTGGCGTCATACAGATACCCGCCCAGCCACACGCCCAGGAAGCTGCCGATCTGGTGGCTGAAGAACACAAAGCCGCCCAGCATCGACAAATGCTGCACGCCAAAAATTTGTGCAATGGTTGCGTTAGTGGGCGGGATGGTCGACAGCCAGAGCGTGCCCATCACCGCCGAGAACACATACACCGACAGCGGCGATAGCGGCACGATCAAGAACACGGTGATGGCCGCCGCCCGCGCAAAATAGATGAAGGCCAGGATGAACCGCTTGGGCATGCGCTGGCCCAGCGTGCCCGCGATGTAGGTGCCAAATACATTGAACAGCCCGATCAGCGCCAGTGCATAGCTGGCCACCTGCGGCGACAGTCCATGGTCCTTGAGGTAGCTGGGCATGTGCACGCCGATGAACACCACCTGGAAGCCACACACAAAATAACCCGCCATCAGCAGGTTGAAGCTGGGGTAGCGGAAGGCCTCGCCCAGCGCCTGCACGATGGTTTGCTCGCGCTTCACAGGGGCCGCGCCCTTGAAGCCGGGTTCCCGCAGGCCAAAGGCCAGCGGCACGATCAGCAGCACGGCCATCGACAGCACCAGCAAGGCTTGCTGCCAGCCCAGCCCTGCAATCAGCCAGCCCTCGACAGGCACCATGAGGAACTGCCCGAACGAGCCCGCCGCCGCCGCCACGCCCATCGCCCAGGATCGCTTCTCGGGCGCAATCTGTCGCCCCAGCACGCCATAGATCACGGCATAGGTGGTGCCCGCCTGCGCCGCGCCAATCAGCACGCCTGCCGTCAGCGCAAACAGCGTGGGCGTGGGCGACAGCGCCATGCCCGCCAGGCCCAGTCCGTACAGCACGGCGCCGCCCATCAGCACGCGGAACGCACCAAACCGGTCTGCCACCATGCCTGCAAAAATCCCGATCAGGCCCCAGGACAGGTTCTGGATGGCGATGGCCAGCGCAAACGACTGGCGTGTCCAGCCCATCTCTTGGGTGATGGGCAAAAGCCAGAGCCCAAACCCATGGCGGATGCCCATGGACAGGGTCACGATGGCCGCACCGCAGGCGAGCACCTGGAACATGGATAGTTTGGGAATGTTCATATGCATGCGCAGGAATGTAGCCAGAATGCGTGAAACGCGCTGGTACACCCGCGACCAATACAGTGCCCGTCAGGGTTGGTAATGACTGGTTTTTTATCCAGCTGCGCGGCGCCTGCCGCACTACAATCCGCGGCTATGTCTGCCAAACCGTCTTCTGCATCCGCCAGCGAATATTCCGAAGGTTCGATCCGCGTGCTCAAGGGCCTGGAGCCCGTCAAGCAGCGCCCGGGCATGTACACCCGCACCGACAACCCCCTGCACATCATTCAGGAAGTGCTGGACAACGCCGCCGACGAGGCGCTGGCCGGGCACGGCAAGAAGATCCGCGTCACGCTGCAT
>NZ_QAIH01000125.1:0-6992 GCF_003060895.1 Acidovorax sp. HMWF029 | reverse complement strand
AGCTGGTGTTCACCCGCCTGCATGCGGGCGGCAAGTTCGACAAGGGCAAGGGCGGGGCTTACAGCTTCTCGGGCGGTCTGCATGGTGTGGGCGTGAGTGTGACCAACGCCCTGGCCACCCGGCTCGAAGCCACCAGCTACCGCGAAGGCAAGGTGGCACGCCTGGTGTTCTCGGCGGGCGACGTGATCGAACCCCTGGTGGCCCGCCCGCTGGAGGCGGGTGAGCGAAAGCAGGGCACCTCGGTGCGCGTGTGGCCCGACGCCAAGTACTTTGAATCCAGCGCCTTGCCCATGGGTGAGCTGACCCACTTGCTGCGCAGCAAGGCCGTGCTGATGCCCGGCGTGACGGTGCAGCTGGTCAATGAGAAAACCCGCGACACACAAACCTGGCAGTACAAGGGCGGCCTGCGCGACTACCTGATGCAGACGCTGAACGGCGACCCGGTGATCCCGCTGTTTGAAGGCGAGGGTTTTGCCGACCGCAACAACGAAAGCTTTGCCGAAGGCGAAGGCGCCGCCTGGGCCGTGGCCTTCACCGAAGACGGCCAGCCGGTGCGCGAGAGCTATGTCAACCTGATCCCCACGAGCGCAGGCGGCACGCACGAGAGCGGCCTGCGCGACGGCCTGTTCAACGCGGTCAAGAGCTTCATCGAGCTGCACAGCCTGCTGCCCAAGGGCGTCAAGCTGCTCCCCGAAGACGTGTTTGCGCGTGCCAGCTATGTCCTCTCAGCCAAGGTGCTCGACCCGCAGTTCCAGGGCCAGATCAAGGAGCGCCTGAATTCACGCGATGCGGTGCGCCTGGTCAGCGGCTTTGTGCGCCCGGCGCTTGAGCTGTGGCTGAACCAGCATGTGGAATACGGCAAGAAGCTCGCCGAGCTGGCCATCAAGGCTGCGCAAACGCGCCAGAAGGCCGGCCAGAAGGTCGAAAAGCGCAAGGGCTCTGGCGTGGCCGTGCTGCCCGGCAAGCTCACCGACTGCGAAAGCAAAGACATCGCCCACAACGAAGTGTTCCTGGTCGAGGGCGACTCGGCCGGTGGCAGCGCCAAGATGGGCCGCGACAAGGAAAGCCAGGCCATCTTGCCGCTGCGCGGCAAGGTGCTCAATACGTGGGAGGTCGAGCGTGACCGCCTGTTTGCCAACAACGAAATCCACGACATCTCGGTGGCCATCGGGGTGGACCCGCATGGGCCCAACGACACGCCCGACCTGAGCGGCCTGCGCTACGGCAAGGTCTGCATCCTGAGTGACGCGGACGTGGACGGCTCGCACATCCAGGTGCTGCTGCTCACGCTGTTCTTCCGCCACTTTCCCAAGCTCATCGAGGCCGGGCACATCTATGTGGCGCGCCCGCCTTTGTTCCGTGTGGACGTGCCCGCGCGCGGCAAAAAGCCCGCCGCCAAGATGTATGCGCTGGACGACGGCGAGCTGGCCGCCATCCTGGACAAGGCCGAAAAAGACGGCGTACCGCGCGAGAAATGCCAGATCAGCCGCTTCAAGGGCTTGGGCGAGATGAATGCCGAGCAGCTGTGGGAAACCACGCTCAACCCCGACACCCGCCGCCTGCTGCCCGTGCAGCTGGGCGACATGGACTTTGCCGCCACCGAAGGCCTCATAACCAAGCTCATGGGCAAGGGCGAAGCCGCCGCGCGCCGCGAGCTGATGGAGCTGCATGGCGATGCGGTCGAGATCGACATCTAGGAAGGTGTGAACGAACCGACGCCCACCGCAGGGTGTCAGTGACGAAAAATATGAACAAAAACAGTGCTTTCCGCGCATCTGTATTGGGTTTGCTGCTATGTTTTGTGCAGCAAATGGCCCATGCGGACCTGTGGGCGCATGTGGATGAGCGCGGCGTGACGCACTTTGCGGCCGAGCAGGTCGATGCGCGCTACCAGCTGTTTTTTCGCGGCAACGACTTTGACTCCACCCGCGATGCGCCTGCCAATGCCTCGCCCATGCCCTACGCGCTGCCTGCAGCGGGCGCACGCCTGCTGGCGTATTTCGACATTGCGCCCGACTACAAGCGCGTCAAACACCACCTGCGCGCTGCGTCCAACCAACATGGCGTGGACTATGAGCTGCTGCAGGCCGTGATCGCCACCGAGTCCGGTTTTGACGCCACCGCCGTGTCGCCCAAGGGCGCCGTGGGCCTGATGCAGGTGATGCCCGCCACGGCCAGCCGCTTTGGCGTGAGTGCGGACAAGAAACGCACGGTGGAGCAAAAACTGGCTGACCCCGCCGTGAATGTGCCCACTGGCACGCGTTACCTGCGCCACCTGCTCGACCTGTTCCCCGGCCGCATGGACCTGGCCGTGGCCGCCTACAACGCGGGCGAAGGCGCCGTGCAAAAGGCAGGTAACCAGGTGCCAGCCTTCAAGGAAACCCAGAACTACGTGCGCACCGTGCTGGGCCTCTACGCCCAGCTCAAGCCGCCAGCCCCCGTGTTGACACAGCGCGCCCTGCCAGGCCGTGTGCGCATGGAGCTGACGGGCGGCGCGCAGAACCGGGGCAACCTGCCGCCCACCCAGGTGGCACAGACCCGCAGCGCGCCGCAGACGGCGTTTGAACCCTTACCGACGATTCCGAACGAATGAGCGCTAACGCATGAGCGACCAACCCACTCTTGATTTCACCACCGCAGGCGACGACGGGGGCGACTCCCTGGGCCTGGCGGGCTACGCCCAGCGCGCCTACCTGGAATATGCGCTGTCCGTCGTCAAGGGCCGTGCGCTGCCCGATGTGTGCGACGGCTTGAAGCCGGTGCAGCGGCGCATTCTGTATTCGATGGACCGCATGGGCCTGGGCTACAGCGGCCCCACGCGTAACACGGCCGCCAAGCCCGTCAAGAGCGCCCGCGTGGTGGGCGATGTGCTGGGCCGCTTCCACCCCCACGGTGACCAGTCGGCCTACGACGCGCTGGTGCGCATGGCGCAAGACTTTGCCCAGCGCTACCCGCTGATTGACGGCCAGGGCAACTTCGGCAGCCGCGACGGCGACGGCGCTGCGGCCATGCGCTACACCGAGGCCCGCCTGTCACGCATCACCAGCCTGCTGCTCGATGAAATCGACGAAGGCACGGTCGATTTCATGCCCAACTACGACGGCTCTACCTCCGAGCCGCGCCAGTTGCCCGCCCGCCTGCCGTTTGCGCTGCTCAACGGCGCCAGCGGCATTGCCGTGGGCCTGGCCACCGAGATCCCCAGCCACAACCTGCGCGAGATTGCCGATGCGTGTGTGGCGCTCATCAAGACGCCAACGCTGAGCCAGGACGAACTGCTGGCCATCGTGCCCGGCCCGGACTACCCCGGCGGCGGCCAGATCATCAGCAGCGCGGGCGACATTGCCGACGCCTACCGCACGGGGCGCGGCAGCCTCAAGGTGCGCGCGCGCTGGAAGATCGAAGACATGGCGCGCGGCCAGTGGCAGCTGGTGGTCAACGAACTGCCGCCCGGCGTCAGCACCCAGCGCGTGCTGGAAGAGATCGAAGAGATCACCAACCCCAAGGTCAAGGCCGGCAAGAAGGCGCTGACGCAGGAGCAGACGCAACTCAAAGCCAGCATGCTGGCCGTGCTGGACGTGGTGCGGGACGAATCGAGCAAAGACGCGCCCGTGCGTTTGGTGTTCGAGCCCAAAACCGGCAAGACCCCGCAGCAAGAGCTGATCACCGCGCTGCTGGCCCACACCAGCCTGGAAACCTCGGCCCCCATCAACCTCACCATGGTGGGGCTCGACGGCAAGCCCGTGCAGAAGTCGCTGCGCCAGATGCTGGAAGAGTGGATCGCCTTCCGCCAGACCACCATCACCCGCCGCAGCCAGCACCGGCTGAACAAGGTGCTGGACCGCATCCACATCCTCGAAGGGCGGCAGCTGGTGCTGCTCAATATCGACGAGGTGATCGCCATCATCCGTCAGGCCGAAGACCCCAAGGCCGCGCTGATTGCACGCTTCAACTTGAGCGACCGGCAGGCCGAAGACATCCTCGAAATCCGCTTGCGCCAGCTCGCACGGCTCGAAGCCATCAAGATCGAGCAAGAGCTGAAAGACCTGCGCGAAAGCCAGGGCAAGCTCGAAGACATCCTGAACAACCCCGGCTCGTTGCGCCGCACCATGGTCAAGGAGATCGAGGCGGACGCCAAGACCTTTGCCGACGCGCGCCGCACGCTGATCCAGGCCGAGAAGAAGGCCGTGGCCGAAGTGAAGGTGGTGGACGAGCCCGTCACGGTGGTCGTCTCGGAAAAAGGCTGGGTGCGTGCCCGTACCGGCCATGGGCATGAGGCCGCCAGCTTTGCCTTCAAGGCGGGCGACGGGCTGTACGGCACGTTCGAATGTCGCACGGTCGATACCCTGCTGGCCTTTGGCAGCAATGGCCGCGTGTACTCGGTGGCCGTGTCGCTGCTGCCGGGCGCACGGGGTGATGGCCAGCCGGTGACCACGCTGATTGAGCTGGAAGCAGGCACGCAGTTGCTGCACTACTTTGCAGGCCCTGCCAATGCCACGCTGCTGCTGTCCAACTCGGGGGGCTACGGCTTTTTGGCGGCGGTGGAGAACATGGTCTCGCGCCAAAAGGGCGGCAAGGCCTTCATTACCCTGGGCGAGGGCGAAACCGTGTGTGTGCCGTCGCATGCCGCAGGCACCACGGGCAGCAAACCGGTTGTGCCCGCCACGCATGTGGCCTGCGCCTCCACGGGCGGGCGCATCCTCACGTTCGAGATCACCGAGCTGAAAACCATGGCCAACGGCGGCCGGGGGCTGATGCTGATCGATTTGGAAGACAAGGACCAGCTTGCGGGCGCGGCGGCCTACACCCGCAGCATTCGCCTGGATGGCGTGGGCCGGGGCGGCAAGCAGCGGGACGAGACGCTGGAGATCCGCAGCCTGAACAACGCACGGGCCGCGCGCGGCCGCAAGGGCAAGGCGGCGGACCTGGGTTTCAAGCCCAATGCAGTGACGCGGGTGGAGTAAGAAGTGTTGACGAACTCCTGGTGGGCGCACAACGGTCGTGGCCATGGCGCGCTCACCCACGCTGGATGAGCTTCGCCGCTACGCCATTGCGCGCAGCCTGTTCAAGCCGCTGACGCTGCCCGGTGCGATTCGCAAGCTGGGTTTTGTGCAGGCCGACCCGATGCGGGCACCCGCGCGGGCACAGGACCTGGTTTTGCGCTTGCGGGTGCGCGACTATCGCGCGGGTGACCTGGAACGCCGTTACGAGCGGCTGGGCATTGAGGAAGACGCTTTCGTCAATTACGGCTTTGTGTTGCGCGAAATGCTGGCGCTGCTGCACCCGCGCACCCCGCGCCGACCCTGGGATACCGCCACCACCGAGCGTGCGTGCGAGGTGCTGGCGTTTGTGCAGGAGCGGGGTGTGGTGCACCCCCGCGAGGTCAGCGAGGCGTTTGCACACCATGGCCGCGTAGCGGGCTACTGGGGCGGTGAGCTCAACGCCAGCACCCGATTGCTGGATGCCATGCACCACCACGGCTGGCTGCGGGTGTGCCGCCGCGAGTCGGGCACCCGGGTGTATGCGCCGGTAGCGCACCCCGAGCAGGACGCCAGCCCTGCAGCGCGAAGGGCGCGCGCCGAAGCGCTGGTCGATCGAATCGTGGCCCTGTATGCCCCGTTGCCCGCGCCCAGTCTGGGCTACCTCGTCACCTTGCTGCGCTACGGTGCACCGCAGCTCGATGCCGAGGCGCGCGCAGTGGCCAAGGCCGCGCCGTCCCGCTATGGCCATGCGGTGGTTGATGGAACCACCTGGTTTTGGCCTGCGGCCGAAAACCCGGCATCGCGCCGCCACCAGCCGGATCAGGACGTGCGGCTACTGGCACCGTTCGACCCCGTGGTGTGGGACCGCCGCCGCTTCGAGATGCTGTGGGGCTGGGCCTACCGGTTCGAGGCCTACGTGCCCGCCGCCAGGCGCACCATGGGCCACTACGCGCTGCCTGTGCTGT
This sequence comes from Acidovorax sp. HMWF029, assembly GCF_003060895.1. Classification (GTDB taxonomy): domain Bacteria; phylum Pseudomonadota; class Gammaproteobacteria; order Burkholderiales; family Burkholderiaceae_C; genus Acidovorax. Next base: position 1,048 of record NZ_QAIH01000125.1, on the reverse strand, counting down.
GGGGCGAGGAGATGGTGGGCTGGGCCAACCTGCGCGTGGAGCGCGGGCAGCTCCGGCACGAGCTGGGTTTTGTGGCGGGCCATCCCCCACGCGACGCGGGGTTTCGGCGGGCGCTGGATGAAGAACTGGCACGTTTCAAAATTTTTTTGGGCTCGGGGGCCTGAGGCCATGCGCCCGGCCCGGCCTGGGCTCGGCGTGATCACAGCGTCAGCACCTGCCTGCGGCCTTGTGAAGAGTGCTGCATGCACCTGGGGCGTTTGCAGGTGGTGCGCCCTCGCCGACCATGGGTGCGTAAATGGCATCAGAGTTCGGCGACTGAAAGCATTGTCTTGCTATGAGTAACCTAGGGATGTCCTGCATAACTCCCTGCGGTCGGTGATAGCGCGGCCTCGGGCAGTCCGCTGCGTTGCTTTTCTTGCCAATAGCCGGGCTATTGGCTGCCAAAAGACGCCTTGCAGCCCCTCCCGATCCGCAGCGCACACTGACCGCTCGATTCGTGCAGAGCATCCCTGGGATGCCTGCCGTACTTGGAGCGTCGAAAGAGCGCTCAGCTGATTTCCGCAATCAGCTCGATTTCCACGCATGCGCCCATGGGCACCTGCGCCACGCCAAAGGCGCTGCGTGCGTGCACGCCCTTGTCGCCAAACACCTGGCCCAGCAACTCACTGGCGCCATTGGTCACCAGGTGCTGCTCGGTGAAATCGCCCGTTGAGTTGACCAGGCTCATGACCTTCACGATGCGTTGCACGCGGTTCAGGTCGCCGCCGGTTGCAGCGTGCAGGGTGCCCATGAGGTCAATGGCGACGGCGCGTGCGGCGGCCTTGCCTTCTTCGGTGCCGATGTCGCGGCCAAACTGCGCGGCCCAGGGCTTGCCGTCCTTGCGGGCGATGTGGCCACTGAGAAACACCAGATTGCCGGTCTGCACATAGGGCACATAGGCGGCTGCGGGCACCGACACGGGGGGCAGGGTGATGTTGAGTTCTTTCAGCTTGTCGTAAACGCTCATGGTCTTCCTCGGGTTGAAGTGCTTGGTGGTGGGGGTGAATGA
>NZ_QAIH01000124.1 GCF_003060895.1 Acidovorax sp. HMWF029 | reverse complement strand
GCCACCCACACCGCCTACATGTACTCGACCTACGAGGAAGAGTGCGAGGCCGAGCCCACCGACAAGAAGAAGATCATGGTGCTGGGCGGTGGCCCCAACCGCATCGGCCAGGGTATCGAGTTCGATTACTGCTGCGTGCACGCCGCTTTGGCAATGCGCGAGGATGGTTACGAAACCATCATGGTCAACTGCAACCCTGAAACGGTTTCGACCGACTACGACACCTCTGACCGCCTGTACTTCGAACCGCTGACGCTGGAAGATGTGCTCGAGATTGTGGACAAGGAAAAGCCACACGGCGTGATCGTGCAGTACGGCGGCCAGACGCCGCTCAAGCTTGCGCTGGGCCTGGAAGCCGAAGGCGTGCCGATTATCGGCACCAGCCCCGACATGATTGACGCCGCCGAAGACCGTGAGCGCTTCCAGAAGCTGTTGGGCGACCTGGGCCTGCGCCAGCCGCCCAACGCCACGGCGCGTACCGAAGCCGAGGCTCTGGAAAAGGCCGCCACGCTGGGTTACCCCCTTGTGGTGCGCCCCAGCTATGTGCTTGGCGGCCGTGCGATGGAAATCGTGCACGAGCAGCGCGACCTGGAGCGCTACATGCGCGAGGCCGTCAAGGTGAGCAACGACTCGCCCGTGCTGCTGGACCGCTTCCTGAACGACGCCATCGAATGCGATGTGGATTGCCTGCGCGACCCCGAAGGCAAGACCTTCATCGGTGGCGTGATGGAGCACATCGAGCAAGCCGGCGTGCACTCGGGCGACTCGGCCTGCTCGCTGCCGCCGTACTACCTCAAGCAAGCCACCGTGGACGAGCTCAAGCGCCAGTCCGCTGCCATGGCCGAGGGCCTGAACGTGGTGGGCCTGATGAACGTGCAGTTCGCTATCCAGGAAGTGGATGGCAAGGACGTGATCTACGTGCTGGAAGTGAACCCCCGCGCATCGCGCACGGTGCCGTTTGTTTCCAAGGCCACCGGCATCCAGCTGGCCAAGGTCGCAGCACGCTGCATGGCGGGCCAGTCGCTGGCTTCGCAGGGCATCACCAAGGAAGTCACACCTCCGTACTTCAGTGTGAAGGAGGCTGTGTTCCCGTTCGTCAAGTTCCCTGGTGTGGACACCATCCTCGGCCCCGAGATGAAATCCACGGGCGAGGTGATGGGCGTGGGCAAGACCTTTGGCGAAGCCTTTGTGAAGAGCCAGCTGGGTGCGGGCACCAAGCTGCCGACTTCGGGCAAGGTGTTCCTCACTGTGAAGAACAACGACAAGCCCCGCGCGGTGGATATCGCGCGTCAGCTGGTGGAGCTGGGCTTCGATCTGGTGGCGACCAAGGGCACTGCTGCAGCGATTGCCGAGGCGGGTGTCCCGGTGGTGGTGGTCAACAAGGTTACTGAAGGCCGGCCGCACATCGTGGACATGATCAAGAACAACGAGATCGTGATGGTGATCAACACTGTGGAAGAGCGTCGCAATGCGATTGCCGATTCGCGCGCGATCCGCACCTCGTCCTTGCTGGCCCGTGTGACGACTTTCACGACCATCTTTGGTGCCGAGGCGGCCGTGGAGGGCATGAAGTACCTCGATAAGCTCGATGTGTACTCGGTGCAGGAGCTGCACGCCCAGTTGGCCACTTGATCGTGGCCTGGGGGTGGCTTGCCGCCCGGTAAAAGCGGCATAATCTGCCTTTGACCAGACACCGCCGCGCGGCAACGTGCGGCGGTTTCCTTTTGTAGATTGCCTTTTCACACTGCCCGGCCCGTCCGGGGTGTGACATGGCGGCTGACCGGTGGAAGTGCTTTGCGCTTTCACCGTTTTGATTTGTGGAGTCTCAACAAAATGGCCACTATTCCTATTACCAAACGCGGCGCTGAAAAGCTCAAGGAAGAGCTGCACCGCCTCAAGACCGTGGAGCGGCCCGCAGTGATCACGGCCATCGCTGAAGCGCGTGCGCAAGGCGATCTGAGTGAAAACGCCGACTACGACGCGGCCAAGGATCGCCAGGGCTTTATCGAAGGCCGCATTCAGGAGATCGAGGGCAAGCTCTCTGTGGCGCAAGTCATCGACCCCAGTGGGGTGGATGGCGGCGGGAAGGTGGTCTTTGGCGCTACGGTCGAGTTGGAGGATGAGGACTCTGGCGACACCGTGAAGTACCAGATCGTGGGCGAGGATGAGGCAGATCTGAAACAAGGCCTGATCAATATCTCCAGCCCCATCGCGCGCGCGCTGATCGGCAAGGAGGAGGGCGACACCGCCGAAGTGCAGGCGCCTGGCGGCATCCGCCGGTACGAAGTGGTGGCCGTGAGCTACCTGTGAACACCGCCGTGCAGCGGATGCGCCACCGTCTTCCCGCTCTGGTGGCAGCCCTCTGGTGGGGCAGTTTGACCACCATCGGCTTTCTGGTGGTGCCTCTGTTGTTTGCATACCTGCCATCCCCCAGCATCGCTGGCAACATGGCGGCCCGGCTGTTTGCTGCGCAGACTTGGGTGGCCGTGGCATGTTGCTTGGTGCTGTTGTTGATTTCCCGACCTAGGAATGCTGTAGCGCAGTACCCGTGGGCGCAGGGTGCTATGCTTTTTATACTGGGTGGCCTGCTTCTGGCATTGCTCAATCAGTACGGTGTGGCGCCTCGCATCGTGGCCCGGCAAGACCTGCGCCTGTGGCACAGCATGGGGTCCGTGATGTACGTGCTGCAGTGGGGCTGTGCCCTGGTGGTGTTTTGGCACACCCTGCGGCAGGAAACGGCCTTGACTGAGTCTGAAGGTGATTCGACCAGTGTCTGATGGCGCTTGCTGGGGCGATCCAGGATTGCCCTGGGCTTTTTGTACAGCACTAACTGGCTAGCGGGGGCTGCGCTGCCGTTGGTGACGCTGTAGCTGCTGTTTTCTATGGGCCTACTCGCGCCAGTGCTCAGCAACCCAGGTGGCGGGCCGGATATAGCGAAAGCGCCGGTTGCGCCGACCGGCCAGCGCGTCAGGTGGGTTGCATTCCCCGTGAAAAATCACGATGCGAGCCCCGGGGGGCACAAAGGGCGCCCGCCAGTAGTTGGTGGGCCAAGCCGGGATGCCGTGGTACTTGAAACTCGGGCACCATTCCGCAGGCCAGTAGGTGAGCTTGCCCTGGCGGTGCAGAAAGTCCGACAAATAGGCCTGTTCATTACGGAACTGCGCACGAATCTCTGCAAAATGCCCTCGAAAGTGCTCCAGCACATCGGGGTGCGCACCAAGCTCAAAGCGGTACACGGACGAATTGCCGGTAATGCGCCAGGGGCGCTTGTAGTCGTGGATGATCAGGAATTCGCCGGGCTGGGTGAAGAAATCATCCAGCGATCCGGTGATCACGACGTCCACATCGAGGAACAGGGCCGTGCCTTTGAGGCCATGCAAGTCCTGGCTGAAGGTGGCTAGCTTGGTCCACCCCCGCTCGGGAATGCCGGGCGGCAGATCGAGTGGGGGGATGGGCAGGCATAGCACCTCGCTGCGTATGCCGGTGCTGTCATCCGTGAGGCAGACAAAGCGGAACTCGCCGCTCAGGTGCCGACGGACCATGGCGTAAAGCCGGTTGACATACTCGGGGCCGTATTTCGTGCCCCACTTCATGCAGAGTATGTGGCGGACAGGCGCCGCGCCGGCCGGGGCTGCAGGTGCTGCCGCGCGGTCCATCAGTCCGCCTGGCGTTTCTTGATGGACTTTTGCTTGGGCTTGGCGCGCTTGATCTGGCCACCCGATGTCAGGCGCTGGTTGCCCAGCACGCGCAATTGTTTGATTTCAGGGCGTTGGCCGCCCCGTTTGCTGAATTTGAGCACCTTGACGTCGCGTGGGCCGGGCATGCGGTCTTCGTCCACCGCTTTGGCCTTGGCGGGCATGGGGCGCCAGAGCACCAGCAGTTTGCCAATGTGCTGCACGGGAGCGGCGTTGAGTTCGGCGGCGAGTTCTTGGTACATCAGCTCACGCACCGCGCGGTCGTCGCCGAAGACACGGACCTTGATGAGCCCGTGGGCATTGAGGGCGGCGTCCACCTCTTTTTTGACGGCGGGAGTCAGGCCATCGCCGCCGATCAGGACCACGGGGTCCAGGTGGTGGGCATTGGCGCGTTGTTCCCGGCGCTCGGCGGGAGTCAGTTGAATTTGGGGCATGGGCCGTATTATCGAGGCTGAAAGAAAAAAGTAATGAAAGTCAAAACCCAGAGCAAGAAGGTCAACAAGGCGTGGCTCAACGACCACGTCAACGACACCTACGTCAAATTGGCCCAGAAGGAGGGATATCGCGCGCGCGCTGCCTACAAACTCAAGGAGATTGACGAGCAGTTGGGCCTCATCAAACCGGGCTACACGGTGGTGGACCTGGGCTCTACCCCGGGCGCGTGGAGCCAATACCTGCGTCGGCGCCTGTCCCCCACGGGTGCGGCTGCAGGGCAGCTCAATGGCGCCATCATCGCGCTGGACATCCTGCCCATGGAGCCAATCGAGGGCGTGACCTACCTCAACGGCGATTTTCGTGAGCCCGATGTGCTGGAGCGCCTGGAGCAGGCGCTCGATGGCCGTGTGGTGGATGTGGTGGTGTCCGACATGGCTCCCAACCTGTCTGGTATCGGGTCGGCCGATGCAGCCCGCATTGCCCACCTTGTGGAACTGGCTGTGGATTTTGCTTGCAACCATTTGAAACCGGATGGGGCGCTTGTGGTCAAGCTCTTTCATGGCAGTGGATACAACGATCTGGTGACCTTGTTCAAGCAAACCTTCAAGGTGGTCAAACCGCTTAAACCCAAGGCCTCGCGCGATAAATCGTCAGAGACCTTTCTCGTGGGCATGGGGCTCAAGAAGGCGGTCTGAATCGCCTTGCCTCCGGTCAAGTATTCGTTTAATTTGGCAGCAAAGCCCGCGCTGATCCCATGGCCGTCAGTGGGAATATGGGTGGCCCGGCGGGTTGAAAGACCTAAAATGGGCCGCACATGTGCCGTGACGGCAGTGTGTCCGTTTTCTGTTCCCCGCAACTGGAGCCCCGCTTGAACAATCAGTGGTTTTCAAAAATTGCCGTATGGCTGGTCATCGCCATGGTGCTGTTCACGGTGTTCAAACAGTTTGACACCCGCACTGGCGCAAGTGCCGGACACATCGGCTATTCCGAATTTCTCGACGAAGTCCGGAACAACCGCATCAAGAGCGCGACAATCCCCGAGGGCCTGAGCGGCGGTGAAATCGTGGCGATCACTACCGACGAGCGCAAGATCCGCACGAACGCCTCGGTGCTGGACCGGGGCTTGGTGGGTGACCTGCTTAACCACAACGTCAAGTTCGACGTGAAGCCCCGTGAAGAAGGCTCGCTTCTCATGACTTTGCTGGTCAGCTGGGGTCCCATGCTGCTGCTGATTGGCGTGTGGGTGTACTTCATGCGCCAGATGCAGGGTGGCGGCAAGGGCGGGGCGTTCAGCTTCGGCAAGAGCAAGGCGCGCATGCTCGACGAGAACAACAACCAGGTCACATTCGCGGACGTGGCGGGTTGTGACGAAGCCAAGGAAGAAGTCAAGGAAGTCGTGGACTTTCTGAAGGACCCGCAGAAGTTCCAAAAGCTTGGCGGTCGCATTCCGCGTGGCCTGCTGCTGGTCGGCCCTCCAGGTACCGGCAAGACCCTGCTCGCCAAGTCCATCGCGGGCGAAGCGAAGGTGCCATTTTTCAGCATCTCGGGTTCGGACTTCGTGGAGATGTTCGTTGGCGTAGGCGCCGCTCGTGTGCGTGATATGTTCGACAACGCCAAGAAGAATGCCCCTTGCATCATCTTCATCGATGAAATCGACGCCGTGGGCCGTCAGCGTGGCGCTGGCCTGGGCGGTGGTAATGATGAACGCGAGCAGACGCTGAACCAGATGCTGGTCGAGATGGATGGTTTCGAAACGAATCTGGGCGTGATCGTGGTGGCTGCGACCAACCGCCCAGACATCCTGGATGCGGCTCTGTTGCGCCCGGGGCGCTTTGACCGGCAGGTGTATGTGACGTTGCCAGACATCCGTGGCCGCGAGCAGATCCTGAACGTGCACATGCGCAAGATCCCGGTCGGCCAGGATGTGGCCCCAGCGATCATTGCCCGTGGCACTCCTGGCATGAGCGGTGCTGATCTGGCTAATCTATGCAACGAGGCTGCGTTGATGGCAGCCCGCCGCAACGCTCGCACCGTGGAAATGCAGGACTTTGAGAAAGCCAAGGACAAGATTCTCATGGGCCCCGAGCGCAAGAGCATGGTCATGCCTGAGGAAGAGCGCCGTAACACGGCCTACCATGAGTCTGGTCACGCCCTCATTGGAAAACTGCTGCCCAAGTGCGACCCAGTGCACAAGGTCACCATCATTCCGCGTGGCCGTGCCCTTGGCGTGACGATGAGCCTGCCCGCTCAAGACCGTTACAGCTATGACCGTGAATACATGCTCAACCAGATCAGCATGTTGTTTGGTGGTCGCATCGCTGAAGAGGTGTTCATGAACCAGATGACCACTGGCGCCAGCAACGACTTCGAGCGTGCCACGCACATTGCCCGTGACATGGTTACCCGTTATGGCATGACTGATGCTCTCGGGCCTATGGTCTACGCCGAGAACGAAGGCGAAGTGTTCCTGGGCCGCTCGGTGACCAAGACCACGACCATGAGCGAGCAGACCATGGAAAAGGTGGACATGGAGGTGCGTCGCATCATCGACGAGCAGTACAACCTGGCCCGTCGCCTGATTGAAGAGAACAGCGACAAGATGCACGCCATGGCCAAGGCCTTGCTCGAATGGGAAACCATCGATACCGAGCAACTGGACGATATCATGGCTGGCAAGGAGCCCCGTCCACCCAAGGACTGGACGCCTCGCACGCCTCCTTCCTCGGGTGGCGACAATTCCAGCGGTGGCACTCCTGCGGTGACTACGGACACCGCGCCCACGGTGGCCTGAGGGTTTGCCAGGTTCAACCGGTGCTACGGGGCCTTGTGCCCCGTTTTTTCGTTGTGGTTGAGGCTGTTGTGCTTCTTCTCCTGCGCTTTCAGGTTTTGCGCAAACCCGCCAAATTGACCGGCTCCACTGGCTTCCTTGTAGCGATTTCATGATCTGGCAAACCTCCCGTTTTTCTATTGACCTGGAGCGGCCAAAGGTCATGGGCATCGTTAATGTGACGCCGGATTCCTTCTCTGATGGCGGGCGCCATGGCTCCACGATCGCGGCGTTGCGGCACTGTGAGCAATTGCTCAAGGACGGAGCCGATATCCTGGACATCGGGGGGGAGTCCACCCGTCCAGGCAGTCCGGCTGTGCCTCTGGATGAAGAGCTGGCCCGTGTGGTGCCGCTGGTGCGTGAGGCGGTTGCGCTGGGTGTCCCGATCTCTGTGGATACGTACAAACCTGCCGTGATGCGAGCGGTGCTGGATATGGGGGCTGATATCGTCAACGACATCTGGGCTCTACGGCAGCCCGGCGCTTTGGCCGTGGTGGCATCCCACCCGCAGTGTGGTGTCTGCTTGATGCACATGCACAGAGACCCGCGGACCATGCAGGTCGCTCCAATGACGGGAGACGTGGTGCTGCAAGTGCTATCGTTTTTAGATCTGCACGCGCATAATCTGCTGGCCCAGGGGGTCAAAAAGGACCAAATTCTCCTGGACCCGGGCATCGGCTTTGGTAAAACGGTGGAGCAGAACTTTGCCTTGCTCGCACAGCAAGATGTCTTGCTTGGGGCCGGGTATCCACTGCTGGCGGGCTGGTCGCGCAAGTCGTCGTTGGGGGTTGTGACTGGGTTAGATGTAGATCAGCGCATGGTGCCTAGTGTGGCTGCTGCTTTGCTGGCGGTAGATCGAGGGGCTTCGGTGGTGCGTGTGCATGATGTGCGGGAGACGGTCGCGGCGCTGGCAGTATGGTCGGCCATGCAGTAGGGGAACCCAAAGGGCGGCGCGTGGGGTATTGATGAAGGCGGCCGTACTGGCCAACAAGCTGGGATGGAGAGCTGTCCCGATGTACAACTAGATCGACACGAGGAGACGCAGCAACATGACGCGCCAGTACTTTGGAACCGATGGCATCCGTGGCACGGTGGGGCAGCCGCCTATTACGCCGGATTTTGTGTTGCGCCTGGCGCATGCAGTGGGGCGTGTTTTGCGTCAGACGGAGGAGCGACCCACAGTGTTGATCGGCAAGGACACCCGGATTTCTGGCTACATGCTGGAGAGTGCGCTGGAGTCCGGCTTCAATTCCGCAGGCGTGGATGTGGTGCTGCTTGGGCCGCTGCCGACACCTGGTGTGGCCTACCTGACCCGTGCCCAGCGGGCCAGTCTGGGCGTGGTCATCAGTGCGAGCCACAACCCTTATCCTGACAACGGTATCAAGTTCTTCAGTGCGCAGGGCACCAAGCTTTCCGACGCCTGGGAGCTTGCCGTGGAAGAGTCACTGGCCCAGCCTCCAGTATGGTCCGACTCAGCCAGCCTGGGCAAAGCTCGGCGGCTGGACGATGCCGCAGGGCGCTACATAGAATTCTGCAAGAGCACCTTCCCACAGGATTTAACTCTTAGGGGGTTGAAAATCGTAGTGGATGCCGCTCATGGCGCGGCCTATCAAGTGGCTCCCAAGGTGTTTCACGAACTGGGGGCCGAAGTCCTGTCGATCGGGTGTGCCCCTGATGGCCTGAACATCAACCACGAAGTGGGCGCCACGCACCCGGACGCCCTGGTTCGTGCTGTGCGCGCCAACCGGGCCGACTACGGAATAGCGCTTGATGGCGATGCGGATCGTCTGCAGGTCGTGGATGCTACAGGGCGTTTGTACAACGGCGACGAGTTGCTGTACCTGATGGCAATCGACCGCATGGGTCGTGACGAGCATGTGCCTGGCGTGGTTGGTACCTTGATGACCAATATGGCCGTGGAATTGGCCCTGCAGTCCCGGGGTGTGAAGTTTGTACGTGCGAAAGTGGGTGACCGCTATGTGCTTGAGGAGCTGGCGCGCCACCACTGGGTGCTGGGGGGGGAAGGTTCTGGCCATCTACTGGCGCTAGATCGACACACCACTGGCGATGGCCTAGTGAGCGCCTTGCAAGTGCTGCAAGCCTGCGTACGCAGCGGCCAGACGCTGGCCCAACTTCTGGGCGCGGTCACGCTGTACCCCCAGGTGCTGCTCAATGTCCGCCTGGCCCCGGGCCAGGACTGGAAGTCCAACCGCCTGCTGGCGGACACGACGCAGGCCGTTGAGCGCGATCTGGGGGCTTCCGGTCGTGTGCTCATCCGCGCCAGTGGCACGGAGCCGTTGCTGCGCGTGATGGTGGAGGCCCGGGATTTGCAAATGGCGAGCTCCTGCGCACAGCGGCTGGCCGATGCGGCCCGGGCAGGCTGAAAGTTAGACTCTGGCGCTAAACCCTGCGCGAGCATCTTTTTTCCGGTCGTCAACCCGCAGGAGTGATCAATGACGCTGACCCTGCACTCCATGCCCCGTATCACCGTGCGCGCAGTGGACTACGCCAATCCGCGTGACGCGGCCGCGCTGCTGGAGTTGCTCGACAGTTACGCGCAGGATTGTGCAGGCGGTGGCAAGCCCTTGCAGGCCTTGGTCAAACAGGGCCTGGTTCAGGTATTGCACAAGCGGCAGCCCTAGGCGTTCAGTGCAATGACTTGGTCGGAGGGGGCCGTCTCAGCACCCGAAGCCGAGGTAGCCGTGGGGCTGGTCAACTGTTTCGAAGGATTCTCGACCTTCGCCTGCAAGCCCCTTGTAAATGTGCACGAACTGCTGAATTGAGATGGGCTAGTGCTCTGTCAGAGAAAACTGGGGCACTCAGACCAACGCCCTGCCTTCGGGGGTGCGGCTTAGGTGCTTGCGCATGAACACTTCCAGATCAGCGGCGGGCAGCGGTGCGCTGAAGTGGTAGCCTTGGGCTTCATCACACCCTTGTGCCAGCAGAAAGGCCAGCTGGCATTCCGTCTCGACGCCCTCGGCTGTCGTGCGGATACCTAACGCCTGCGCCATGCGTATGATGGCGCTCACTATAGCGCGGTCGTTGCTGTCATTGCCCAGGTCGCGCACGAATGACTGGTCTATCTTTAGCTTGAAAATCTGGAAGCGTTTGAGCTGACTCAGTGACGAGTAACCTGTACCAAAATCATCCATGGACATGCGCACACCTCGTGCATGCAACTGGTCCATCGTCGCTACAGCGGCATGTGGATCATCCACAGCCACACCCTCGGTCAGTTCCAATTCCAACGAGTCAGGTGGGAGGTCAAATTCTGCCAGCATGCGGCTGACAAGTTCGGGTAGCTGAGGTTGGCGGAACTGTATGGCGGAGAGGTTCACTGCCATTGTGAGCCTAGGGAAGCCACAGGACCGCCAGGCCTTGAGTTGTGTTAGCGCTGTGCGCAGCACCCATTCTCCAATCTGAAGGATCTGCCCGCTGTCTTCGGCGATGGGAATGAATTCTGCGGGCGAGACCTGCCCCAGTTGCGGGTGCTGCCAGCGCAGCAAGGCCTCCACACTGCGAACATTACCCGTGGCTAGGCTCATCTGGGGCTGGTAGTGCAGTCGGAACTGGTCGCGCTCCAGGGCGCGGCGCAGGGCGTTTTCCAGCTGCAACGCGCGCACCGACTGGGCCTGCATTTCAGGTGTGAAGAAGCGGAAGGTGTTGCGGCCATCAAGCTTGGCGCGGTACATGGCCACGTCGGCAGACTGGGTGAGCGTGTCGAAGTCGCAGCCATCCTGCGGGAACAAGGCCACGCCCATCGACGGGGCCATGGTCAGTTCGTGGTGATCTATCTGGTAGTGCTGGCGCGATGCTTCTTGTAGCTTGCCTGCCACCCGGGCCGCGCCATGGGCATTGGCGCCTGGCAGCAGCAAAATGAACTCGTCCCCGCCGAGGCGCGCCACAGTGTCTTTGTTGCGCACCACAGCGCGCAGCCGTTTGGCAATCTCCACCAGCAGGGTATCACCCACGCGGTGGCCCAGCGAGTCGTTCACGTGCTTGAAGTGGTCTAGGTCCAGGAAGATCACGGCCAGTGGCGTGTTGTGTTCCTGGGCCACCTGAATGGCCTGTTGGGCACGCTCGGCCAGCAGTGCGCGGTTGGGCAGGCCAGTGAGCGCGTCGTAGTGAGCCAACCAATAGATGCGCTCCTGGTCGGCCTTGCGGTCGTTGATCTCGCGGTGAAGGTTGTCTACCGTTTCGCGCAGCTCGCGGGTGCGGTCCTGCACCTGTAGTTCCAGTTCCTCGTGGGCGCGTGCCAGCGCCGCTTGGGCCAGTTTGCGCTCGGTGATGTCCATCGTGATCCAGATGGAGCCCTGCGATGGGTCGGCGGGGTCGATGGACTTGCTGCGGACCTCGCAGATCACAGGCGTGCCATCCTTGCGGCAGAGTTCCACTTCGCCCTCGTAGGATTGCCCGGATGCCAGGCCAGGGTAGCAGCGGTTGCCCACCTCCTCCCAGGCTTCGTCGCTGGCATACCAGCGGCGCGACGAACTGCCCATAAGTTCGCCGGGCTGGAACCCCAGCATTTGCTCGAAGTGGCCGTTGCACCGGGTCAGACGCCTATCGCGCAGAAACACAATCCCCACCATGGCGCTGTCGAACAGCAGTTGTTTTTCGCGTTCTGCAGCGCTGAGTGCGGCCTGGGCGCGCTTTTGTTCATCGATGTCGTCGAGGATCCAGATAGAGCCTTCGGTGGTGTCGTGTGGATTGATGAGCCTGCCCGTGAGGCTGCCCCAAAAGAGCTTGCCATCGCGGCGGCGCAGCTGGCGTTCCACTCGGAAGGACTGCCCCTTAGCCAACACAGGGTACGCTGAGCGAGCCAGGTCGCGGAATGCTTCGCGGTCAGGATAGAAGGCCTCGGTGTTGAGTCCCACGAGGCGCGCAGGGCTGGGGTAGCCAAATATTTCGGCGTACCGTTGGTTGCAGCGGACCACACTGCGCTGGCGCAGGAAAACGATACCTACCCCCGCGCTGTCGAGCAGGATTTGTTGTTCACGCAGGGTGCGATGCAGTGGGGGATCAGTAGCTACTCCAGGACGCTGCAATTCCGGAGCGCTGTACAGCGGGGACATAGAGACCAGTACGCGGGCGGCAGGGCCAGACGTGGCCTCAAAAAAATTGTGCCAAAGTGTAGCAGCGCCAACTTACAACCCTACTGCAGATATGCCTCGAGAGTAGAGGTAGGCAGGTCGGTGTAGTCAGTTGCTAAGGTGCAGATGTGAGCCGGCCTCGAACTCATCTGCGGACAGAGGGCGGCTGAAAAGATAGCGCTGGCCTTCTTCGATGCCTTGTTCTCGCAGGAATTCGAGTTGACCCACAAACGACTAGCCTGTCAAAAGTGAATCGCCCCTGCCGACCTAGTTGGTGATGGATTGGGCAGTGACGCGGAACTCACGCGAGAGCGGCGCTGGCGAGCGACCCTATTGCACGCGCTCGAACATCGCGATTCCTTCAACGCAAAGTGTGATTTGTCTACGTAACTACGTCAACTCCATGCGGCCAAAAAGCCAGTAGCGGGCTGTGGGAGGGGGCGGTGCGGCACGGTGCGGTTGTCTGAATCGATTGTGTAAGCCCAGAGGTTGCGCAGCACCCGTTGCGAAGGACTTCTTTGTCATAGCGTTGAAATGCTGCGGACATGATGTCGTCATGCGCCAATTCCACACTCGCAGCCAGGGAAAGTAATCCCCGAGCGGCTGGCGGCTCCAGTCGGCCCCGTCCTCAAAGAAAGAGACGTTGCAACATGAATGAATTGTCCCGCCTGACCTTTGCTCCCTCTACCGATACCTTCGGGGCCGGTGTTTCCCATCGCCCTGTAGATTTGCCTGGGACCGCGAAGTCTGACCAGAATCGAGGGGCTGTTGAGGTCACGTGGGCAAGGCATCTGGATGAGGTGCGTGCGGCGCAGCGACTCCGGTTCGACGTTTTTGCCGCAGAGATGGGCGCTCGATTGACGACCCCCATCGCAGGCCATGATGTGGACCTGTTTGATGACTATTGCGAGCACCTGCTGGTGCGCGATGCTCAGAGTAGGCAAGTCATTGGGACTTACCGTGTGCTCACGCCCGCGCAGGCCAGGCGGGTGGGTGGGACTTACAGCGATACCGAATTTGACCTGACGCGTTTGCGCACCCTGCGCCCCCGCATGGTGGAGCTTGGCCGAAGCTGCGTGCATCCCGATTACCGCCATGGTGGTGTGATCATGGCCTTGTGGAGCGCCCTGGCAGATTTCATGGTGCGCAACCAGCTCGATACCATGATTGGCTGTGCCAGCATCCCCATGCTGCACAACGGTGTGGTCAGTGGGGATGCAGCTGCGAGCATCTGGCAGCAGGTGCGAAAGACCCATCTTGCCGCAATTGAATACCACGTGCTGCCGCGTTTGCCCTTGCCTGTGGAACACTTGGATAGCTCTATTGCCGTGGAGCCTCCAGCTCTGATCAAGGGCTATCTGCGCCTGGGTGCGCGCGTGCTGGGCGCTCCCGCCTGGGACCCCGATTTCAACACCGCAGACCTGCCCATGTTGATGCGGCTGGCAGACCTGCATCCCCGCTATCGCAAGCACTTCCTGGGGGTCTGATGCGCGCCGCGTTCGACGCACTCGGCCCTTGGCTGCATCAGCCCCTGGAGCCGGATGAAGCCGAGCCCGATACTCTCCTTTCTACCAGCGGGCTGCACCGGTACCGCGCCGTGTTTATTTCCGATCTGCACCTCGGCACACCTGGGTGCCAGGCCGTGGCCCTGCTGGACTTTCTCAAGCACCACCCCAGTGATCACTTGTATCTTGTGGGGGATATCGTGGACGGCTGGCAGTTGCGACGCAAATGGTTCTGGCCACAGACCCACAACGATGTGGTTCAGAAGCTGCTGCGTCGCGCGCGCAAGGGGTGTCGGGTGGTGTTTGTACCGGGCAACCATGATGAATTTGCGCGAGCGTTTGCAGGTCACTCATTTGGCGGCATCGAGGTCGTAGCGGATGTAGTGCACATCACTGCCGATGGTCGCAACCTCTGGGTTACGCACGGAGATCATTTTGATGGCGTCATCCAGTGCGCAAAGTGGCTCGCTTACCTGGGTGACAACCTGTATGAGTTCACGCTCAAGCTCAATCGCCACCTCAACACACTGCGCGCACGCATGGGGCTGCCATACTGGTCGCTGTCGGCTTACCTCAAAGGCAAGGTGAAGAAGGCCCTCAACTACGTGACGGACTTCGAGGTTGCCGTGGCCACAGAGGCGCGCCGCCGTGGTCACGATGGGGTGGTGTGTGGCCATATCCATCGGGCAGAAATGAGGGAGATTGGGGGTACGCTTTACTGTAACGATGGCGACTGGGTGGAAAGCTGTACAGCCCTAGTGGAGCACCTGGACGGTCGGCTCGAATTGATGCAGTGGCCTGTTAGGCCTTTGCGCAGCACGGCATCCCCTGCGAAAGCCGGAGTTATTGCATGAAACTCGCATTGCTGACAGATGCGTGGCTGCCCCAGGTCAATGGGGTGGTCACGACTTTGCTGGAACTGGTGCGAGAGCTGGAAGTGTTGGGGCATGACGTGCAGGTGGTGCATCCAGGGCTATTCAAAACCCGGCCCTGTCCGGGCTATGCGGGCATTAATCTGGCAGTGCGTCCGGGTCAGTTGGTGACCAAGATGCTGGATGCCATGCAGCCCGACGCAATCCACCTAGCTACTGAGGGGCCGTTGGGCTGGGCTGGGCGCCGCTATTGCCTGCGGCGAGGGCTGGCGTTCACGACCGCGTTTCATACCAAGTTCCCCGAAATTCTCAACGCGGCGCTGCGTGTTCCCCTGTCATGGGGGTATGCGCTGTTCCGGCATTTTCATCGGCCTTCGTCCGGCGTTATGGTGCCCACACATGGCGTGTTGCAGATGCTGGAGCAACGGGGCTTTCGTAATCTGCGCCCGTGGACACATGGCGTGGACACGCAGGCTTTTCCGTTCCATGGCGCGGCCTGTCCTAGCCCGCTGACCGGGGCTTTGGCCCACCCGGTGTCCTTGTATGTGGGGCGAATCTCCTACGAGAAAAACATTGAGGCTTTTTTGCTGTTGGACATGCCAGGCACCAAGGTGGTGTGTGGCGTAGGGCCGCTGGAGGCGCGGCTCAAGGCAAAGTACCCGCAGGTGCGCTGGCTGGGCATTCTGGACCGCCCGGCGCTGGCCCAGGTGTACGCAGCGGCCGATGTTTTTGTTTTTCCCAGTCGCTCAGAGACTTTTGGACTCGTGATGCTGGAGGCCATGGCCTGTGGGACCCCCGTGGCGGCTTTTCCAGTGGATGGCCCTATGGAAGTGCTGGGGGCGCATCTGGGGCGGGCTCCCCGTGGTGGCGTGTTGCATGACAACTTGCTGACGGCCAGTCAGCAAGCACTGGCAATTCCACGCTCCGAGGCGCGCAGCCGTGCCCTAGACTTCACCTGGGCCCAGGCTGCGCAGTTGTTTCAGCAATACCTTGTACCTGCCCGCAGTGCGGTTGTGACAGGTTTTGCGGCTGTCACAAAAAATGTCACATCATTGTCATCTGGTCGTTAAATACTGGGGCCATCCTGCATTTGTTGCGTTTGCGTATCCATGTTGCCCTTGCCTCCCAATGTTGCTGTTTCCTTGCAGCGTGAGTGTTCAGACGCTGCGGCAGACGCATCCCAGGCGCCGCTGCCCGATGAAGGGGGTGCGCCAGCGTTGACCAATGACGGGGCACCGTCAGCCATGTTCCTCGACCGCGACCACAGCATCCTGGCGTTTAATGAGCGGGTTTTCGATTGGGCCGTGCGTACGGATGTGCCGCTGCTGGAGCGTCTACGCTATTTGTGCATCGTGTCGTCCAACTTGGACGAGTTCTTCGAGGTGCGCGCCGCGCCTCACATCACTGCTGCCAAAAAGGGCGAAACCAAGGGGCTCTACACCGTAGGCTCTTTCGAAGCACTTTCAATCAGGGTCCACGATCTGGTGGAGCGGCAGTACACCCTTTACAACGACGCCCTGGTGCCGGCGTTTGCCCAGCAAGGCATTCGTATTGTCGGCCATGGGGATAGAACACCCGAGCAGAAGCGCTGGGTGCATGACTACTTCGTGCGTGAAGTACGTCCTTTACTGATTCCTGTGGGTCTGGATCCTGCGCACCCCTTCCCGCAGGTTGCCAACAAATCCCTGAATTTCATCGTTCGTCTCAAGGGGCGTGACGCTTTTGGGCGCGAAAACGAAATAGCTATTGTGAAGGTGCCTCGTGCGCTGCCGCGCCTGATCCGAATGCCTGCGAAGGTGGCGTCCGGCGAGGCGCTGTTCGTCAGCTTGTCGAGCATTATCCGCTCGCACCTGGGGGACCTTTTTCCGGGCCGGGAAGTCACGGAGTTTTCGCAGTTTCGCGTCACACGCCACTCCGATTTGGCGCTGGATGAGGAGGATGTGCGCAACCTGCGTACCGCGCTTCGTCAAGGGTTGCAGCACCGCCACTACGGGCAGGCCGTACGGCTAGAGGTGTCAGCCGGCTGCTCGAAATTTTTGTCGGATTTTCTGCTGGCGCAATTCGGCCTTCCGGCCGCCGCCTTGTACCGCGTTCATGGTCCTGTGAACTTGGTGCGGCTGACGCAGCTGGTGGATCTGGTCAACGACCCCGCGTTGTTGTTCCCGGCCTGGAGTTCGTCATGGCCACACCAGTTGCAGCCCGGCGTGTCCATCATGGACCAGTTGCGCCAGCGGGACGTGTTGATTCACCAGCCCTTCGAGAGTTTCGATGGTCTGCTGGCCTTCTTGCGCGAAGCAGTAAACGATCCGCGGGTGTTGGTCATCAAGCAGACCATATACCGCACGGGCGCCGATTCTGAGCTTATGGATCTATTGTCCGAGGCCGTGCGCCGAGGCAAGGAGGTCATGGCGGTTGTGGAACTGAAGGCGCGTTTTGACGAAGAAGCCAACATCAACTGGGCCGAAGCACTGGAGTCGATTGGTGCTCAGGTTGTGTATGGCGTGGTAGGGCTCAAGACGCATGCCAAGATGCTACTTGTCACGCGCAGGGAGGGGCGGCAATTGCGGCGATATGGGCATCTCTCCACAGGGAACTACAACGTACGCACAGCTCGGCTGTACACCGACCTGAGCTACCTGACAGCCGATGAGGAAACCACGGCCGACATGGACGGGGTATTCAACCATCTAGCCAGCCAGAATCGCCCGCCCAAGCTGCGTAGGCTCATGTTGGCGCCTTTTCATCTTCACCGCCGCATGATCGACAAGATCGAGCGGGTCGGGCAGGCTGCAGTTCGGGGCGAGGATGCACGGATCGTCGCAAAGATGAACGCCCTCACTGATGAGACGTTGATTCGTGCGCTGATCCTTGCGGGGCAGCGCGGAGCGCGCATTGACCTCATCGTGCGCGGTGCCTGCATGTTGGCCGCGCAGGTGCCAGGCGTCACGGACAACATCCGCGTGCGCTCGGTAATTGGCCGTTTTCTCGAACACACGCGTGTCTTCTATTTTCGTGCGGGGGGGGAGGAAGACCTGTATCTGTCCAGTGCTGACTGGATGAACCGCAACATGATGCGCCGTGTCGAGCTGGCCTGGCCCATCACGGACCCTGGTTTACGCCAGCAGATCGTGGACGAATGCCTGGTCGCCTATCTGCATGATGACCGCGACGCCTGGACCCTCAACGCGCGTGGCACCTACGACCGAGCGCCGCACCCCGTGGGGGGGCTGGGCGCACAGAATGCCTTGATGGTGCGCTATGGGCCTGCTGCGGCCCTTTCCCGGGTTGAGCAAAGGGCGGCGTGATGGATCTGATACTGTGGCGTCACGCTGAAGCAGAAGAAGCTCCGGACGGCAGCGATGATCTGGCGCGGGCTCTGACCTCCCGGGGGGAGAAGCAGGCTGCGCGCATGGCCGCATGGCTGGATCGGCAGCTGCCAGAAGGGCTGCGCGTGCTGGCTAGTCCTGCACGGCGGACCGAGCAGACTGCCAACGCGCTAGGACGTAAGTTCAAGATGCGTGCGGAACTGCTTCCCGGCGGAAGCGCCCAGGATCTGCTGGAGCTGGCCCAGTGGCCTCGCGCCAAGGGCGCGGTGCTGGTCGTTGGACACCAGCCTGTGCTTGGTCAAGCCATTGCCCAGTTGCTGGAGTTGCAGGCTGCCGAATGTGCCGTTCGCAAAGGCGCCGTGTGGTGGTTGCGCCAGCGCCAGCGGCTGGATCGGAGTCAGACGGTGCTGCTGACAGTGCAATCGCCGGAGTTTCTCTAGCACGTGCTGCGAGAGGATGTAGCTGTGGGCGGAGCCCACATTCGCTCTCGCTCTTCCTGCGGCTGAACGAACGTTCTTGCCTTACTTGCGGGATTTTGCGCTGGCCTTTGCTGCCGGCGCGGAAGCGGATGCTGAAGCCTCTGCCTTCGGACGTCCCGTCTTGATGGAGGGCACGGCCTGCAACACGCTGCGCAGCGCAGTGTCAGACAGGCCTGCCAGCACCTTGAGGCCTGCGCGCAGCAATTCGCTCTTCTTGACCGGCTGGGCCAGTGTGGCGGCGCGCTGCTTGAGCGTTTCGATCACTGCATACTCATCCTTGGGGATGGTGAAGCTGTCGCGGACCAGCTTTGGCTTCTTGGCCTTGACTTCCTTGGTTGTCTTTGTGGTGATTGGTGCGGCAGCTTTGGGGACTTTGGGTGTCACAGGCTTTTGGGCAGCAGGGGCCTGCTTTGCTTCGGCTTTTTTGATCGGCTTCTTTGTTGTGGTGGCTGCTGGTTTTGGGGACTTGATTGCTTTGTCCGGTTGTACAGCCGGGGCGGATGCTGCCGGTGAAGCTGGAGTGGTGGGTGCGGAGGGGGCGTTGGTCATGGCAATAAATCAATAAACGGTATAAACAGTTTATATAGTTTATTGTCGATCCCTACGGTAGGTCAAGGAGCAGCTCCCAAGGCGTTTTTTGCCAGGCCTGTGCTTCTTCGCGCAGAAGGTGTGCGGACTGTGGGTAAGCGGTGGCCCATCCGGCCCGTGTGCGGGCGTGAAAGCACTGCCCATTGCTCTGTAGAACCAAGCCTGTGGTGTCTGGGTCACGGCGAGCGTGGCACAGGGCCACCGCAAGCCTAAGACAGAGCAGTTGCAGCACGAAGATGGGGTCATCCAAGTTCATACCGAGCTTGCGAACTTTGCCACGCTGCCCTTGCACGAGCACGCCTAGTCGGTGAAGCTCGGGCACTGCAAAGCCTGCGGCATCGGTATTGTCGAGGATGTAGGCGCCGTGGCGGTGAGAGTCGCTGTGTGAGATGAGGCAGCCTATCTCGTGCAGGCGGGCTGCCCAATCTAGCTTGCGAGATGCGCGCTCACTGCCCTGGGGGGCTGCTTGGTCGAACAACGCGCAAGCCGTGCGCGCAACCCGCTCTGCATGCTCCATATCCACTCCAAAGCGCTGCATGAGCCCGTTGACGGTGGTGGTACGCAGGTCGGTTTCGGGTTGTTCGCGGTCGAGCAGGTCGTAGAGGGCGCCTTGCCGCAATGCGCCTTGCGCCACCTGCATTTCGCTGATCTCCAGGAGGTCAAAAATGGCGCGCAGCACACTGATGCCGCCCCCGATCACTGCGCGCCGCTCTTCTTTCAGTCCTTCCATGCGGAGGCGGTCGGCGCTTTGTGCGCGCAGGATGCGGTCGTGGAGCCAGTTCAAGCCGTCGCGCGTGATGAGTCCTTCGGGGCCGCCTGCTGCGGCTAGCACATCTCCCACGGCGCCTGCGGTGCCCGAAGATCCATAGGCAACCTCCCAGGCGTCGGGTCGGAAGGTCGCCAGGGCCTCATCCAGCACCGCCTTGGCGGCAATTTCTGCTGCCAGGAAGGCTTGGGCAGTGAATTCGCCATTGGCAAAGTAGCGCTGGGACCAAGCCACACTCCCTACTCGGAACGAGGCGACCGCATGCGGTATGAACTGCTGGCCGAGGATAAATTCGGTGGAGCGTCCTCCGATATCCACAACCAGCCGCCGTTCATCCGATTGCGGCAAAAGCCGCGCCACGCCCTGATAGATGAGGCGGGCTTCTTCGGGGCCAGACACCACGTCGATTGGGTAACCCAGCACTTCGCTGCCGCGCGACAGGAATTCTTCACGGTTGCGGGCTTCCCGCAGGGTTTGCGTGGCCACAGCCCGGACCTGGGCCCGCGGGAAACCGGCCAGCCGCTCGCCAAATCGCGCCAGGCATGCCCAGCCCCGCTCCATGGCTTCTTGCGTCAGGTTCCTCTCCTCATTCAACCCGTTGCCTTGGCGCACGGTCTCCTTGAGGTATTCCACCCGTTGTATGTGACCGAACTCATAGCGCCCGATTTCAAGGCGAAAGCTGTTGGAGCCGAGGTCTACTGCGGCGAGGCGTGTGCCGTTCTGCATCTGTTTTTTGTGAAAGCGTCTTGCGGCATGGTACCGCGAGCTTTTGATGGGCTGGGGCTGTAAATCCCCTGCCAGCCGGAGAAAGGGCATTTTTGAAGGTCAAAGTATCCGCTCTATTTGTGACAAAAAGGTGACGTCGGTCAGGCGTGCGTTTCCGCTTTTGTGGCAGCTGTCTGAGGGTGGCCATTTGTGTCACTGAACTGTCATCTTTGCCCCCTAGAGTTCAGCCTGTTCCTGTCAACCCTAGCCAAAAGGTACTGAATAATGAAACGCACATTTCTCAAAACTGTCGCTGTAGCCTTGGCCTCTATGGCCGTCGGCGGTGCCTTCGCGGCGGATATCACCGGTGCGGGTGCGACCTTTCCGTTTCCCATGTACGCAAAGTGGGCTGAGGCCTACAAGAAAGAAACGGGGACGGGTCTGAATTACCAATCCATCGGTTCTTCCGGTGGCATTCGCCAGATCCGCGCCAAGACCGTCGCTTTTGGTGCCACGGATGCCCCAGTGTCCGGAGCAGACCTTGACAAGGATGGCATGGTTCAGTTTCCCGCCATCATTGGCGGCACGGTGCCCGTGATCAACCTGGATGGTTTCAAGCCTGGCGAGCTTCGTGTGACCGGCCCCGTGCTCGCCGAAATTTTCCTGGGCAAGATCGCCAAGTGGAATGATGCCAAGCTGTCTGCATTGAACCCAGGCAAGACCCTGCCCGACCAGAGTATCACCGTGATCCACCGCGCAGATGGTTCCGGCACCACCTTCAACTGGACGGACTATTTGTCTGTTGTCAGCAAGGAGTGGGCAGATTCCGTAGGTAAAGGTGCTGCTGTGAAGTGGCCGGCTGCGTCGTCGGTAGGTGGCAAGGGCAACGAAGGTGTGGCCGCCAACGTGACCCGCGTGAAGGGTGCCGTGGGTTATGTGGAATACGCCTACGTCAAGAAGAACAACATGAACTTTCTGCAGCTGCAGAACGCCGACGGCAAGTATGTGAGCCCGGACGACGCCACGTTTGCCGCTGCTGCCGCCAGCGCCGACTGGTTCAGCGTGCCTGGCATGGGTATTTCGATGGTGAATGCCAAGGGCGCCAACAGCTGGCCGGTCAGCACGGCCTCCTTCATCCTGATGTACAAGGACCCCGCCGATAAGGCCCAGTCGGCCGAAGTGCTGAAGTTCTTTGATTGGGCGTTCAAGAACGGCAAGGGCATGGCCGCAGAGCTGGACTATGTGCCCCTGCCCGACAGTCTGACCGCCGAGATTCGTTCCAAGGTGTGGTCGCAAATCAAGAAGTAAGCAGTCTGCTCCAAAATAGCGCCCATCGGTCGGCCTGGCTGGCCGATGGGCGCTGGTTTGTGGGGCCTCCAGAAGCCAGATGGGAGTCAACATGAGCGTGGGAACCACCATGAGTTCACAACCCGCGTCTGTCAAAGTGACGGGCGCCCCCACTAAGTCGATGGTGTCGATTGCCAAGCGGCAGCGACTTCAGGATATTTTTTTCCATCGGCTGACCCAGAGTCTTTCTTTGCTGGTGCTTGCCGCGTTGCTTGGCATCATCGTCTCACTCTTTATCTACGCGTGGCCAGCTTTTCACAAGTTCGGAGTCCAGTTCATCTGGCGCGTGGAATGGGATATCGTCAATGAGGAGTTCGGTGCTGCGATTGCCATCGTGGGCACCCTGGTCAGTGCGGGCATTGCGCTGCTGATCGCTGTACCGCTGGCCTTTGGTATCGCCCTGTTCCTCACCGAAACCTGCCCGGTGTGGCTGCGCCGCCCGCTGGGCACGGCGGTGGAACTGCTGGCGGCCGTGCCCTCCATCATCTACGGCATGTTCGGCCTGTTCGTGTTTGCCCCGCTGTTTGCCGACTACTTCCAGATGCCTGTGCAGAAACTGCTGGGCTCCATGCCGCTGGTGGGTTTCCTGTTTGGTGGCAGCACCAATGGTTTTGGCATCCTGGCAGCGGGCATCGTGCTCGCCTTTATGGTGTTGCCTTTCGTGGCGGCTGTGATGCGCGACGTGTTCGAGATCGTGCCCCCCATTCTGCGCGAGTCGGCCTATGGCCTGGGCTGCACGACCTGGGAGGTGGTTCGCCGCGTGGTGCTGCCCTACACGCAGAAGGGCGTGATTGGCGGCGTCATGCTGGGCCTGGGGCGCGCACTGGGCGAGACCATGGCGGTGACCTTTGTGATCGGCAATGCCAACCGCATGCCCACTTCGCTGTTTTCACCAGGTACCTCCATCGCTTCGACACTGGCCAACGAGTTTGGCGAAGCGGCGGATTTCCACCTCTCCACGCTGTTTGCCCTGGGCTTCTTGCTCTTCGTGATCACCTTTGTGGTGTTGTCGGCCGCCAAGATCATGCTGCTGCGCGCCGAGAAGGCCAAGGGCCTCTGAGCCACCATGAAACCCTCTATCGAGACAAGCTCCATGGAATTCAACCAACAACTCTATAAAAAGCGCCAGCGCTCCAATGCCATCGGGCTGACCCTGTCCCTGGGCGCCATGGTGCTGGGCCTGTTTGTGCTGCTCTGGATCCTGAGCGTGCTGCTGACTAACGGCTTCGCTGCGCTGGACTGGAACATGTTCACCCAGTCCACGCCAGCCCCGGGTTCGGAAGGCGGAGGACTGGCCAATGCTATCGTGGGCAGCCTGTTGATGGTGGGCTTCACCGTGCTGGTGTCAACCCCTGTCGGCGTGCTAGCCGGTGTGTACCTGGCCGAATACAGTGACCGGAGCAGGGTGGCGGAGCTGACCCGGTTCGTGACCGACATCATGCTGTCTGCCCCCTCCATCGTGCTGGGCCTGTTCGTTTATGCGATTGCGGTGGCCACGGTGGGCAACTTCTCTGGCTGGGCCGGAAGTCTGGCGTTGTCTCTGATCGCCGTGCCTGTGGTCGTGCGTACCACCGAGAACATGCTGCGCCTCGTGCCCGGTAGCTTGCGCGAAGCCGCCTTTGCCCTTGGGGCTCCGCGCTGGAAGGTTTCCACCATGGTCACCCTGCGCGCTGCCCGCAGCGGCGTGATGACCGGCCTGCTGCTGGCTGTGGCCCGCATCAGTGGTGAAACTGCACCCCTGTTGTTCACGGCGCTCAACAACCAGTTCTTCAGCACCAACATGAATGCGCCCATGGCTAACCTGCCTGTGGTGATCTTCCAGTTTGCTTTGAGCCCCTACGAAAACTGGGTGCGCTTGGCATGGGGCGGCGCGCTGCTCATCACGCTGTCGGTGCTGATCCTCAACGTCGTGGCGCGGGTGTTCCTGCGCGAGAAGAACCGCGTCTGACCCAACCCGGGACTCCCACTGCAGACACTGACAAGACAGTCTCCAATTTCAGGAATCGACAATGAACGCCACCGCTACCGCTACCGCTCCTGCCAGCAAGAATGCGCTGGAGCTGCGCAACCTGAGTTTTTTCTACGGCAAGTTCCAGGGCCTGCGCAACGTGAGCCTCAATATCGCCGAACACAAGGTCACGGCCTTCATCGGGCCATCGGGCTGCGGTAAGTCCACGCTGCTGCGTACGCTCAACCGCATGTACAGCCTGTACCCCGGCCAACGCGCCGAAGGCTCGATCAACTTCTACGGCCAGGACATTCTGGATCCCAAGCAGGACATCAACCTGCTGCGCGCACGAATCGGCATGGTGTTCCAGAAGCCCACGCCGTTTCCCATGTCCATCTACGACAACATCGCGTTTGGCGTGAAGCTATACGAAAGCCTGAGCAAGAGCGAGATGGATGACCGCGTGGAGTGGGCGCTGTCGAAAGCCGCGCTGTGGACCGAGGTGAAAGACAAACTGCATCAAAGTGGCCTGTCGCTGTCCGGCGGCCAGCAGCAGCGCCTGTGTATCGCACGCAGCGTGGCGGTGAAGCCCTCGGTGCTGCTGCTGGATGAGCCTACCTCGGCCCTGGACCCGTTGTCTACGGCCAAGATTGAAGAGCTGATCGATGAGCTCAAGCACGATTACACGATTGCCATCGTGACCCACAACATGCAGCAGGCAGCGCGCTGCAGCGACTACACAGCATACATGTACCTCGGCGAAATGATCGAGTTCGGTGCGACCGAGCAGATATTCTTCAAGCCCGAGCGCAAGGAAACAGAAGACTACATCACTGGCCGTTTTGGCTAAGAAGAAGGAGGCACGCCATGCCCGATAAGCATCTTTCGTCTCAGTTCGACAGCGAACTCAACAGCGTCTCCGCTCGTGTCATGGAGATGGGGGGGCTCGTAGAGTCGCAGATCCGACAGGCGGTCTACGCCTTGTCCCAGTTCAGCCTGGAGGCGGTGGAGACTGTTGCTTCGATGGAGACCCGCATCAATGCGATGGAAGTCGAGATTGACCAGGAGTTGTCCTCGATCATCGCCCGCCGCCAGCCCACGGCGCGCGACCTGCGCCTGCTGCTGGCCTTTTCCAAGGCCACGGCCAACCTCGAACGCATGGGGGACGAAGCCAACAAGATGGCGCGCATGGTGCGCTCCATCATCGAGAGCGGTGCTCCGCGCTCGCTGCCATCGAGCGACCTGCGCACGGCCGCTGAGCTGGCCTCGGGCCTCCTGCGCAAGACGCTGGATGCGTTTGCTCGTCTGGACGTCAAGGCTGCTGTTGCCATCCTCAAGGAGGACGACCTCATCGACAAGGAGTTCGACGGCTTCGTGCGCAAGCTCATCACATACATGATGGAAGACCCCCGCACCATTTCGCCAAGCCTTGACCTGCTGTTTCTAGCCAAGGCGATAGAGCGCATCGGAGACCACTCCAAGAATGTGGCCGAGTTGATCATCTATCTGGTCAAGGGCAAGGATGTGCGCCACACTGCCCTCGACGAGATCGAGTCAACCGTGCTGTAAGACTAAGGCGTTGGCATCGTTATGAGAAAACTCCCCCGTGTCCTTATCGTGGAGGACGAACCCGCAATTGCCGAGCTGATTGCCGTCAACCTGCGCCACAACGGATTTCAGCCCTTCTGGGCAGAAGACGGCGATTCCGCCCAGCGCGAGCTTGATGCAGTGCTGCCTGACGTCATCCTGCTCGACTGGATGCTGCCCGGGCAGAGTGGCCTGTCGCTGGCCCGCAAATGGCGTGCAGATAGCCGCACCAAGCCCATCCCCATCCTCATGCTCACCGCGCGTGGCGACGAGCCAGACAAGGTGGCGGGTCTGGACGCCGGTGCCGATGACTACATTACCAAGCCGTTTTCCACGCAGGAACTGCTGGCCCGCATCCGTGCAGTGCTGCGCCGCCGCGCGCCCGAGCAGGTGAGTGATAGCGTGACAATTGGCGAGCTAGTGCTGGATGCCGCGACCTACCGTGTGTCCTTCCAGGCGCAGCCTCTCAAGGTGGGGCCTACAGAATTCAAGTTGCTGCACTTCTTGATGAAACACGCCGAGCGCGTGCACAGCCGCTCGCAATTGCTGGACAAGGTGTGGGGCGACCACGTGTTCATTGAAGAGCGCACGGTGGATGTGCATGTGAAGCGCCTGCGCGAAGCGCTGGGCGGCGCGTCGGTGATGGTGGAAACCGTGCGGGGCGCGGGCTACCGGCTCACGGCACAGCCACAGGTGCAATTGCAGCAGGCCTGAGACGGGGTGAACGCACCCGGCATGCCCGCGCCCCGGGCGGACCGGTGCCTTGCACGCTGTCCAGGCTGGCTTTCCTTGTGTTGTAAACGGGGCGCACACGTTGCGCCCTGGGTGTTTTTGAAAAGGCTTTGCTGAGCGCATGCTGTGGCGAATAACTTATTTCCTGCTCTGGCAGATTGCGGGCGGGGGACTGGGC